>DAORNK010000031.1:4626-21179 GCA_035440985.1 Rubrivivax sp. | reverse complement strand
GGATCTGGTCGGCGGATCAAGAACTCGTCACCGCCAGCGTGCCCGAAGTCGCCGCTGCGGCCCTGGGACTGCCGGACGGCACGGCGCTGGACGGCCTGCTGCGTGCCGGCCGGCCTGCACGCTTCGTGGCGCAGGACCTGCTGGAGGACCGGGGCTCGGACCTGCAGGGCCTGCCGCTGCATGAAAGGGTGGCTCGCCTGCAGGTGCTGCCCGTGCTGCAGTTCACCGCTGCGCTGAGCACCGCTGCCGAGCTGCCTGTGGCCGACTGGCTCGAGGGCGACGAACTGCGACGCCGGGCCCGCGAGCACGGCGCGTTGGGCCTGTTGCTCCGGCCCCGCAACGCGCTGCGGCCAGGCGCCAGGCCCGAGCCGGCCATCGCCTGGGCCTGGAAGGACGAGCCGCTGCACATCGCGGCAGTGCTCGTCTATGTGCAGCGTGATGCGGGTGGCCTCGGTCACGGCATGTGCAGCTTCGCGGTCTGGAACCGCCAGCCTGCCGGCACAGACGAGGTGCAGGCCGTGGTGGATGCCGTCGCGCGGCACGAAGCTCCCCGCGCCGGCGACCTGGAACTGGTGACCATCGCCAGGCTGGAGCCCGGCCTGGCCGCGGTACAAGCGTTGGAACTGGATCGGCTGGTCCAGACCACCACGCTGCACCGGACGGGTCCGGTACGGGTACTGCGGCCCTCCCAGGTCGTGACGCTAGGCTTCGATGGCGTGCAGGCCAGCACCCGCCATCGTTGTGGCGTCGTGCTGCGAGGGGCTCGGATCCTGCAGGGTCAATCGGCGTGCACGCTGTCGTCGGTCGGGCTGCTGCCGCAGCTGCTGGCGCTGTGCGCCCTGCCTGCGGCGTCCTGGCAGGCCGGTCCCGCCGCTCTCGATGACGGCGGTCACGAGAGCCGTGCCGCAGACCATGCGCCTGCCTGCCGGGCCGCCAGGGCTTGAAATCCGGCGCCGCGCCCCCATCGTGGCTGTCTGGGCAGGCCGGCCGAAGCGTTGGCCGCCGATCTTTCACTCTTTGAATCACGACTCGTCGATGGACAAGAAAACCCTGTCATTCCAGGCCGAGGTCAAGCAGATCCTGCACCTCGTCACCCATTCGCTGTACTCCAACAAGGAGATCTTCCTGCGCGAACTGGTCTCCAACGCTTCCGATGCCTGCGACAAGCTGCGCTTCGAAGCGCTGGACAAGGCGGCGTTGTACGAGGATGCCCCCAATCTGGAGATCCGGGTCTGGTACGACGAACAGGCCAAGACCATCACCATCCGCGACAACGGGATCGGCATGAGTGCCGACGAGGCCGTATCGCACCTGGGCACGATCGCCAAGAGCGGTACGCGCGAATTCATGGCCCAGCTCGAGGGCGAGCAGAAGAAGGACGCCAACCTGATCGGCCAGTTCGGCGTGGGCTTCTACAGCGGCTTCATCGTGGCCGACCGGCTGACCGTCGAGACCCGCCGCGCCGGCGCAGCACCCGGCGAGGGTGTGCGCTGGAGCAGCGAGGGCACGGGCGACTTCGAGGTCGAGACCATCGAACGCGCCCAGCGCGGCACCGACGTCATCCTGCACCTGCGCGACGGTGAGGAGGAGTTCCTCAGCGCCTGGAAGCTCAAGTCCATCATCAGCAAGTACAGCGACCACATCAGCCTGCCCGTGCTGATGCCCAAGCAGAAGTGGGACGACGAGAAGAAGCAGCAGGTCACCACGGACGAATGGGAGCCGGTGAACAAGGCCGCGGCGCTGTGGACGCGCAGCAAGAGCGACATCACCGACGCGCAGTACCAGGAGTTCTACAAGCAGATCAGCTACGACCACGACGCGCCGCTGGCCTACACGCACAACCGCGTCGAGGGCCGCACCGAGTACACGCAGCTGCTGTACGTGCCGGCCAAGGCGCCCTTCGACCTGTGGAACCGCGACAAGCGCGGCGGCGTCAAGCTCTACGTCAAGCGCGTCTTCATCATGGACGACGCCGAGGCGCTGATGCCGGTGTACCTGCGCTTTGTCAAGGGCGTGATCGACAGCGCCGACCTGCCGCTGAACGTGAGCCGCGAACTGTTGCAGGAAAGCCGCGACGTGAAGGCGATCCGCGAGGGCAGCACCAAACGCGTGCTGTCGATGCTGGAGGACGTGGCCCAGAGCGACGATCCTTCCCAGAAGGACAAGTACGCCGCGTTCTGGAAGCAGTTCGGCGCCGTACTCAAGGAGGGCATCGGCGAGGACCACGCCAACCAGGAGCGGCTGGCCAAGCTGCTGCGCTTCGCGTCGACCCATGCCGACGAAGGCGTGTCCTTCACCGACTACGTGGGCCGCATGAAGGAAGGCCAGGAAGCGATCTACTACATCACCGCCGACAGCCTGGCCGCTGCCAAGGGCAGCCCGCAGCTGGAGGTCTTCCGCAAGAAGGGCATCGAGGTGCTGCTGTTCACCGACCGCGTCGACGAGTGGATGCTGAGCCACCTGTACGAATTCGACGGCAAGCCGCTGCAGAGCGTGGCCAAGGGCGGCGTCGACCTGGGCAAGCTGCAGGACGAAGAAGAGAAGAAGGCGGCCGAAGCCGCGGCCGAGTCCTTCAAGCCGGTGCTGGAGCGCCTGAAAGCGGCACTCAAGGACCGCGCCAAGGACGTGCGCACGACGACGCGACTGGTCGATTCACCGGCCTGCATCGTGGTGGATGAAGGCGACATGAGCTCGCACCTGGCGCGCCTGCTCAAGCAGGCCGGGCAGGGCGCACCGCGCTCGCAGCCCATCCTGGAGGTGAATGCCGAACACGCGCTGGTCAAGCGCCTGGGCGGCACGGCCGAGGGTGAGGCCCTCTTCGACGACCTGGCGCAGATCCTGTTCGACCAGGCGCTGCTCGCCGAGGGTGGGCAGCTGGATGATCCGGCGGCCTACGTGCAGCGCGTCAACCGGCTGCTGGTGGCCTGACGTACCGGGCTGATGGCCGGCTTCAGAGTCTCACAGGCTCTCGGCCATCAGTTCGAGCTGTTCGCGCAGTTGTGCCGTCTGCTGTGACCAGTAGGCCTGCGTCGCGAAGTGCGGGAAGTTCTGCGGGAAGGTCGGGTCGCCCCAGCGTTCGGCCAACCATGCGCTGTGGCGCAACATGCGCAGCGTGCGCAAGGGCTCGATGAGCCTTCGTTGGCGGTCGTCGAATTCGCAGAACTGTTCGTAGCCGTCCAGCAGCCGATCGAGCTGTGCGGCCATCGTGGATGGGTCGCCGGATACCAGCATCCAGAGATCCTGCACGGCTGGGCCCTGCATCGCATCATCCAGATCCACCACGTGTGGGCCGGGCGCTTCGCCTTGGAAGCGCCACAGCACGTTGCCCAGGTGGCAGTCGCCGTGCAGGCGCAGGCTGGCCAGCGGCTGCTGGGCATCGAAGGCGGCTGCCAGGCTGGCCAGCGCGTGCTCGGCGGCTTGCTGCCAGGCCGGGCGCTCACCATCGGTGACGAGGCCGCTGGCCAAGAGCAGGGTCAGCGCCCGCTGGCCGTCGGCACGTGCGTCCAGCCGGTGCCGGTGCTGGAATGGCCTGCGCCGCCCCACGGCATGCAGGCGGCCGATGAAGCGCCCCAACTGGCTCAGCGTGGACGCTGCTTCGAGTTCCGGTTCGCGGCCTGCACAGCGCATCGCCACCGCAAAGCGATGGGTGCCGTGCGGCGTGCGATGCAGGGCCAGCGTGGGTGGGTCGCCCAACAGGGTCAGCCCTGGCCCATCCACGGCGGCATGCAGCGCCAGCGGTGGTACCACCGGTACCTCGGCCGCAGCCAGCTCCAGCGCAAAGGTGTGTTCCTCGACGATCTGGGCGTCGTGCCAGCGCCCCGGCCGATAGAACTTGGCCACCACGACCCGACCGTCTTCCAGGAACACCTGGAAGACCCGGTTTTCGTACGAGTTGAGCTGCAGCACACGGCCGTCGCCGCGCAGCCCCACCGCGTCCAGCGAGGCCAGGACTTGCTGCGGATCGAGTCGGGAATAGTCCAATCAGTGGCGCAGAGGCCCGTGCTGGCTGTCGACGACGACACCACCCAGATTGTCCGGGATGGAAGAGAACTCGTCGTGCGGACTGATCGTGCTGCGCAGACCGCCGAAACCACTGTTGGGTGGACCCAGTTCGTGGGCGCCGTCGCCGAAGAAGGAGTCCTGCATGAAACCGGAGTCCTGCCACAAGGTGGTGCTGCCCCGCCGCCGCGACCCAGGCGTGCTGGCCGTGCGTCGGCCGGATGTGGGCGCGGGCTGTGGCCCGCTGGCCGTGGCCCCGCTATGCGGCACCAGCAGCTGCAGTTCGGGAATGGAGGGCAGATGGTCCATCGAGCAGCGCAGGTAGCGTACGCGGCACGCAGCCAGCACGGACTGCTTGATCAACTGGGTCCGCCGCGAGGGCGTGCGTCCTCCTTCCACGTCGATGGCAGCCAGCACACGCCCGTTGGCGCTGCAGATGGCGAACGCGACATGGATGGTGCCCAGGAGCTGATACCAGTAGCGCACTTCCTGGGGGTCGGTTGGCTGGCAGAAACGCACCAGTGGCAGCTTGGACAGCAGGATGTGGTGCGGCAACGCCTCGCGCAGCTGGCGGTAGACCCTGCGCTCCTCGGCACTGAAGACGGGTCTGGAAGTCAGCGTCCACTCCGTTGGCAAGGACCCGCCCTTGGGCGCGCGGCCGTAGATCACCCACAGCAACCCCGCGCTGGCCAAGAGCACCAGCGAAATCGACGCCAGGATCCACGAGATTTGGGTGTGCATGAACGGCCAGGACGGGGCACAAGCCCCCATCCTGCAGGCAGGAACTGCATCAAGACGCTTGCGTCAGATGTTACTGCCTGTTCCCCTGCGTGCGCACCCCGTGTACGGGGGCAGGCGCACTACCCGCCCCAGGGGCTGGCGCGTCGGGCCGTCTCAGCTGAACGGCAAGGGCTGGGAAAGCTCGCCCTCCCAGGACCGGTCCAGCCTGAACACGCGCAGCTTCAGCTGATAGTCGAACTCTGCTGCGTGTTTCTCGAGCATCGCCTCCAGGCGGGTGCCCAGGGTGTCTGCCAGCAGCGGCAGGCGGGCTGTGGCTTCGGCGCCGTCGAAGCTGATCTGCGCGCCTGCGTGGCGCACGATGCTGAGCATGGCTTCGTTGTCGCGTGCCACGTACAGGATCAGGGTACTGACACCACGATTGCGGGCATGCATCACCGCATGATCGAATAGGCGAGTGCCAAAACCGCGGCCCCGCACCCGGCTGGCCACCGAGACCCCGAACTCGGCCATCAGGCCATCCGGGGCAAAGGCCAGGTGGGCCATCGCGACCAGCCGCAGGCGGCGGTCGAAGACGCCGAACACCTCGTCGTGCACGAAGTCGATCTCGTCGGTGTAGCGCTCGATCTGCTCATCGGTGGCCATGTGGGCGAAACGCAACTGCCGGTCCTGCGGAGACAGGGCTTGCAGATGACGGCGGACCTGCGTGCGATGCTGGCTGTCCAGTGTGCGCACCGGCAGCCATTGCTTGACAGGCTCACCTCGCCTCGCTGCGCTGCGCGTTCGAGCGTCCGCCGGCATGGCCAGCGATTCGGCGTGCTGTGTCATCGTTGCTCCAGGGTCATGGGTCGATCCTAGACGAGAAATTTAGGGTTAACCCCCAATGCAGCGGCTGTTGAACCGCCCAGTTCAAGCAATGACTCACCCTGCCACCCCTGTGAACCGGTGTACACTGCAAGGCTTGCCCGGATTCGGACGGGTGAGTGCGAGCGCTTGTCGTGCGAAGCCGGGTGGCCTGCCACCCGGGCCTTTGTGAGGCAGGCCTGCCCAGCACCTTGCGAGGCCGCCTTCAGACAAGCGGTGCCAAGAGAGTGGTTGGGCAGAGGGGACGAAAAGCCCGGTTCGTACGGCACAGGCCACAGACCGAAGACACCGCGCACCGCCCATGGTGGTGCGCTCCTGGAAAGACCCTCATGAAGACCTTCAGCGCCAAGCCGGCCGAGGTGAAGCACGAGTGGTTTGTGATTGACGCCACCGACAAGGTGCTCGGACGTGTTGCCAGCGAAGCAGCACGCCGTTTGCGCGGCAAGCACAAGGCCATCTACACGCCTCACGTCGATACCGGTGATTTCATCATCGTCGTCAATGCCGACAAGATCCGCGTCACGGGGGCCAAGGCCACCGACAAGATCTACTACCGGCATTCGGGCTACCCCGGCGGCATCACCGCCACGCCCTTCAAGGACATGCAGGCCAAGCACCCCGGCCGCGCGCTCGAGAAGGCCGTCAAGGGCATGTTGCCCAAGGGACCGCTCGGTTACGCGATGGTCAAGAAGCTGAAGGTGTATGCCGGTGACAACCACCCGCACGCCGCTCAGCAGCCCAAGCCGCTTGAGATTTGAGGACGCTGCAATGATCGGACAGTGGAACTACGGCACCGGCCGCCGCAAGTCGAGCGTGGCGCGGGTATTCATCAAGAAGGGCAGCGGCCAGATCGTCATCAATGGAAAGACCATCGACGCGTACTTCGGCCGCCAGACGTCGATCATGATCGTCAAGCAGCCTCTGCTGCTGACGGCCAATGATGGCGCCTTCGACATCAAGATCAACGTGCACGGCGGCGGTGAATCCGGCCAGGCCGGAGCGGTGCGCCACGGCATCACCCGCGCGCTGATCGACTATGACGTCGCGCTCAAGGCCGATCTCAGCCGCGCCGGCTTCGTGACGCGTGATGCGCGCGAAGTCGAGCGCAAGAAGGTGGGTCTGCACGGCGCCCGCCGCCGCAAGCAGTTCAGCAAGCGCTGACATCCGGCACGGGGCCCTTCACGGACCCCGGCCGGGCGGTCCGGCCCCATGCGGTGGAAACTCCTGCGCCGTCGTCTATCGGTCAGTGCACCGAGGATGATCGTGCGCAGTCGCCTGCCCTGGCCCCTGCGCTGGGCGGCCGTGAGCATCATGTTCGGCTTTTCGGCTGCGCTGGCGCTCTGGGCCTTCGATTTCGGCAAGCAGTTTGCCGGGCTGGACCGGGGGGCCAAGGAAGAATTGGCCACCCTGCGTGGCGAGTTGACCCGCCTGCAAGAGGAGCACGATCAGGCCAGGCAAGTCGCCAATACGGCAGAAAGCCTGCTCAGGGCAGAGCGCACGGCGCAGGAAAAGCTGGCTCTCCAGTTGCGTCAGGTGGAGGCGGAGAAGCTGAATTTGCAGGCCGAGCTCGGGTTCTTCCAGAAGTTGCTGCCTACAGGTGCCGAGGGCCTTCAGTTGCGTGGCCTGCAGGCCGAAGCCAAAGCCCCCGGCGAACTGCGCTACCAGATGCTCGTGGTGCAGAACGGCAAGGACAGCGCAGACTTCAACGGCCGCTACGAACTGCAGCTGTCGGGTTCGCTGGACGGCAAGGCCTGGGTGCAGACGCTTCCTGGTGGGCCTCGGGCCTTGCAGGTGAAGCAGGTGGCGCGGGTCGAAGGCCTGGTCGAACACCCTGCAGCGGCCGTGATAAAAACGGTACAGGTCCGCGTGCTGGACGCCAGGGGCGTGACGCGGGCCACCCACACGACCCGGCTCTAGCCGGGCCAGACAGGAGCCAGCCTATGTTCGGCCTGGGCAAGAAGAAGCCACCCCCCATTCGCAGTCTGATAGGCGAAGGGGTGGTCGTGAAAGGCGATATCCGGTTTGACGAGGGCCTGCGCATCGATGGCGAGGTGCACGGCGATGTCGAAGCTGCCGATGGCCGGAGCATCCTTGTCATCAGTGAAAAAGCCCGCGTGCATGGCAAGGTCAGGGCCGGCCATGTGATCATCAATGGTGCAGTCATCGGGCCGGTGCATTCGGACGAACTGCTCGAACTCCAGCCCAAGGCCCGGATCGAAGGCGACGTGCGCTATCAGATGCTTGAAATGCACCAGGGCGCACAAGTCGAGGGCTTGCTCAAGCCGTTGAAGTCCGCCGAAAAGCCCACCCTCACACTTGCTGCGTCCAACGACGCTTGACCGCTCTTCCCAGGAGAACGCCATGAACGCCATCGCCGAAGCCGCCCCCACCACCGTCGAAGACGCCCCGCCGCCACCGCTGGTCTTCACCGACAGCGCCGCAGCCAAAGTGGCGGACCTGGTGGCCGAAGAGGGCAATCCGGATCTGAAGCTGCGCGTATTCGTGCAGGGTGGTGGTTGCTCTGGCTTCCAGTACGGCTTCACCTTCGATGAAGTCGTCAACGAAGACGACACGCAGATGGCCAAGAATGGCGTTACGCTGCTGATCGACGCGATGAGCCTGCAGTACCTGGTGGGCGCCGAGATCGACTACAAGGAAGACCTGCAAGGTGCCCAGTTCGTGATCAAGAATCCGAACGCCACGACGACCTGCGGTTGCGGGTCCTCGTTTTCCGTCTGACCACTCATCCGGCAGGGTAGAGCGCACCCAAGGGGCGCAGGCCCCGCGCGCCGGTGACGGCGGGCAGATTGCCGGGTTCGTGATTCACCAGTCGCTGGGCCAGCCAGGCAAAGGCCAGTGCTTCGACCTGATCGGGCTGAATACCTGCCGAAGCTGTGCTCTGGACCTGCAGGGCCGAACCGCCCAGTTCTGTCAAACGACGCATCAGGTGCCGGTTGTAGGCGCCCCCGCCGCACACCAGCAGGCGCTGCGTGGCTGGTGCGAATTGACCAAGGGCCTGCAACGCCACGGTGGCGGTGAGTTCCGCCAGCGTGGCCATCACATCCGTAGCCGGCGCTTCGTGCAGACGCGCGTCCAACCAGGCGGCGTGAAAGCGGTCGCGCCCTGTGCTTTTCGGCGGCGACCAACCGAAATAGGCCTCTTGCAGCCACAGGTCCAGGAGGCCAGGGAGCACCTGCCCGCTGGCGGCCCAGGCGCCGTCGGCGTCAAAGCGCTGGCCTCGGTGTCGCTGGCACCACAGGTCCATCAGCACATTGCCGGGACCGCAGTCGAATCCCCGTACGGTACCCTGTGCCGGCAGCAGCGTGAGGTTGGCAATGCCGCCGATGTTGAGCACCGCGACATCCTGGTCACGGCGGGAAAAGCAGGCGTCATGAAACGCCGGTACCAGCGGCGCGCCCTGGCCACCGGCAGCCACATCGCGACTCCGGAAGTCGCAGACCACATCCACCCCCGTTAGTTCTGCCAGCAATGCACCGTTGACCAGTTGCACCGTGTAGCCGATGCCGTCGAAGTCGGCGGGTCGATGACGTACGGTCTGGCCATGTGCACCAACGGCGCGCACTTCCCGGGCCTCGAGGCGTGCGTCCTGAAGCAGCTTCGCCACGACCTCGGCGTAAAGGCGCATCAAGGCGGTGGTGGCCAACGCCGCCCGATGGATTTCGTCAGCTCCTGGTGTGTTCAGATCCAGCAGGGCGGCACGCAGGTCGGGATCGAAGACCTGGTGCACGTGGGCCACGGCGCCAAAAGGCAGGTCCGATTGGGCTCGTGCCAGAACGCCGTCCACGCCATCCAGCGAGGTGCCCGACATCAGCCCGACGAACCAGGCCACGGGCAACCGGGCCTACTCGAAGCGGGCGCGCCGGCCTGTCAACGACTCGGCCACATCCAGCTTGGCTTGCACCATGCGGGCCATTTCGTCGAAGCGCGGTCTTGCCGCCGCGTCCACGGGCAGCGTATCGGCCGCATGGGCGATGCTGAGCGGATCCTGATGCACGCCGTTGACGCGGAACTCGAAGTGCAGATGAGGTCCTGTGGTCAGGCCCGTCATGCCCACGGCGCCCAGGTGCTGGCCTTGTTCGATGCGCTGCCCCTTGACCACCCCGATGCTGCTCAAGTGGGCATACAGGGTGCTGCGATCCTTGCCATGGCGTACTTCGATGACCTTGCCATAGCCGTTTTGCGTGCCTGCGAACTCGACCACGCCGTCGGCCACGCTGCGAACCGGCGTGCCGACCGGGGCCCCATAGTCCACGCCGTTGTGCTGGCGCATGCGCTGCAGGATCGGGTGAAAGCGCATCGCGAAGCCCGAGGTGACGCGCGAGAACTCGACCGGACTGGCCAGGAAAGCGCGCTTGCGGCTGCGGCCGTCGGGGCCGTAGTAGCTGCCGCGGCCGTCGCTGCCAACGAACCAGAGTGCCTGGTGCGTGCGTCCGGCGTTCACGAACTCGGCGGCCAGGACACGGCCGGCGCCTTCGTTCCAGGCCACGGGTTCGCCATCGGCTGTCAGCGCCTCGTAGACGAGGTTGAAGGTGTCGCCTCTGCGCAGTTCGCGGTGGAAGTCGATTTCGGTGGCGAAGATCTCGGCCAGCTGGGTGGCGACGCTGTCCGGCAGGCCGGCTTCATCGGTGGCCGCAAACAACGAAGTGCGAATGCTGCCGCTGGACAGCCGCACTTGGGTGCCGTAGGGCAGGGTCTGCATCTCGGCAGCCCACTGGCCGGCCTGTTGACGCAGGGTCAGGCGGGTGAAGTGGGTGCGGGCCTGGTCGGCGCCGGCGGCAGGGAAACGGGCCACCAGTTCCTGCAGGCTGCCATCGGGAGCTGTCTTGGCCTGCACCATCTTGCCGCCGCGGCCGGCCAGCAGCGACCGGGCGATGCGGTCGTGACGCAGCATCTGCAGCGCGGCTGCATCGCGCACACCCAACCGGGCCAGCAGGGTTTCGGCGGTGTCGACGCTGCGCGTCACATCGCTGCGTGTGAGCGGCAAATCCTGGTTCGACAGGGCCTCGAGCTGGGCATCCAGCCCTTGGGGCACAACGGCCTCGATCACCAGGCGCTGGGCCAGCGGCGTTGCATCGTTGGCCAGCGGCGCCACGGCCACGGCGGTGATGCCGAAGCCGGCCATCAACGCAACGGCGCCAGCGATCAGGCCCTTGCGATGGTGGTCAGCAAACTGCCGCAGGTGCTGCGCGGCGAGACCGATTTGAATCTGCAAGACGACAGTCAACTCTTCTTGCCGGCCAGACCAAGGGCCCACGGCAGGCAGGGGATGTGTACGGAACGGAAACCTGCAATGCGCCGTCCTGAACGGACAAGGACGCGGCTGACAGGCCGTCCACTAGAATTCGAACGCTTGTCGGGGAAACGCTGGTTGGCTTCTTCCGGTGCGAGCCCACTGTGGCAGGCGATCCGCCCCATTATAGCCACGGCCGGGTCGTCGCCAGCACCTGTAACCGCCTAGATGTAAGAGCCCGATGACCGAGCCGAAGCCCGCCTCGACAGCCCCTGTGTCGTCCCAATCCCACCCGACCAGCGAACGCGTGCGCGAGGCACTGGCCGTCTCGCTGCGGGGCTGCGAAGAACTGCTGCCCCAGTCCGAATGGGTGACCAAGCTGACACGTTCGGAGGCCAGCGGCAAGCCCCTGCGCATCAAGCTGGGCCTGGACCCGACGGCCCCGGACATCCACATCGGCCATACGGTGGTGCTGAACAAGATGCGCCAGCTCCAGGACCTAGGCCATACGGTGATATTTCTCATCGGCGACTTCACCTCGATGATCGGTGACCCTTCGGGCCGCAACGCGACGAGACCGCCGCTGACCCGGGAACAGATCGAGGCCAACGCCCAGACCTATTACCGGCAGGCCAGCCTGGTGCTCGACCCTGGCAGGACCGAGATCCGCTACAACAGCGAATGGAGCGACCCGCTGGGTGCCCGAGGCATGATCGAACTGGCCGCGAAATACACGCTGGCACGCATGCTGGAGCGCGACGACTTTACCAAGCGTTTCAAGGCCGGCAACCCGATCAGTGTGCATGAACTGCTCTACCCGCTGATGCAGGGCTACGACTCGGTGGCTCTGCAATCCGACCTCGAACTCGGCGGGACCGACCAGAAGTTCAACCTGCTGGTCGGCCGTGCCTTGCAGAGCGAGTTTGGGCAGGAGCCGCAATGCATCCTGACCATGCCCTTGCTCGAAGGCCTGGACGGCGTCGAGAAGATGTCCAAGAGCAAGAACAACTACATCGGCATCACCGAGGACGCCAACACCATGTTCGCCAAGGTGCTGTCGATCAGCGACGTGCAGATGTGGCGGTGGTTCACGCTCCTGTCCTTCCGCCCCGAAGCCGAGATAGCACGGCTGAAGGCCGAGGTGGCCGCGGGCCGCAACCCCAAGGACGCCAAGGTGCTGCTGGCCAAGGAGATCACCGCGCGATTCCACAGCGCGGCAGCAGCCGAAGCGGCGCACGAGGACTTCCAGCGCCGGGCCAGCGGTGGTGTGCCGGACGAGGTGCCCCAAGTCAGCCTTGGCGGTGCGCCCCTGTCCATCGGTGCGCTGCTCAAACAGGCAGGGCTGGCACCCAGCACCAGCGAAGCCCTGCGCCTGGTGGAACAGGGCGGCGTGCGCATCGACGGCACGGTGGTCAGTGACAAGGCCTTGAAGGTCGCTGCCGGGACCTGCGTGGTGCAGGTCGGCAAGCGCAAGTTCGCGCGTGTGACGCTCTCGATGTGAGCACGGCCGCCGATCCGAAGCCCGGCGGCGGGATGCAGGTCTCGACCTACCTTCGCATCTCGGTGGCCGTGGCGCTGGCCGCCATCGCGCTGAAGACGGGGGCGTGGTGGATCAGCGGCAGCGTCAGCCTGCTGTCCGACGCGATGGAGTCGCTGGTCAACCTGGCCGGTGCGATGTTCGCCCTGGCGATGGTCACCGTGGCCGCGCGTCCGCCGGACGACGACCATCCCTACGGGCATCACAAGGCCGAGTACTTTTCCAGCGGCTTCGAGGGCGTGCTGATCTTTGCCGCCGCCGCCGGCATCATCTGGACGGCGGTGCTGCGGTTGCTGGATCCGAAGCCGCTGGAGTCCGTCAACATCGGCCTGGTGCTGTCGGTGGTCAGCTCGGTGATGAACGGCCTGCTGGCCTGGAGCATGCTGCGCAAGGCGCGCAGCGCGCGCTCGGCGGCGCTGGAAGCCGATGCCCGCCATCTCTTCACCGACGTCTGGACCTCCGCCGGGGTCGTGCTGGGCTTGCTGGCCGTGCAGGCCACCGGCTGGCTGCTGCTGGACCCGTTGATCGCCATTGCGGTGGCGCTGAACATCATGCGTGAAGGTGGGCGGCTGATCGCCGGCTCGGCCAACGGCCTGATGGACCACGCCCTGGAGCCCGATGCGCGGAGGCAGATCGACCTTGTCCTGGCGGAATTTGGCCACCAGACCATCCGTTTCGATCACATCGTGACGCGCCGCGCGGGCCAACGGCGTTTTGTCGACCTGCACATGCACATGCCGGCCGGCTGGACGCTGGGCCGCGCGGCGGCAGTGCGCACCAGCGTCGAACAGGCGCTGATGAGCGCGGTGCCGGGGCTGCGCGCCACGATCCAGCTGCTGCCGCTGGATGTGGAAGCACACTTCGCGGACAAGCAGGACTTGCTGTGATCGCGCTGGTGCAGCGCGTTGCCGAAGCTCGCGTGGAGATCGCCGGGTCGGTCGTCGGCGCCATCGGCCGCGGCTTGCTGGTGCTGGTGTGTGCCGAGCCGGCGGACGGCGCGGGCCAGGTGGCCCGGATGGTCGACAAGCTGCTGAAACTGCGCGTGTTCAGTGATCCGGCCGGCCGGATGAACCTGAGCGTGCAGGACGTGCAGGGTGGGCTGCTGCTCGTTTCGCAGTTCACCTTGGCGGCCGACACCTCGGGCGGCAATCGGCCGAGTTTCATCGGAGCTGCGCCGGCCGAACTGGGACGGGCGATCTACGAAGACACCCTGCGACTGGCGCGCCAGCGGCACCCCGTCGTGCAGGCCGGCGTCTTTGGCGCCGACATGCGGGTGCACCTGGTCAACGACGGGCCGGTGACGATTCCACTGAGGGTGAACTGATGACGCCCGGCGAGTCCAACCGCGCTGGCCCGGGCAAACCTGCCCACCTCCTCGTTCGTGCCTTCCTTCAGTCCGCGTATTGACCGGCGGCCTGAATGGCCGGACCCCATTTGGCGATCTCGGCCTCGACGAAGCGCCGGTGTTCGGCCGCGCCCTGGCGGGCATCGGTCACCACCACGGCGCCCAGCGCTTCCTGGCGCTTGACGAACTCGGGATCCTTGAGCGCCGCCCGCAAAGCCTGGTTGAGTTGCCCCAGGATCGCGCGGGGTGTGCCCCTGGGCGCGTACAGGCCGTGCCAGATGGCCACGTTGAAACCCGCCAGGCCCTGCGAATCCAGCGTCGGCAGCCTGGCCAGCGCGGGGGTCGTCAGAGGCTTGAGCGTGGTCACGGCAAAGGCCCTGACGGCCCCGGAAGCGATCGGGCCGCTGGTGTTGGTGGTCTGGTCGCACAGGATGTCCACCTGGCCGCCGAGCAGGTCGTTCATCGCCGGGGCGGTGCCTTTGTAGCGCACGCTGGTCATCTCGATCTTCAGGCGCTGCTGCAAGAGCAGGCCGCACAGGTGCGACGCCGCGCCCAGACCGGCGTGGGCCAGGTTGATCTTGCCCTTGTTGGCCTTCAGCCAGGCCACCAACTCGGCGTAGTTGCGTGCCGGCAGCGAGGCCCGGCCGATGACGGCCATCGGCACCTCGTTGACCAGGCCCAGGTATTCGAAGTCCTCCAGCGTCCTGTACGGAAGATGGCGGTACAGCCCTGGACTGGTGGCCATCCCGATGTGATGCAGGAGCAAGGTGTAGCCGTCGGCCGTGGCCTTGGCGACCTTGGCCGCCCCCAGCGTGCCGCCCGCGCCGCCGACGTTTTCGATCACCACTGTCTGGTTGCCGAGGTGTCGGCGCAGCCCATCGGCCAGGTCGCGGGCCAGCTTGTCGGTCGGCCCCCCGGCCGGAAAAGGAACGACCAGCGTCACCGGCCGTTCCGGGTACGCGGCGTGAGCAAGGCTTGCGCCGGCGCACAGGGCCAGGGCGAGCAGGATCTGGTTCACGGCATCTCCAGCCAACACAGGGGATCAGGCTGCCGGATCTTAGGCAGCGGCCATCGCGCGCGCGACACGGTTTCTACGTAGGCGCATCGGCCATCCGGGAACAGGCCGACAGCGATGCCGCAGAATCCGGCGCTCGCTGTCCGCCCGGCGCCGGCCAGCCGCCATGTGCCGGTCCACAGCGTTGGTCGAGCCGCCGAAAAGGTCCAGATGCCTTCCACCGTGCCCCAGTCGTCCGGCCCGTCCCCGCCACCCGCTGCTGCGGTGCACGCCCGCACGCGCTGGCTGTGGCTTGTGCTGGCGCTGTTGCTGCCACCGGTGCTCACGGTCTCGCTGCATGCGCTGTCACTGCATGCCGCCGAGTCGGTTTCACGCGCCGGGCTGCTGATGCCGCAGCAGGCCAGGCGCGTCGATGACCCAAGCCTGGTGCCGCCCCTGCAGGCATCGGGGCGGCCCGTGGCATTGCCCTTCTTCGAACCGGCGGCAGCGCCAGGGCAGCCGGCCCCGGTGTGGCTGGTCGCGGGTTTCACACTGGACCGACCGGCCGGCACGACCTGGGCACTGGCCTTCAGCCACCGCACGCCCGTGCTGGTCTATCTGGATGGGCGCCTGCTGGCGAACTCCGTGCCCTTGCCGGAAGCCGACCTGCCCTTGCGCAACCTGTGGATCGGCGAGCGTCGGCTGGAGGTCAGCGTACCGGCCGAGTGGCTGACTACCGGTGACCACGAGATCGCCGTGCGTGTGGGTGCAGCGGGCATGAGCGGCGCGTCGCTCACCGGCCTGGCCCTGGGCCCCGCGCCGGCCATCGATGCGGCGGACCTGCCCCGGCGCTTCTGGTTGGCGCTGCGCGTGACGACGGCCCTGAGTGCATGGGTGATCGGCACGCTGCTGCTGTTTGCCTGGCTCGTCGAGCGGCGCGAGCGGCTGTTCCTGTGGTCCGGCCTGCAGTTGTGGATGCTGGCGGTGCTGCTGCTGCCTTATGTGCTGGACGCGGCACCGGTGCCGGCGCCTTGGTGGCGCGTGCTGCTGGACATGGCCGATGTGCTGGCCAAGGGTCTGGCGCCCCTGGTCATCATGGCCTGGGCCGCGCCGCACCTCAACTGGGTGCGCCGAGGGGCATTCGGCTATCTGGCCGTGGCCCTGCCGGTGGACATGATCGCGGCCTTCCATGTCGTGCCCTGGGTGGACTTCGATCATCCCTGGCCCTGGTGGGCACTGATCAGCCGCCTGGCGGTCCTGGGCCTGGCGGTGTGGGTGGCCGCACGGGCGCTGCACGACAGCCCGGGCCTGCACCGCTTCGGCACCTTGCTGCTCGCCGGTCTGGCGCTGTGGATCTGGATCGATGTCAGCCTGGCGGCCATCGTCTGGCCGGGACGCGTGGCCGTGGTGGACCTGAACGTCGTGGCCTACGCCGGCTGGGCCTTGTGGGTGGGCATGTTGCTGCACCGGCGCCTGGTGGACAACCGCCAGCGGGAAAGGCACCTGCGAGCCGAGCTGGCGCAGCAACTGGCCCAGCGCAGCGCTGAGCTGCGCGCCCAGTACGATGCCCTGCAGGCCAGCGAGCGCGCCCGTGCGGCCGCCGCCGAGCGCGAGCGGCTGCTGCAGGAGATGCACGACGGTGTGGGCGCGCAGCTCACATCGGCCAAGATGCTGGCCAGCGGCGGCCAGCTCTCGAGCAGCGAGATGGTGGACACGCTGGACGCCTGTCTGCGCGAGATGCGCCTGACGGTGGATGCGTTGAGCGTCACCGACGGCGACCTGGGCCTGCTGCTGGCCACGCTGCGCCATCGCCTGGAGCCCGCGC
>DAORNK010000031.1:0-4600 GCA_035440985.1 Rubrivivax sp. | reverse complement strand
GGCAGGTGGACGATGCGCCCTGCGTACCGGCCCTGGTGGGCACGGGGGGCCGCGAGCTGGCGCGCATCGTTCAGGAGGCGCTGTCCAACACCATGCACCACGCGGGTGCCAGCTGTGTCAGTGTGTCCACCTGCTTGCTGGGGCCCGGGCGGGCGGTGCAGGTCTGCATCGCCGACAACGGCCGCGGACTGCCGGCGCAAGTGACCCCGGGCCGCGGCCTGCGCAACATGCGTCAGCGGGCGGCGCGCCTGGGCGCATCGATCGAATGGCGCCAACCGCCCGCTCCCGGCACCGGCACCGAGCTGGTCATCGAGCTGACACTCTAGCGATAGCTGCGGGCGTCTTCGATCACCTTGCCGTCGTTGGCCAGGGTGCCCGGGGCCACGAGCACGACATCGGCGCGCAGCTTGGTCACGTCGCGCACGCTGCCGGCCACGGCGGCAGCCAGTTCGTCCGCGACGCTGGTGCTTTCCACGTGCAGGGTGAGGTGGTCGTTGGCCATCTCGCCCTGTACCACCAGACGTGCCTTGAGCAGTTCGGGGTGACGCTTGACGACTTCGGCCACCTGGGCGGGGTGCACGAACATGCCACGCACCTTGGCCGTCTGGTCGGCGCGTCCCATCCAGCCCTTGATGCGCGTATTGGTGCGGCCGGTGGGGCACGCGCCGGGCAGGACGGCGCTCAGGTCGCCGGTGCCGAAGCGCAGCAGCGGATAGTCGGGGTTGAGCACGGTCACGACGACCTCGCCCACTTCCCCCTCGGCCACCGGGTCGCCGGTACCGGGGCGCACGATCTCCAGGATCACGCCTTCGTCCAGCACCAGGCCTTCACGTGCAGCGGACTCGTAGGCGATGACACCCGCCTCGGCGGTGGCATAGGCCTGGTAAGCCTGCACCCCGCGCTCGATCAACCAGTCGCGCAGGCTGGGCGGAAAGGCCTCGCCGCTGACCAGGGCCTTCTTCAGGCTGGGCAGGCCGACGCCGGTTTCGGCTGCCTTCTCGATCAGGATGCGCAGGAAGCTGGGCGTGCCGACGTAGGCGTCGGGGCGGAGGTCGGTCATCGCCTGGAGTTGCAGTTCGGTGTTGCCGACGCCGCCCGGGAACACCGTGCAGCCCAGCGCGAGGGCGCCGCTTTCCATGATCCATGCGCCGGGCGTGAGGTGGTAGCTGAAACTGTTGTGCACCAGGTCGCCCGCCACGAAGCCGGCCGCATGCATGGACCGCGCCGTGCGCCAGTAGTCGCGCGCCGGGCCTTCCGGTTCATAGATCGGGCCGGGCGACTGGAACACCCGCTGCGCCGGCCGCTGAGCGCGCTGCGCGTTCCAGCCCAAGGCCGAGTAGCCACCGAAGCTGCTGACCGCGCGGCGCGCCTTCTGGTGTTCCAGCAGTTCGGATTTGCGCGTGACCGGCAGGGCGGCCAGCGCCTGGCGCGAGCAGACGGCATCGGCCTGCACACCGGCCAGTGTCTGGGCCATCGCCGGTACGGCCTGGGCGGCGCGTACCTGCATGGGCAAGGCGGCCATCAGCGCCGCTTCGCGGGCGGCTGGGCTGCGGGTCTCCAGCGTGTCGTGGTGGGTGGTGGTCATCTTGCCACTCCAGGTTCTGGCTTGAGCTGGCCGGTGCCATGGGCACGGCTGCCGGGTTGCTAGTCTTCCTGTTCCCAACGGGCCAGGCGCCTCTTCACTTCATCGACCAGCTTGCGTTGATCGGCCGCAGACTTGACAGCCTGCGTATCCCATTGCGGCGTCAGCATCAACCGCCGCGCCAGCCGCGCATGGATCTGCGCACCTTCGACGAGCAGTTCCACCACGCGCTTGCCACGCAGCTCGAAAGCGTTGCCGCGTTCGGCCAACTTCAGGTCGCGCAGGCTGCGTTTGAGTTGCACCAGTGCCACCTCGGGTTCGAAGGGCGGTGGTGCAAAGCCGAAATCGTCAGACATGCGCGGAACTCTCCAGCCCAAAGGCGCCATGGCACGCACCGGGCGGCCACCATGCAACCGCTGCGGGGGTCAACTCAACCAGCGCTTGCGGCGCTTGTAGCTCTTCACGTCCTTGAAGCTCTTGCGGTCGCTGCCGCCCATGCCCAGGTAGAACTCCTTGACGTCCTCGTTCTCGCGCAGCGACTGGGCCTCGCCATCCATCACGATGCGCCCGTTTTCCATGATGTAGCCGTAGTCGGCATAACGCAGCGCCATGTTGGTGTTCTGCTCGGCCAGCAGGAAAGTGACCTTCTCGCGCTGGTTGAGGTCCTTGACGATCTCGAACACCTCCTCGACGATCTGCGGCGCCAGGCCCATCGAGGGCTCGTCCAGCAGCACCATCTTCGGGTTGGCCATCAGGGCGCGGCCGATGGCGCACATCTGCTGCTCGCCGCCGCTGGTATAGGCGGCCTGGCTGGTGCGGCGCGTCTTCAGGCGCGGGAAGTAGTTGTAGACCTTCTCCAGCGTGGCCGCGACCGCGCCCTTGCCGTCCTTGCGCGTGTAGGCGCCGGTCAGCAGGTTGTCTTCGATCGACAGGTGCGCGAAACAATGGCGGCCCTCCATCACCTGGATCACGCCGCGGTCGACCATCTGCGCGGTGCTGAGCCGCTCGATGCGTTCGCCGCGCAGCTCGATGCTGCCCTTGGTGACCTCGCCGCGTTCGCCGGCCAGCAGGTTGCTCACCGCACGCAGCGTGGTCGTCTTGCCGGCGCCGTTGCCGCCGAGGATGGCCACCACGCCGCCCTCGCGCACCTGCAGGCTGACGCCCTTGAGCACCAGGATCACGTGGTTGTAGATGACCTCGATGCCGTTGACGTTGAGGAGGATGTTGCTCATGGTGCCTCTGGGCTGCAGCGGCCGCAGCGCTGCGGGTCAGCCCCTTTGCGCATGCGGTCGCCACGTTTGAAGGAGGCGGCGCAAGCCGCCTCGGGCGCTGGTCAGGACTGGCAATCCTCGGGCGTGCGGCGCTGGATCTTCTTCTCGGCCGCGTACTTGTCGGCGGCGGCCTTGATCATCGGCTTGAGGATCGCGTCGTCGCTTTGCAGCCAGTCGGAAGTGAAGTTCCACTTGCTGCCGTCCCAGGTGTGGATGCGTGCCCAGTTCGCGCCGCGGTGATCGGCGCAGCTGGTGCTGATCGGACGCATCACGCCGGCAAAGCCCAGCGCGTCGAGCTTCTTCTGGTCCAGTGCCAGGTTCTCGTAGCCCCAGCGTGCCTGCTCGCCGGTCATCACCTTGCCCTTGCCGAAGCGCTCCTGCGCCCGGCGCACGCCTTCCACCGCCAGCATCGCTGCGGTCAGCCCGCGCATGTACAGCACCTGGCCGACCTCCTCCTTCGGGCCGGTGCCCTGGCCCTTGGCGTGAACCTTCTCGAGCATCTCCTTGACGACGGCCGAGTTGGGTTCCGCACCATGCTGCAGCGCCAGTGCGTTGTAACCCTTGGCGCCATCGCCGACGTCCTTGACATCGGGCTCGGCGCCGGCCCACCACACGCCGTACATCTTCTCACGCGGATAACCGGTGGCCTGCGCCTCCTTCAGTGCCGTCGAGTTCATCACGCCCCAGCCCCACAGGAACACGTAGTCGGGGCGGTTCTGCCGGATCTGCAGCCAGGTCGCCTTCTGCTCGACGCCGGGGTGGGCCACCGGCAGCAGTTGCAGGTCATAGCCGTGCATCTTCTGGCGCTCCTGCAGCAGCGCGATCGGTTCCTTGCCGTAGGGGCTGTCGTGGTAGACCAGGGCGATCTTCTTGCCGCGCAGCTTGTCCAGCCCGCCTTCCTTCTTGCCGATGTGCTGCACCAGGATGTCGGCCGCGTCCCAGTAGGTGCCGGTGAGGATGAAGTTCCACTTGAAGACCATGCCGTCGGTGCTCTCGCTGCGGCCGTAGCCGCCGGTGATGAGCGGGATCTTGTCGGCCGGCGCCTTCTCGGTGAGCGCAAAGGTGATGCCGGTGGACAGGGGCTGGAACACCGTGGCCCCGCCGTTCTTGCCCTTCAGCCGCTCGTAGCATTCGACGCCGCGGTCGGTGGCGTAGCCGGTCTCGCATTCCTCCCAGATCAGCTTCACGCCGTTGATGCCGCCGCGCGCGTTGGTGAGCTTGAAGTAGTCGACATAGCCGTTGGCGAAGGGCACGCCATTGGGTGCATAGGCGCCGGTGCGGTAGACCAGGGCCGGGAAGTACTGTTCCTTGGCCTGCGCCCAGGCGGTGCCGATGGTGCCTAGCGCGAGCGTCGCAGCGACGGCGAGAGTCTTGAACTTCATGTCTGCCTCCAGAGGTGTTGATGCACGGAAAACTGCACTCGTCAGTGCCGATGGATCGAGCGGCCCGTCGGCCATTCGAAAGGGGGGATCAGTGCGGGAAGGGCCACAGGCGCAGCTTTTCCTTGGCGATCGACCACAGGCGCGCCAGGCCGTGCGGTTCCACGATCAGGAAAAAGACGATCAATGCGCCAAAGACCATGAACTCGACGTGCGAAACCAGCGCCGTGTCGATGTGCACGCCCACCGCTTCACCCAGCGCGGGCAAGGCCCGGTTCAGGAAGATCGGCAGGATCACGATGAACGCGGCGCCGAAGAAGCTGCCCATGATCGAGCCCAGGCCACCGATGATGATGATGAACAGCAGC
>DAORNK010000030.1:392-22238 GCA_035440985.1 Rubrivivax sp. | reverse complement strand
AAAGCAGCAGCATCGCAAAGCCCAGGGCCACCATCAGGCGGAAGCTCCAGAACAGCGGCGCCACGTGCGGGATGGTGTCGTGCGCCGCCTGCGCGATCTGCTGCGGCGTGAGCCGGATGCCGTCGTAGACCACCTCGAAGCCGACATCACGCGCCTTGACGGCCACCTGCTCGGCGCCGTTGGAATGTCCGTCCAGCCCGGGCTTGCCGACCAGCAGCTTGAGCGGGCGGCCCAGCGCCTGGCCGGTGTGTGCCACGCGTTGGCGCAGTTCGGTGACCTGCGTCTGGTGGCCGCGCACCTGATGGCTGTCGATCGCGATGTCGATGCCGGTGGGTGGCCGGAACTCGCCGAACACCGCACGCAACGTGTCGCCCCACTCGCCGGTGCTGACGCCAGCCAGCGCACAGCGGATCGAGCTGGGCATGATGTTCTCGCCGCTCTTCGCGGCATCGGTCAGCCCCTGCAGGGCTGCCTTCACGTCGGCGTGGTTGCGCTGGCGGCGGTGCGCTTGCAGGCGTTCGATCTGCTCGCGCTCGGCTTGCGGGTCGGTCTTCATGATCGCGCCGTCGCTGCCGGCGGTCAGCGGTGACTCGGCCGTCTCCTGGAAGCAGTTGACGCCGACGATCTTCAGTGCGCCCGACTCGATGGCACGCAGGCGGTTCATGTGGCTGGCCACGAGCTCGCGCTTGATGTAGCCCGATTCGATGGCAGCGATGATGCCGCCTTGCGCTTCGACGTTGGCGATCTCCTGCCGGGCGCCTTCGACCAGCTCCTGCACCTTGGCGGCGATCACCGGTGAGCCGTCCAGGATGTCGGCGTACTCGAGCAGGTCGGTCTCGAAGGCCATCACCTGCTGGATGCGCAGCGCCCACTGCTGGTCCCAGGGGCGGGGCAGGCCCATGGCTTCGTTCCAGGCAGGCAGCTGGATGGCCCGCGCCCGCGCGCGCTTGGACAGCACCACGGCCAGCATCTCCAGCACGATGCGTTGCACGTTGTTCTCGGGCTGGGCCTCGGTCAGGCCCAGCGAGTTGACCTGCACGCCGTAGCGGAAGCGGCGCAGCTTCGGGTCCGCGACCGCGTAGCGCCTGAGCGTCAGATCGTCCCACATCTCGCCAAACGCACGCAGCTTGCAGCACTCTTCGATGAAGCGGATGCCGGCGTTGACGAAGAACGAGATGCGCTCGACGACCTGGGCAAACTCGCCGGCAGGCACCTCGCCCGAGGTCTTGACGCGGTCCAGCACGGCCATCGCCGTGCACAGGGCATACGCCAGCTCCTGCACCGGCGTGGCACCGGCTTCCTGCAGGTGGTAGCTGCAGACGTTGGTCGGGTTCCACTTGGGGACGTTCTGGACCGTGTAGACGATGGTGTCGGCGATCAGCCGCATCGAAGGGGCCGGCGGGAAGATGTAGGTGCCGCGGGACAGGTATTCCTTGATGATGTCGTTCTGCGTCGTGCCGTTCAGCGCCCGGGGGTCGATGCCGCGGCGCTGCGCCAGGCCTACGTACAGGGCCAGCATCCATGCGGCCGTGGCGTTGATCGTCATCGAGGTGTTCATCCGGTCCAGCGGGATCTGGTCGAACAGCTGGTCCATGTCCTCGATGTGCGAGATGGGCACCCCCACCTTGCCGACTTCGCCCCGGGCCAGCGGGCTGTCGGCGTCGTAGCCGGTCTGGGTGGGCAGGTCAAAGGCCACCGAGAGGCCGGTCTGGCCCTTGCCGAGGTTGGTGCGGTACAGCGTGTTGGACGCCCTGGCCGAGCTGTGGCCGCTGTAGGTGCGGATCAGCCAGGGCTGGTCACGGTGCTTGGGGGCGGCAGTCATCGCTCAGCTCCTCTTGCGGATCAGGAGACGTCGCTCGATCTCGAAGATCTTCTCGTCGATCTTTTCCTTGCCCAGGTCCTTCTTGTCGTTTTCCTTGACGAACAGATCCGCGCCATGCCTGGCGAGCGCAGTGGCGGCATCGACGTTCTTCACGCCGATGAGCTGGAAGGTGACGACGCCGAAGCGGGCCGCCAACGCTCCGGGCGCATCCTCGGCCGCCAGCACGCGTGACAAGGCCGCCACGGTGTCACCGCTGATCGCCGGCTGGGTGTGGTAGCCCTCGGTGAATCCGAGCTCCCAGACGCTGTTTTCGCTGACGTCGCGGCTGGCCAGGCCTTCCAGCCAGGCGAAGACCAGGCCACCGTAGACGATGGGGTCACCGCTCATCTTGCCGGACAGGCCGGCGCTGTAGACGCGGTCGAAGTGCAGCGGGTGGGTGTTGCCGACCGCATAGGTCAGCGCCAGGTGCTCGTCGGTGATGGTGCGGCCATTGGCGTGGACGATGATCTCGCCGGGGGTGAAGTCCTCGAAGAACGAGTTCGGCCCGGTCAGGCCCGCGGGCAAACGCTCCGCAAGGGCCGGCAGGAAAACCGCGGCATCGTCCACCCACGGGAAGACCGCTGGCGCGCCCGCCGAGGGCGGCAAGGGCGTCGTGGGCGGACGGCTGCCCCGCCCGGCCACCATGATCTTTCGTTCGTACTGCAGCACCACCTGCTGGTGCTGGTTGATGCCCAGCGTGCGGATGGTGACGATGCCGGGCTTGCCCGCGCCGCGCTCCTTGCGGTCCATCACGCGGGTCAACGCGCGGATGGTGTCGAGCTCGTAGACCGGCCGCAGGAATTGCGCGTCGTAGTAGCCGAGGTTGGCCATCGCCTTCTCGGAATCGTTCTGCACCCCCAGCGAGAGCACCACGTTGAACACCATCTGCGGCGATGCCGGCAGCCCGGCAAAGCCGCAGCTGGTGGCGTACTCGTCGTTCAGATACAGCGCATTGCACTGCATGTGGGTGCGCGCGAAGGCCTCCATCTGCGCGCGCAGGAAGGTGAACCCGCGCGGGTGCACGAACACCTGCCCGGGGACGAACTCCTCCAGATAGCGGCCGTAGTGCGGGTGGCGCACCCGTGACGTGTCCACCGACACACCGCGCGCCAGCTCGCGCTGCGCTGGAAAGTGAATGGGCTCCGACATGGCAGTTTCCTCTTGTTGGCTCGAGCTGCTGGGCCGCGGCCGCTGCGCCTTGCGTCGTCAGGCGGCTTCGACCAGCGAGCGCGCGATGACCTTCAACGCCAGCGTCTCTTCGGCGCCTTCGAAGATCGACAACACGCGTGCATCCACGAAGTAGCGGCTGACCGAGGTCTCCTCGGCATAGCCCATGCCGCCGTGGATCTGCATCGCCTCACGCGTCAGCCACTCGGCCGTGCGGCAGGTGAACAGCTTGACCATGCTGGCTTCCATCTGGCCCTGGCCCTGGTCCATCAGCGCGCCCACGGCGTAGGTGAACTGGCGCGAGATGGTCAGCAGCGTTGCCATCCGGGCGAGCTTGACGCGGATCAGCTGGTAGTCCCCGATCGGCTTGCCGAAGGTCTGCCGCTCCTGGGCGTAGGAGACCGCCTTCTCGTAGGCGGCCTGCATCACGCCGATGGCCCGCGCCGCCGTCTGGATGCGGCCACCTGCAAAGCCGGCCATCGCGCAGTAGAAGCCCTGGCCCTCGCCAGCCGGCCCGCCGACCAGGTTGTCGTCGGGCACGAAGACGCGGTCGAAGAAGACCTCGTAAGAGTGCATGCCGCGGTAGCCGATGGTGGCGATCGCACGCCCGCTCAACACCCCGCCCTGCGGCTGGCGGTACTCGAAGTCGTGCCCGTCGTAGGAGTCCTTCTCGACCAGGAACATGCTCAGCCCACGGTGGCCCAGCGACCGGTCGGGGTTGGTGCGCGCCAGCACGAGCAGCAGGCCGGCCTTGGCGGCCATCGTGCACCAGGTCTTCACGCCGTCCAGCATCCAGCCACCCTCGCATCGGCTGGCCTTGAGCCGCACCGCCGCGACATCCGAGCCGGTGTCGGGCTCGGTCACCGCGATGGCGCACAGCGGGTCACCGCCGGCCACGCGCGGCAGCCACTTCTGGCGTTGCGCTTCGGTCCCGCTCTTGAGCAGGGCGCGGCTGAGGATCTCCGGGCGCGTGATCAGGCTGCCGGCACCGCCCAGCGAACCGCGCGACAACTCCTCGGTGACCACGATCATGCCCATGTTGTCTTCGTGATCGTCGCTCTGGATGCCGCCGTAGCGCTCGGGGATCGAGAGACCGAAACATCCCATCTCGGTGAGCGGGCCCAGGATCTCCTGCGGGATGAGCAGGTCCTCCCGGTGGATGCGCTCGGCCAGCGGCATCACCACGCTGGTGGCCAGCTTGCGGAACTGGTCCTGCATCATCGTCGTGTCGTCGCGCAGCAGGTAGGCGCCGGTGGCACCGTGCAGCGCGAGGGCCTGTGCACCCAGCTCGGCGAGCCTGCCGGCGTCGAGCTGGGTCTGGCAGAAGCGGTTCACCTCGGGCGAGGCCAGAGTGGCCAGGTCCGCGTCGTCCAGCCCCAGGCTCTGCGGCCTGGCGCGCAGGCGGTTCTGGATGTTCTGCAGCGCTTCGGCGCAGAAGACCAGCACCATGGTCTCTTCGATCGGCACCCCAGGGCCCGCCATGCCGGCCGCCACGCGCTTCGCGTAATCGATGCCCAAACGCGCGCCGGTGGCCTCGGCCTCGCACCAGGCGAGGTCGAAGCACGCCAGCTGATGCGCGTCGAGCGCCTCGCTGGACAGTCCCTGCGCGGTGGTGCACCGCTGCCGGATCCAGCGCAAGGACTTGCCGATCACCGTTTCAGCCGCCGCCAGGTGCTGCGCCGCGGTGGCCAGTGGGTTGCTGCCTTCACTCATCTTGGGTTCCTCTGGAGATCCTGCCTGGGCGCTGTGCCGGCATCACTTGCGGGACCGGTTGTTGACGATGCGCACGAACGAACGCGAGCGCAGTTCGTCGATCGTGATGCCGGTGGCCAGCACCTCCTGTTCGGTGATCGCCCCGCAGGCCATGCCGCGCAGGAAGAAGTTGAGCAGGCCCTGGCCGGTGGCCGCATCGTCGAAGGTGTTGCCCACCAGCGTGGCCTGGGCCGCCTTGTTGAGGAAGGCGTTCAGGCGCGCCGACGCATCCTGCAGGCCGCTCAGGAAGAAGGTGTCGACCGCCGCATAACGCACCGGCAGTTGCCCCGGGTTGAGGTCCCAGCCCTGGTAGTAGGCATGCCGCAGCGAGTGCATGATGTTGTCGTAGTGCAGCTTCCAGGCGGCATGCACCACGGCGCGGTTCTCGTCCATCTGCTGCGGCGTCAGCACACCACCGGCCGCCGCCTTGTGCGGGCCTATGGGCATGCTGGTCGTGGCGCCGTCGCTGATCGTGGTGCCGGTACCGGCCAGGCTGACCTGCAGCACGTGGCGCGAAAAGTCGCACGAAGGGTGCGTGTGGCTCTGGTGCGCCGCGGTGATGTTGCACGACGCGGTGTAGTCGTAGGTCCCGAAGATCGCCGAGCGGCAGCGGCCGCCGCCTGCGGCAACCAGCAGCGGCACCGTGTTCTCGCCCTTGTGGTTGATGATCGACTGCGTGGTCTCGATCATGATCTCCATCTTCAGCGAGTCCTTCGGAAAACCGAGCCGGCTCTCGAGATTGGCCAGGATCATCGCGCAGGTGGCGACCTGCGTCGGCGTCACCACCTTTGGCAGCGTGACGATGAAGTTGGGCGGCAGCTTGCCGTTGGTCAGCTCGGCCAGGCGCGTCAGGAAGATGTCCAGCGTGCGGATCGAGCGCACCTTGCACTCGTCGGAGAAGGTCTTGATGCGGATGCCGATGAAGGGCGAGAGGATGCCTTGCTGCATGCCCTTGGCGACCTCTTCAGCCGCTGCCACCGCATGCCCGTCTTCTTCGTCGTCGGGACGGTTGCCGTAGCCGTCCTCGAAGTCGATGCGGTTGTCCTCGATCGGCTCGCTCTGCAGCTTCTTGACGACCCGGTTGTAGACGGTGAAGGCCAGCCAGCCCGCCGGCTTGACTTCGCGCACCTGATCGGGCGCCGTCTGCAGTGCCCGTGTCAGGCTCTCGATCTCGGCCGGGTTGGTGGGCAGGGTCTCGGCGCCAGGCAGCCCCAGCACACGGGCGAAGACATGGTAGTTGGGCGCATAGGTCTCGAGCGTGCGCAGCGCGACTTCACCCAGCTTGGCCGCAAAGCCGGCCCGGAAGAGGTTGGCGCCGCCGTAGACCGTGTGCACCGGCTGCCGGTCCGAAGAATCCCCCGGGTAGTCGGCCTTGAAGATGGCGTTGGACTCGTGCAACTCGTTGTAGTAGCCGGTCATTTCGCCAGCGGTCAGCGTCAGCTTCATGGGGAAGTCTCCGTAACAGCCGCTCCAGTGAGCGGATCAAGTAGGTGTCGACCACCGGCTGGATGATCGGCGTCGAAAATAGGTTGCGGCATCAAACGACGCCGGCTGCGGTACCGCACCGCCAGCGCGGGTTGTGCGGGCCATCGAGGCGGCGGGCTGGCGCCAGGCACACGGCCGCCTTCGCGAGCACAACGGCTCCGGGGCGGAGGTGAAAGACCGTCGGTGACCACAGGGCCTCGGCAGTGGCTGCGCCATCACGCGAGCGGGCGCAGGGCTAGTCTAGCCACCGCATGGCCACGCTGGCCCTGGTCAACCGGGACGCGGCGATGACGGCCTGATGTGCGTCAAGTTCCGGGCGCTGCGGTGACGCCTCGGTGACTCGCGCCGCCGGTGCTTGCGGGGTGAGTTTCAGGCTTCGGATCAGGGTTTACCCTGGATCGCGACCGCCATCGCGCCGCTGATCGGCCGCCCGGCAAGCCGTCCATCCAGCAGCAGGCCTTGCTGCATTCGCAGACCAGGTCAGCCCATCCGCACGCAGGCAATGGGTGGCAGGTGCAACGCCACCGCGCGCCAGCTCTCGCCCGCATCGCTGCTGGCCCACAGGTGACCCGTGGTGCTGCCCATCAGCAAGGTGCAACCATCCTCCGCCACGTCCAGCCCGTGGCGGTAGACCAGGTCGTAGCAATCCTGCTGCGGCAGGCCCGCGCGCAGGGTTTCGAAGCTGCGGCCGCCATCGCGGGTGCGGTTGACGACCAGCGCGCCCGCCACCGGCACGCGCCTTTCGTCCTTGATGGCCGGCACGAACCAGGCGGTGTCGGCTGCCTGCGGATGCGCCGCCACGGCAAAACCGAAGCTGGACAGCGGCGCCTTCAGCTCGTGCCAGCTGGCGGCGTTGTCGGTGCTGCGCCAGATGCCTGCGTGATGCTGACACCACAGAACATGGGGCTGCGCGGTGCAGCGCTGGATGCGGTGCGGGTCCTGCACGTTCTGGTTGTCGGCCATCTCCGGCGGCATGAAATCGGCCCGCATGCCCTTGGCGGCCAGTTGCCACTGCGTGCCGCCATCGCTGGTGCGCCACGCACCGCCACAGCTGATGCCCAGCAAGGTCTCGCCGGGTAACGTGGGGTGCGGGCAGATCGAATGGATGCCTGGCGCGTCGTAGCCGCCGCCGAACCACTCCAGCCGCTCGGCGCGCTGCCACAGCGCATCCACCAGCTGCCAGCTGTGGCCGAAGTCGGTGCTGCGGAACAGGCCGCCGGGGATGGTGCCGGCCCAGACCTCCTGGCCCACGCGTTCCAGGGACCAGATCAGCACCAGCTTCCAGGGCGGGCCCGCCGCATCCGTGGGTTGTCCGGGGAAGCAGGGGGTGCCCACCTCCTGCCAGGTCGCACCGGCGTCACTAGATGCGTGGAGCTTGACGCCGAAGTGTCCCAGGTTCAAGGCTGCCAGCATGCGGC
Organism: Rubrivivax sp.; assembly: GCA_035440985.1. Lineage (GTDB taxonomy): Bacteria > Pseudomonadota > Gammaproteobacteria > Burkholderiales > Burkholderiaceae_C > Rubrivivax. The sequence goes on along the minus strand of DAORNK010000030.1, from coordinate 14,555 downwards.
CCTGTTCGTCCGGCGGCAACAGCATGGTCACCGGTTCACCGAGAAAGCTCACGCGCTGGATGCGCCAGGTGCCCCCCGTCGGACCAAGCTCGAACAGGCCCTTGCGCGTGGCCACCCAGGCTCTGTCGTTGCGGCTCATCGTGTCATCCTCCGGAAAGGGCTTGCAGCACGTGCACGGTGCTGTGCGGTTGCAGGGGGTCGGCCAGGTTCACGCGGTCGACGCAACGCCGGCCGTCGATGAAGATCACGACATTGGCGCGCAGGTGCTGCTGGTCATCCAGCACGTAGCCGCGCAGACGGGGGTTGTGCGCAAAGGCGTCGTCCAGCGCAGCACGCAGGCTGGTCGCCTCACTGAAAACCTCGGGGGTGGCGGTGAAGCGCCGCAGTTGCGGTGTGAACACGACATTCGGCATGGCACGCATGATGCGACAGACTCGGCCGCCACGCACGGCCGGGTTTGCGCCCGGCGTCTGGACGCCGAGCCGGCCGGCCCGGCCGTGCATCGCGGTCCCGCACAATCGCTGGCCGTCTCATGAACCCCGGTCTCCTCTACACCGCCCTCGCCTTCGTCTTCTGGGGCCTGTTCCCGCTGTACTTTCATGTGATCGCCCATGTGGCGCCGATGGAAGTCGTGCTGCACCGTTCGGTGTGGACGCTGCTGTTCATGGCCGCCCTGCTGGCGTCCAAGGGCCACTGGCGCTGGCTGGCCGGCGCGCTGCGCCAGCCGCGGCTGGTGGCGGTGTTTGGGCTGGCGGTGCTGCTGCTGGCCGGCAACTGGCTGCTCTACGTGTACGCGATTCAGAGCCAGCAGGTCGTGCAGGCCAGCCTGGGCTACTACATCAATCCGCTGTTCAGCGTCCTGCTGGGTGTGGGCGTACTGCGCGAAAGGCTGCGCCCGGTCCAGTGGGCGGGCGTGGCCCTGGCGGCCATCGGCGTGGCCTGGCTCACCTGGCATGCCGGCCAGGTGCCCTGGCTGGCCCTGGTGCTGGCCGCCAGCTTTGCGCTGTACGGCCTGCTGCGCAAGACCGCAGCCCTTGGGCCGGTCGAAGGGTTGGCGCTGGAGACCCTGCTGCTGGCCCCGCTGGCCCTGCCCTTGCTGCTGTGGTGGACTGCCACGCGCGGCGGCGCGCTGGCCCAGGGCGATCCCGTCACGCTGGGCTGGCTGGCCTTCAGCGGGCCGATGACGGCCGTGCCCCTGCTGCTGTTCGCGGCGGGGGCGCGCCGCCTGCCGCTGGCCACCGTGGGCATGGTGCAGTACGTGTCGCCCACCTTGCAGCTGCTGCTGGGCGTGTGGGTCTTCAACGAGCCCTTCGGCGGCGCGCGCGTCGTCGGCTTCGTTCTGATCTGGGTGGCGCTGGCCCTGGTCAGCATCGACGCCTTGCGACACCGATAGCATTCGCCCATGCCATCGCACCCGGTTCACACCCCTGCCGCGCTGCTCGACGAAGCGCGCCTGATGCACAACATCGCGCACATGCAGCACCGGCTGCAGACGCTGGGCGTACGGCTGCGCCCGCATGTCAAGACGGCCAAGTGCCTGCCGGTGGCCGAACGCCAGCGCGCGGCCGGGTCGGTCGGCATCACCGTGTCCACGCTGAAGGAGGCCGAGCGCTTCTTCGAAGCCGGCGAGCGCGACATCCTCTACGCCGTGGGCATCACGCCCAACAAGCTGGACGCGGCACGCGGCCTGCGCGAACGTGGTTGCGACCTGACGCTGCTGGTGGACTCGATGGCCGCCGCGCAGGCCGTGGTGGCGCATGGCCGGGACCATGGTCACCGCTTCGCCGTGATGATCGAGGTGGACACCGATGGCCACCGGGCCGGCATCCCACCCGACGATGCGCGGCTGGTCCAGGTCGGGCGTGAACTGCAGCAAGGCGACACCACGCTGCGCGGCGTGATGACCCATGCCGGCGCCAGCTATGAGTGCCGTACGCCGGATGCCCTGCGCGCGATGGCCGAACAGGAACGCAGCCGCTGCGTGCGCGCGGCCGGGCATCTGCGGGCAGCCGGCCTGCCCTGCCCCGAAGTCAGCGTCGGCAGCACACCCACCGCCTTGTCCGCCACGACACTGGCCGGGGTGACCGAGGTGCGGGCCGGGGTCTACGTCTTTCACGACCTGGTGATGCGGGGCCTGGGCGTGTGTCGCACGGACGAGATCGCGCTGAGCGTCCTGACGACCGTGATCGGCCACCAGCCCGAGCGAGGCTGGGTGCTGGTGGATGCCGGCTGGATGGCCATGAGCCGTGACCGCGGCACGCAGGACCAGCCGGAGGACTGCGGCTACGGCGCCGTCTGCGACGAACACGGCGTGCCCATCGTCGGACTGATCATGACCGGTGCCAACCAGGAACACGGCATCCTGGCCTGGCGCTCTGGCCAGGCCGCGGCGGCCGGTGGCGACCTGCAGCAACTTTGGCCGCTGGGCACCTTGCTGCGCATCCTGCCCAACCACGCTTGCGCCACGGCAGCGCAGTTCGACCACTACGAGGTTCAGATGGCCGACGGCACGCTGGCCCGCTGGCCGCGCTTCAACGGCTGGTAGGCCGGGCTATTCGATCACCTCGGGCCAGGCGGTGTGGAACCACTGGCCGGCGGGCCGGTCCACACGCTCGTAGGTGTGAGCACCGAAGAAGTCGCGCTGCGCCTGCAGCAGATTGGCTGGCAGGCGTGCGCTGCGGTAACTGTCGTAGTAGGCCAGCGAGGCACTCATCGCGGGCACCGGCAACCCCTCGGACACGGCCATGGCCACGACCTGCCGCCAGCCCTGCTGGCGGCGGTTGAGCACGTCGCGGAAGAAGGGCGCCAGCATCAGATTCGGCAGCGCCGCATCGGCACGGTAGGCCTCCGTGATGCGGCCCAGGAAACGCGCGCGGATGATGCAGCCGCCACGCCAGATGCCGGCGATGCCGCCCAGGTCCAGCGCCCAGCCCTTGCGGTCGCTGACGGTGCGCATCAGGTCCAGGCCTTGCGCGTAGCTGATGATCTTGGACGCGTAGAGCGCGTCGTGCACCATCGCCACCAAGGCCTCGCGATCGACGTTCAACGCTCCCGCGGGCCCTTGCAGCTGCCTGCTGGCGGCCAGCCGTGCGTCCTTCATCGACGACAGCACGCGTGCCTCCACCGCAGCGTTGATGGTGCTGATCACGACGGCGTTTTCCGCCCCGTTGATCAGCGTCCACTGCCCGGTGCCTTTCTGCCCGGCCTTGTCCAGAACCAGGTCGACGACGTGCGCACCGGTGTCCGGGTCGCGCTGACGCAGCGCCTTGGCGGTGATCTGGATCAGGTAACTCTGCAACTCGCCTTCGTTCCAGCGCTCGAAGACATCGGCCATCGCGTCGTTGGAGAGGCCCGCGGCCCGCAGCAGGGCGTAGGCTTCGGCAATGAGCTGCATGTCGCCGTATTCGATGCCGTTGTGCACCATCTTCACGTAGTGCCCGGCGCCACCGGGGCCGATGTGGATGACACAGGGCTGACCGTCGACCCGGGCCGCAATGGACTCGAAGATGGGCCCCATCACGGCCCAGGTGGAAGCGGGCCCGCCGGGCATGATGGCCGGGCCCTTGCGCGCGCCCTCCTCCCCGCCGGAAACGCCCGCACCGATGAAGCGCAAGCCCAACGGCGTGAGCCAGGCGTCGCGCCGTTCGGTGTCGGTGAACAGGCTGTTGCCACCGTCGATGACGATGTCGTCGCGCTCCAGCAGGGGCAGCAATTGCTCGATCACCGCGTCCACCGGCGCACCGGCCTTGACCATCAGCATGATCTTGCGCGGCCGCGCCAGGCTGGCCACGAAGTCGGCCAGCGTGGCAGCCCCGTGCAGACGTTTGCCCGGGTGGGCAGCGACAAACTCGCGCGTCACCTCGGGGCTGCGGTTGTAGACGCTCACCGCGAATCCGCGGCTCTCCACGTTGAGCACCAGGTTCTGGCCCATCACGGCCAGGCCGATGAGGCCGAAATCGTTGGTCGGTGTCATGCAACAGGCTCTTGGACGGGAGGGTTCGGGGTATCGTGAAGATCTTCAGGGAAGCCCTTCACGGAAGCTCGTGGCCGATGCTGGCCTGCCAGATGCGGTACCAGTCCTCGGCACTCAACCGCAGGGCCAGGGCTGCCGCCGCTTCACGCAGACCTCGACGCGCCCGGTGCCGGTGACGGGCACCGGGCGCGCAGGGTGGCGCAGGATCCAGGCATAGGCCACGGTGGCAGCCGTGGCGCCGTAGGCAGCACCCAGCGCTGCCAGCACCTCGTGCACGCGGCGCGGCTGTTCTTCGGAACTGCTGAACAGGCGCCCCCCGCCGAGTGGCGACCAGATCATCGGCTGCACGCCCAGGTCCAGGCATTGTTCCAGCGTGCCGTCGGCCAGTGCCTTCATCTGCAGGGGCGAGAACTCGAACTGGTGCGCCATCACCGGGTGGCGCTTGCGCAGCATCGCCAGTTGCCCGGGGCTGTGGTTGCTGAGGCCGAAGTGCAGCACCTTGCCCGCAGCCAGCAGGCGGCGCAGCGTGTCGGCCAGTTCGTCCGGATCCAGCAGCAGGTCGGGCCGGTGCAGCAGCAGCAGGTCGATGCGGTCGGTGTGCAGTGCCTGCAGCGAGGCGTCCACGCTGGCCACCACGTGGGCGCGCGAGCTGTCGTAGGACTTGATGCGGTGCGCGGGCCGTTGGGCGCTGACCAGCTTGATGCCGCACTTGGTGACGATCTGCAGCCGGTTGCGCAAACCCGGCGCGGCAGCCAGCGCGCGGCCGAACTGTGCTTCCACGGTGTAGTCGCCGTAGATGTCGGCGTGGTCGAAACTGCTGATGCCCAGCGCCAAAGCCTGTTCGATCCAGTTAACCAGGCCCGGCGTGTCCAGTCCCCACTGGTGCAGGCGCCACAGGCCGGCGGCGATGGGGGAGAGCTTCATGACCCGCATTCTGCCCACATCGAGGCAAGGCCAGTGCGGCCCTAAGATCGCTCCTGCTCTGGCCAGGAGACGTGCCCTTATGCAGACCACGCAAACACCCGGTTTCGAACAGGGACTGGCGCGCCGCCTGCAGGCCAACCGCTTGACGCGCCGCGACACCTTGTGGCTGTTCGGTGCCAGTACCGCCGTGGTGACGCTGCAGGGCTGCGCCACATCGCCGGTCACGGGCCAGCGCATCCTGGTCGGCCTGACGCCCGCTCAGGAACGCCAGATCGACAGCCAGCAGTCGCCGCACCAGTTTTCGCAGGACATGGGCGCCGTCCAGGACGACGGCATCAACCGCTACGTGGCCCAGGTCGGCCAGCGCCTGCAGGCGGGCGTGCAACGCACCGACATGCCCTACAGCTACCGTGTGCTGAACGCCAACTACGTCAACGCCTACACCTTCCCGGCTGGTGCGATGGGGCTCACGCGCGGCATCGTCACCGACCTGAAGGACGAATCCGAGCTGGCCGCGCTGCTGGGCCACGAGCTGGGCCACGTCAATGCGCGCCACGCCGCGCAGCGCCAGGGCCAGGCCCTGGTGGCGCAGGTGGCGGTGGTCGGCCTGACGGTGGCCGCCGGCGCCAGCGACTCAGGCTGGTCGCCGCTGCTGGTGGGCCTGGGTGGCCAGATCGGCGCCAGCGCGCTGCTGAGCAAGTACTCGCGCGACCATGAACGCGAAGCCGACGCGCTGGGTCAGCGCTACATGGTGAACGCCGGCTATCCGGCGAGCGGCATGACCGGGCTGCACCAACTGCTGATCGATGGCCACCAGCGTCAGCCGGGCCTGCTGGAGACGATGTTCTCGTCGCACCCGATGAGCACCGAGCGGCGCGACACCGCACAACGGCTGGCCAGCACCACCTACGCCGCGAGTGCCGGCGCGTCACCCCAGCGCGAGCGCTTCATGGACAACACCGCCGGCCTGCGCCGCATCAAGCCCACCATCACCGCCTGCCAGAACGGCGAAACCGCGCTGGCCAAGAAGGCGCTGCCGGCGGCACAGGACCAGTTCACCCTGGCCTTGGCGCAGACCCCACGCGACTATCCGGCCAACCTGCGCATGGCCCAGTGCCTGCAGGCCCAGGGCAAGTTGCAGGACGCCCAGCGCTACGCCAGGACCGCGCGCGAGGTGTACCCACAGGAGGCGCAGGCGATGAAGCTGGCCGCCACGCTCAAGCTGGGGCTGCGCGACCCGGCCGGCGCGCATGCCGAACTGCAGGACTACGACCGCGTGCTGCCCGGTGATCCGGGCGTGCTGTTCCTCAAGGGCGTCTCACAGGAAGGCATGGGCAACCGCCCATTGGCCGCGCAGCACTTTGCCACCTACCTGCGCACGCAGCAGCAAGGTGGCGCCGCGCAGTACGCCGGCGCGCGGCTGAAGGATTGGGGCTACCTCAAGTAGCCGCGCCGGCCAGGCCGGCACCGCCCCGCTCAGCGCAGGTCCCCCGCCAGGCTGGCCAGCGTCTCGGCACCGATCTGCACGTGGGCAGGGTAGTTCGTGTGGTCGCAGCCCAGCTTCACCGCCGCGCCGGCACGGATTGCCTCGCGCTGGGTGGGGCTGAACTGGAAGCGCACGAAGTGCACCGATGATGTCTTCTCGTCGTTCTCGCGGTCCAGGTCCTCGTCGGCAATGGCGTAGACACGGGCATGGCCCTCCACCTCGACGAACAGGCGGTCTTCCACCCCGATCAGTCGCGCCAGCTCGCGCTTGCGCTCGTGGGCGTCGGGGTATTCGATCAGCATCGTGGCCTTCCAGTTGCTGCCGTCGGGCACCAGCGGTGCGTAGGCATCGATCTCACCCTGGATGCCGTCTTCATCGAAGATCTTCTCGATGTGCAGCATCTCCTGGATCTGGCGCCGGATGGTCTGCTCGTCCTCGAACTGCAGCGTCATGTGCTCGCCGAGCTGCACGCTGCGCAGCCGCCGGTGCGCGATGGCCTGCGGCTTGCTGCTCTTGCGGATCTTGGAATAGGCCTCCAGCGTGAGGAGGTTGTCGCGTGTGATCGGCATCGTCTTCACTCCAGTCCGTAGGCGATGCGCACCAGGCTGATCGGGTGCTGCAGGGCCTTGGCGGGCGTGCCCGCTTGCTCCATGCCCTGGGCGATGTGGTGGCCGGCCATAGGGCAATCGCTGCCGATGTAGTCGGGCTCGTCCTTGGCCATCGTCTTGAACACCGGCTTGCCGATCTTCATCGCCACCGGGTGGGTGTCGTTCTTGACGCCGTAGATGCCGGCGTGTCCCGAGCAGCGTTCCACCGTGGTCAGCTTGACCTCCACCGTCTGGCCGATGATCTTGAACATCTCCTCGGTCTTCCTGCCGATGTTCTGCACGCGGCCGTGACAGGGGATGTGGTAGCTGACCTTGCCCAGTGCGGCCTTGAAGTCGGTCTTCAGCAGGCCGTCCTTGTGGCGTGCGACCAGGTACTCGAAGGGATCGAACATCGCCTCCTTGACCAGTTGCACGTCGGCATCGTCCGGGAACATCAAGGGCAGTTCCTGCTTGAACATCAGCGTGCAGCTGGGCACCGGCGTGATGATGGCCCAGCCCTCACGGGCATAACGCGCCAGCACAGGGATGTTGGCCGCCTTGGCAGCGGCAACCCCCTGCAGATCGCCGAGCTCCAGACGCGGCATGCCGCAGCACTGCTCCTTCTCGACGATCTCGTAGGGGATCTGGTTGTGGTCCAGCAGCTTGACCAGATCGGCAGCGATGCCCGGTTCGTTGTAGTTGACGTAACAGGTGGCGTAGAGGGCCACCTTGCCCGGCGTGCGTTCGCCGTTGACGGCCACATGGGCGGGGTTGTTCATCATGCGCCCCCAGCGAAAGCGCTGCCCGGCCAGGCTGGGCATCCAGGCGTCGGGGTGCACGCCCAGTTGCTGCTTCATCAGGCCGCGCGCAAGTGCCGTGGCGTTCACCCGGTTCACCACATCCACCACGATTGGAATGCCGGCGAACTGGCCGTGCAGGTCGGTCGAGGCCAGGAACTTCTGCGCCGCCTTGACCTCGCCCTTGCGGTACTTGATGGCCTTGGCGCGCAGCATCAGGTGCGGAAAGTCCAGCTGCCATGGGTGCGGCGGCGTGTAGGGGCACTTGGTCATGTAGCACAGGTCGCACAGGTAACACTGGTCCACCACCTTGGCGTAATCGGCCTTGGCCACGCCGTGCACTTCGCCGTCGGCGGTGGCGTCCACCAGCTCGAACAGATTGGGAAAGCTCTGGCACAGGCTCACGCAACGGCGGCAGCCGTGGCAAATGTCGAAGACCCGCTCCATCTCGGCCAGGGCCTTGCCCTCGTCGTAGAAGTCCGGGTTCTGCCAGTCGATGGGGTGGCGGGTCGGTGCTTCGAGGTTGCCTTCACGCATGGCGATGTGCTCGTTGAATGATCATCAGCAAACAAGGGGCACGAGGCCCCTTGTTCCGAAGGCGTGCGGCCGATCGGCGCACGCAAGGGGCCGCGTCAGTCGACCAGCGCGTCCAGGGCCTTCTGATAGCGGTTGGCGTGCGAGCGCTCGGCCTTGGCCAGGGTCTCGAACCAATCGGCGATCTCGTCGAAGCCTTCGGCGCGCGCGGTCTTGGCCATGCCGGGGTACATATCGGTGTACTCGTGGGTCTCACCGGCCACGGCGGCGGCCAGGTTCTGGCGGCTGGTGCCGATGGGCAGGCCGGTGGCCGGGTCACCCGAGCCGTTTTCCAGGAACTCGAGGTGGCCGTGGGCATGGCCCGTTTCACCTTCGGCGGTGGAGCGGAAGAGCATGGCCACGTCGTTCTGGCCCTCGACGTCAGCCTTGTTCGCGAAATAGAGATACCGGCGGTTGGCCTGCGATTCGCCAGCAAAGGCGTCCTTCAGGTTTTGCTCGGTCTTGGAACCTTTCAAGCCCATGGGGTGCTCCTGTAGTTTTCAGATCAGGGGTGATGCGGCTCGCGCTGCTACTGCACGACCGCTGCGCAGGCTACCAAACCCGCCAGCGCAGGGCCAATACAAACACTCAATGCGGGCCATAGCCCGGCTAAACCCTAGGCCAGGCCGGGCCGGCCGTCAATGCGGGTTCAGTGAATACCCAGCAGACGCAGGGCCAGTTCGTGCAGGCGCGCCGCCGGATCGACCAGGCCGCCCAGCACGGTGAAGTGGTTGGCGCCGGGCACCGTTTCGCACACGGGCACGGCTGTCGGGCCCCAGACGTCGCGGATCAGCCGGTTGTGGCGCAGGAATTCGTCACTCTCTTCCAGGCCCACGACGGCGTACAGCGGCGCCCCCTTGGGCCGCGGAAAAAACGCCGGGCTCAGGCGGGCGACGGCCTGCGGCGTGAGCCTCAGGTCGGCCTGCAACGAAGGCGTCTGGCGCAGGGGCTCCAGGTCGTACAGACCGGAGATCGACAAGGCGCCGGCCAGCGGCTGCACAGGCAGGTCGTCGGCCAGTTCGCGCCAGCGGCAGGTCAGCAGCATGGTGGCCAGGTGCCCGCCGGCCGAGTGCCCTGCCAGCGCGATGCGGCCGGGATTGCCGCCGAAATCAGCGGCGTGGCGCCAGACCCAGGCCACCGCGGCGGCCATCTGAAGCACGATGTGCTCCACGCTCACCGTGGGGCACAGCGCGTAGTTGGGCACCACCACCGTTGCGCCCTGGGCATTGAAGGCCGGCGCAATGAAGGACTGATCGGACTTGTCCAACCGCCGCCAGTAGCCTCCGTGGATGAAAACGAGGATCGGCGCATCGGGCTGTGCAGCCGGGAAGATGTCCAGCGTCTCGCCACTGCCGGGGCCATAGGGCACGTCCAGCCGGGCCGCTGGCGCGCCGGCACGGGCCAGCGCGGAGGCCTCCGCCCAGCGGCCCATCACCGCCGCATGGTCAGGCACGCGAGCGCTGTTGTTGTACTGGGCCTCCAGCCACTGGGGGTCTTGCTGCGGGCGCATCGGTTCTCCTGCTTGGGTCCTGGGACTGGCGCCGATGGTAATGGGATGCCATGCGCACGCCGCCGCGCTGCCAGTCGGTGCTAAACTGCGCGCCGCGTGTGGGGGGGTAGCTCAGCTGGGAGAGCGCTGCGTTCGCAATGCAGAGGTCGGGAGTTCGATCCTCCTCCTCTCCACCAAACGCCAACTTGTTGTGGGTTCTCCGGCCGATCTCCTGGCCGGAATCCGGCGCCGGGTCGGCCGTGGATCCACGGTCTCACGTCAGCAGGGCGATACGGCTGGTTCCGTACCCGCCCCCGCCGTTCCAGTGCCGCTGCACCGTGCGTCAGGACGGCAGCAAGGCGCGCAGGCGCAAGTCGTGGCTGAGGATGTGGCCGACGACCCACTGGCGCACCAACCCCAGCGCGTGTGCCGCAGAATGCGTTTGTGGCTGCCGCATCAGATCCAGATTGAGCTCCACATACTGCGACAGGATCTCCATGTGCGCCGCCACATGGGCGTCGATTTCCGGACCCGACATGCCCAGGCTGGAGAACAGACCCTCCTCACAGCGAAAGTGGTCGTCCAGTGCACGCCCGAGTTCGCTCAGCACATCCACCAGCACCTCGGTCGACCAACCAGCCTGCTGATCCAGGATCAGCCGATTAAGTTCGGCGATGAGCGCCGCATGCTGCCCATCGATCAGGGGCAAGCCGATCTGCAGGGACGGGTCGAAAGCAACGGGGAGATGATTGGCCGCTGAGTGCAGATCCATGACGGCTTCGCGCAGCCTTGACGGCGCGTGCCACGACGTTGCGACGACGGCATTCTAGATGGTTGCTGCACCGCAACAAGTGAACTGCAGACCCCCTTACAATGCGGCTCGGCGCGGCTGCACCTGCCCCGCCCTTGCCGTCATCGGGGAGTAGCCGCCCTGCCCCGCAGGGGTGCGCGTCAACACACTTGGCTCTCACGGCCATGGCGCGCACAGCTTCACGGCCTGGCCAGACCTTTGACCACACTGCCTCCGCAAGGGCCGGGGTTGCCGTGTGGTCCACTGTCCGGCCCCTGGAACTGCGATGGAAGCCTTTTTCGTCTCCACCGGTGTCGTGACGCTGGGTGAAATGGGTGACAAGACCCAGTTGCTGGCCATGCTGCTGGCGGCGCGCTTTCGAAAGCCTGCGCCCATCATCCTGGGCATCCTGGTGGCCACGCTGGCCAACCATGCGCTGGCCGGTGCGCTGGGCGAGTTCGTCGCCAGGGCCATGGGCCCGGATCTCCTGCGCTGGGTGATCGGACTGTCCTTCCTGGCGATGGCCGGGTGGATGCTCGTGCCCGACGAGATCGACGGCACCAGCGCCGGCCATCACCAGCGCCTGGGCGTGTTCGGCACCACACTGGTGGCGTTCTTCCTGGCCGAGATGGGCGACAAGACGCAGATTGCCACCGTGGCGCTGGCCGCCCGCTTCCACGACCTGGCAGCCGTCGTCCTGGGCACGACCCTGGGCATGATGCTGGCCAACGTGCCCGCCGTATTCCTGGGTGAACGCATTGCGCGCATGGTCTCGATGCGCCTGGTGCACGGCGTGGCGGCGCTGATCTTCGCTATCCTGGGCCTGCTCACGCTGTTCAACGTGGGCCAGCTGTTCTAGCACTGCGCAGGTCCCACGATGCAGACCCACGATCTTTCGCCCTGGCAGCACGAGCATGTCTTCGATCGCGGCAACCGTGCCGGCGAGCGCGGCACGCGGCTGGTGATGTGGATCACCGCCGTCACGATGCTGGTCGAGATCCTCGCCGGCTGGCTGACCAATTCGATGGCCCTGCTGGCCGACGGTTTTCACATGAGTTCGCATGCGGTGGCCATTGGCCTGAGTGCCTTTGCCTATGCCGCGGCACGCCGGCATGCCGCCGATCCCCGTTACGCCTTCGGCACCTGGAAGGTCGAAGTGCTGGGCGGGTTCGCCAGTGCCATCTTCCTGCTCGTGGTGGTGGCCCTGATGGTGGTCGGGTCGGTGGAAAGGCTGCTGTCGCCACAGCCCATCCAGTACGCCGAGGCGATGGCGGTTGCTGCGCTGGGCCTGGTGGTCAACCTCGTCTGCGCCTTCATCCTGGGCAGCGCCCGGCAGGGGCATCACGCCCATGGACACGGCCACGGTCACGGGCACGGGCGGCATCACCACGACCACCACGACCACCACGACGACGATGACGGCCATGGCCACGTCCTGGCTGCCCCGCGCAAGGACCTGAACCTGCATGCCGCCTACGTGCACGTGATCACCGATGCGGCGACTTCGGTGCTGGCGCTCGTGGCACTGGCGGGTGGCTGGTGGTACGGCTGGTCCTGGCTGGATCCATTGATGGGCATCGTCGGCGGCTTGCTGGTCGCTGTGTGGGCGCGGCGCCTGATCGCCGACACCAGCAAGGTATTGCTGGACCGCGAGATGGACGACCCGGTGGTGGGCCACATCCGCCAGGCGGTTGCGGGCCGCGGCAAGGCCAGCCGCAGCGAACTCACCGATCTGCACGTCTGGCGCGTCGGCCAGCAGCGCTACGCCTGCGCGCTGAGCCTGCTGACACACGACAGCAGCCTGCGGCCCGAGGCCGTACGCGGCTGGTTGGTGGAACTGGACGCCGTGGCCCATGCCACCATCGAGATCAACCTGTGTACGCAGGCGCACGCCGATCCGCTCTGAGCCGGCACCCCGGGCGGTGCTAAGCTGGCGGGTTACGTCATCTGCTGCCCATTGAAAGGGGTTTCCCATGCCCGGCCTGTTGCCCAACGTCGACCCTGACGGCTTGCTCGAGTACTCCGTGGTCTACACGGACCGCGCGCTCAACCACATGTCGCAGAAGTTCCAGGGCGTGATGCGCGACATCTCCGGCGTGCTCAAGGAGGTCTACCACGCGCGCTCGGCCGTCGTGGTCCCGGGCAGCGGCAGCTACGGCATGGAGGCCGTGGCGCGCCAGTTTGCCGGCGGTCAGAAGACCCTCATCGTGCGCAATGGCTGGTTCAGCTACCGCTGGACGCAGATCCTGGACATGGGGCGAATCGCTTCCGAACAGCAGGTACTCAAGGCCCGCCCGGTGGCACCCGGTCGGCAGGCGGCTTATGCGCCGGCCCCCATTGCCGAGGTGGTGGCCGCCATCCAGGCCCAGCGCCCGGCCGTGGTCTTTGCCCCACACGTCGAAACGGCTGCCGGGCTGCTGCTGCCCGACGACTACCTGCGTGCGATGGCCGACGCCGTGCATGCCGTGGGCGGCCTGCTGGTGCTGGACTGCATCGCCAGCGGTGCGCTTTGGGTCGACATGCAGGCCACGGGCGTGGACGTGCTGGTCAGCGCGCCGCAAAAGGGCTGGAGCGGATCGCCCTGCTGCGCTTTCGTGATGCTCAGCGAGCGGGCGCGCACGGCCATCGATGGCACGACCAGCACGAGCTTTGCCGCCGACCTGAAGAAATGGCTGCAGATCATGGAAACCTACGAATCCGGCGGCCATGCCTACCACACCACGCTGCCCACCGACGCGCTGACCGTGACGCGCAACGTGATGCTGGAAAGCCGCGCCTACGGCTTCCAGAAGCTGCGCACCGAGCAGTGGGAGATCGGCCGCAAGGTACGCGCCATGCTGGGCCGCCACGGCTTCAAGAGCGTGGCCGCCGAAGGCTTCCAGGCACCGGGCGTGGTCGTCAGCTACACAGACGACATGGGTCTGCACACCGGCAAGGCCTTCCTGGCCGAAGGCCTGCAGACCGCGGCCGGCGTGCCGCTGCAGTGCGACGAGCCCGCCGACTTCCGCACCTTCCGCATCGGCCTGTTCGGGCTGGAGAAGCTGCAGCACGTGGACCGCAGCGTGGCCAACCTCGAAGCCGCACTGCTGCGCATCCAGGGCCAGCAGTCCCCCCAACGCGCCGCGGCCTGATCGCGCCCTGATTGATCCTCGTCGGCGCGCCGCCGGCGGGCCCGGCCGAAGCAGCACAATCGCTGCTTCGCCCTGCGCGCATTCCTTCACTCACCCATGCTTGGCTGGATCTTCAAGAAGCCTGTCATCAAAGGCCTCGAACTGCCCCAGACGCCCGTGCGTCCGGCCCCTGCAGCGCCGAAAGCCACGCCGGTCAAGCCCACCGCGCCAGCCCGCCAGGCGGCCCCGCGGCCCGCAGCGCCGGCCGAAGTCATCGATTGGCCGGCCCGCCTGCAGGCGGCCCTGGGTGACGACACGGCGCTGCTCGCCCTGGCCGAAGGGGCAGCGCCGCTGGAAACCAAGCTGGCCGCGGTCGAAGCCCTGGCCGGCGAAGCCTCCCTCAAGCTGGCCGAGCGTCGCTTGCGCAACCAGGA
>DAORNK010000030.1:0-210 GCA_035440985.1 Rubrivivax sp. | reverse complement strand
CGCAGGCGGAGTTCACAGCACTGCAGCAGCGCATCACCGCCACCACGCTGGAACGCGGCGAACAGGCCCAGCGCCTCAAGCGCTGGTCGGCCGAAGCGCGCCAGGTGCTGGTGGAGTTGCAGGCCATCGCGCGTGAGGCCGCTGCCGGCCAGCAGACCCGCGCAAGGATGGACCAGGCCCGCGATGCCGCGCAGGCGGCCCTGGCGGCCG
>DAORNK010000029.1:0-22383 GCA_035440985.1 Rubrivivax sp. | reverse complement strand
CGCCGCGTGCGCGCCGCCAGGCGCTGGGCCTCGGCATCGTCGGGGAACTGGGTCAACAGTGCCTCGGCGGCGATGCGCGCCTGCTGCGCATCGTCGCCTCCGGCCAGCACCCGCTGCCGCTCCCGCCACGCCTCATACAGGCGCGCTCGCAGCGCGAGCAGCCACTCCTCGAAGGCCACGCTGTCGTGGCCACCCAGGCCCGGCAGCGGCTCACTCCAGGTGCTTGCCGGCCCCTGCCCGGCAAGCAGTTCGCCCGCGTCGCTGACCACGGGCCAGGCCAGGCGGTCGCTGTCCAGGAGGATGCCCGGCAGGTCCAACCGGCGCAGTTCCAGGATCAGCTTGCGCAGGTTGCTGCGCGCCGCCGTCTGTGTGCGGTCAGGCCAGAACAGGGCCGCCGCCTCATCGCGCGTCAGCCCGTGGGGGGTCAGCGCCAACAGGGCGGCCAGGCAGAACCGCCTTTCCGGGGCGAAGCGGATCTCGCTGGGCAGCACCAGCGCCGGCGCAGTCAGCAGGCGAAGGCGCGGCATCGACGAGGGCGGCGATGGGCTGGGCTCCATCCGCCGGCATTGTGCAGTTCGTCGCCCTGTCGTGCAGCCTGTCGCAGCAGGGCAGCCCGCCGGGATGGTGGCTGATATGGTGTGCTACATCAGCAACACACCCGAGGCAGCTCCATGCAGACCTGGGATCAGAAGCTACCCATCTACCAGCAACTGGCCGATCTGCTGGCCGCCCAACTGCTGGATGGCGACCCGGCGGAGGGCCAGGCCATGCCCTCGGTGCGGGCGCTGGCCACGCGCCACTTGCTCAACCCGCTGACCGTCAACCGCGCCCTGCAGGCCCTGGGTGACGAAGGCCTGCTGGAGAACCGGCGCGGCCTGGGCCTTTTTGTGATGACCGGCGCGCGCGAAAGGCTCAAGCAGGCCGAGCGCGAGCGCTTCCTGAAGACGGAATGGCCGCGCCTGCGCGAACGCCTGCGCCGCCTGGGCCTGGGGCCTGAACAACTGATCTGGGAGGACCGCGCATGAACACCACCACCAGCCCCGAAACGCTGGTCGAAGCCCGCCACGTGACGGTACGTTACGGCAGCAAACGCGCCGTGGACGATGTCAGCTTCAGCATCCCCAAGGGCCGCGTCGTGGGCCTGCTGGGCCACAACGGCGCGGGCAAGACCACGCTGATGAAGGCCATGGTGGGCCTCGCCCAACCGGAAGGCTCGCTGCAGGTGCTGGGATTGAACCCGCTGAAACAACGGGTGCCGTTGCTGCAATCGGCCTGCTACATCCCGGACGTGGCCATCCTGCCGCGCTGGGCCCGGGTGCAGGATCTGGTCGCGCTGATGAGCGGCCTGCACCCGCGCTTCTCCGCCGAGCGTGCGCGGGCCTTGCTCGCCCGCACCAGTGTCAAGCCGGGTGACAAGGTCAAGACCTTGTCCAAGGGCATGGTCGTGCAGGCCCACCTGGCCCTGATCGCGGCCATCGACGCCCGGCTGATGATCCTGGACGAGCCCACGCTGGGCCTCGATGTGCTGTCGCGCAAGGCCTTCTACGAAATGCTGATCGACGAATGGTGCGATGGCGAACGCAGCGTGCTGATCAGCACCCACCAGGTGGAGGAGATCGAGACCCTGCTCTCGGACGTGCTGATGCTCAACGATGGCAAGCTGGTGCTGAGCATCAGCCTGGAGGACATGGACCGTCGCTTCGTCGCGTTGAGCCACGATGCCGCGGTGGCCGAACAGATGGCTGCGGCCCACCCGCTGCTGAAGTACCGCGTGCAAGGCGGCAGCGCGTCGCTCTTCGACGGCGAACCGCCAGCCCACCTGCAGGTCCTGGGCAAGCGCGTGCGGCCCAGCCTGGTGGACCTGTTCGTGGCGCTGACACGCAAGCCCGAACTCGACCGCACCCATTTCTGAAGCCCTGCCAGCCGACGAGGACCCACACCATGTTCAACCACCTCCTTCCCCTGATGCAGCGCGAGTGGCTGCAGCACCGGCTGGCCTGGGCGCTGCTGGTGCTCATCCCGATCGGCCTGGCAGCCCTGCCGCTGGTGGTGGGCCAGATCGACCTGTCAGGCGACCTGGCCCAGCACAGCGGATCCGAGCTGGCGGCCCTGCTGGGCACGATCGCCATCGTCGCCACGACGGCCGTGATCTTCCTGCTGGTCTGGATCACCTCGATGTTCATCACCAGCGGCCTGGCCCGGCGTGATCACGCCGACCGCTCGGTGGAGTTCTGGCTCTCGCTGCCCACCGGCCACTCCGAAAGCCTGCTCGCGCCACTGCTGGTGCACCTGGTGCTCGTGCCGGCTGCGGCCCTGGTGGCCGGGCTGCTGGGCGGGCTACTGCTTTCGGCCCTGACGGTGACCCGCTTCGTGGGGATCGGCGAATGGTTCGCCCTGCCCTGGGGCAGTGTGCTGTCCGGTGTGCTGGCGCTGGTGGCGCGCGTGGCTGCCGGCCTGCCGCTGGCCACGCTGTGGCTGATGCCGCTGATCCTGCTGGCCATCCTGTGCAACGCGCTGTTCCGCCGCTGGGGTCTGCCGGTGCTGGCCGTGGCGTTGGGCCTGGGCAGCGTGGTGCTGGAAAAGCTCTTCGGCCAGCCGCTGCTGGGCCAGACCCTGACGTACCTGGGGCACAACGCCGGCTTGGCGCTGGCCGGCGCCAGCGGCCAGGGCGTGTCGATCAATGAAAACACCCCACCAGCCGAGGCGCTGGCCGGCCTGCCGGCCTGGGCCTTGCACGACTTTGGCGCGGCGTTGCATGCCGCCGCCAGCCCGGGCTTCGGGGCTGCCCTGCTGGCCTCGGCCGGGCTCTTCGCCGTCCTGGTGCTGTGGCGGCAGCGCGGGGCCGGCCATGCAGGCTAGTGCAGCAAAGCGGGCCGGACCGCTGCGGATGTCACACGGCCGCAGATCGGAGCCAGTGGCCGGGCTTCACGCCGACGTGCAGGTGGCCGATGAATCGTGGGCATGCGATCGCCAATGTCCACGTTCTGCCAACTGGCCACCTGGGCCTGCTGCGCCATGGGCGTGTGGTTCCACGGCGGCGCTGCCTGGGCGGGTGCCTCGACCGTAAGGCCGGGGAGCTTTGCCGAGCTTGAAGTCGCCCTTCAGGACGACCCGCGTGCCGCGGCGGCGCTGGCCGAGCAGCAGCTGGTGCAGGCTGTGGATGCCGGCAAGCGCTTCTGGGCTCATCTGGCGCTGGCGCGCGTTCACGATGCGTTGGAGCAGGCCGGCGATGCCGACCGCAGCATCCAGCAGGCCCGTGCGGCACTCGCCGCGTGGCCGGCCGCCAGCCCAGTCGATCGCCTGTGGCTGGAGCAAGGCGCCTTGCTGGCGAGTTGGCGGTCGCTGGAGGCGGCCCAGGCGCAGGCCAAGGCCAGGTCATTGCGTCCAGCGATCCTGGCCAGCAACGACACCGTGTTGCTGTGCGATTTCCACGCGCTGGAGCTGACCTTGCTGCTCGACATCAACAGCCTGGACGAGGCCTGGCTGAGCGCCGAGTCGCTGGAGCAATGCAGCCGGGATCTGCGCGACCAGTACCGGTCGGTCACCGCGCTGCAGGCCATGGGCACGATCGCCGGGCGGGGCGCCGGCAGTCAACAGACCGACGCCTACGAACACTTTGCGCGAGCGTTGCGCCTGCTCGGCGATGAGCCGGCACGCATGGCACGCAGCGTGCTGCACTGGGAATGGGGTATCGCGCTGCGCAGCGGCCGCCAGATGCCGGCCGCACTGGAGCATTTCGCGACGGCTCGGCGGCTGTCACAGTCCATCGGCGACGACGCCGGCATCGCGGCGGCCAGCCTGACCACGGCCGGGACTCTGCTGCTCGTTGATCGGCCGGCCGAAGCGCTGCCCCTGCTGAGCGAAGCCCAGCGTCTGCTGTTGGCCGGGCAGGACAACGGTTTTCGGCTCCTCACGGCTGCCAAGCTGAGGGTCCAGGCCCTGGCCAAGCTGGGCCGCCCGGAGGTGCTGCAGGCGATCGAGCAGGCCCGACGCTGGGACACGCCCATCGTGCCCGCACCGGAACGCGCCCGCCTGGCCCGCGTCTTCGCCGCCGGGTACGCATCGCAAGGGCGTTTCGCTGAGGCCTATCAGGAGGTCGAACGCCACGATCGCCAGATGGATGAGGCGCGCAGCTTCGTCGCCGACGTACAGACCCTGCGCCTGCAGGCACGCTATGCCACGGTCCAGCGCGAGGCGGAAAACGCCGAGCTGCGTCATCGCGAAGAGACCGCCAGGCTGGCGCTGGCCGCCGAGACGGCGAAACAGCGTGCGCTTTGGGCCACGGTGGGCGCGCTGACCCTGTTGCTCGCCGGCGTCCTGGCGTGGGCCCGCCAGGCCCTCAGGCGGCGCCGCGCCCTGGCCGATCTGGCGCTGCGCGACGAACTGACGGGACAACCCAATCGGCGCGCCGTGCGTGCCTACGCCCACGCCCAGGTGCTGCAGGCCCAGAGCCTGGGCGTCCCCCTGTCGCTGGCGATCATCGATCTGGATCACTTCAAGGCGGTCAACGACAGCCTGGGCCATACCGGTGGAGATCAGGTGCTGCGGGCCTTTGCCACCGCAGCCACCAGCGTGCTGCGCGGGCAGGACCGGCTGGGCCGCTGGGGCGGCGAAGAGTGGCTGCTCGTCCTGCCGGGTACCGCCGTCGAAGAACTGCCAGCCGTGTTCGAACGATTGCGCACAAGGTTCGCCACCGCCAGCGTGGAAGGCCTGGCCGGCCCTCACGGCTGCACGTTCTCGATGGGTGCGGCGCAACTGGGCACCCGGATCGCGGGCCTGGACGCACTGATCGCCGAAGCCGATCTCCAGCTCTACCGCGCCAAGCACGAAGGCCGCAATCGCCTGTGCACGGCGTGACGGGCGCCGCGGGCCGCCGTTCGGTCAGGGCTTGGCCGGCCTGAGATCAATGCCATCGGCGCGCAGGCGCTCGGCAGCCGCTTCCATGCGCTGCTGCAGCTTCGGTGCCTGGGCCTGCAAGGCGCCCATCATGGGCTGCATCAAGCGGGGCATGTCTTCCATCATCACGTTCACCGACTTGCGGCCCAGCGGGCTGGTGTAGAAGCGCATCAACTCCTGCAGTTCCGGCAGCGAGAAGTGCTGCACATAGACCGCTTCCATCCCGGCGTACACCGTGGGCATCACCTCGCGCATCATGTCCGTCACCGCCGCCGTCATTTCTTCGGCCATCAGGTCCACGGCGCGCTGCCGCTGAGCCGGCGTCAGGCGCTGATCGGCGGCGAGCTGCTGCTGCAGCCCCTGGCGCATCGCTCCACTGGTGGCCCTGATCGAACGCTCCGGCCATGTGAGCTCGTCCATCGCCTTGATCAGGGCCCTGGCCGCTTCGCGGCGCGCCTCGGGCGAATCGGCCTGGGCCCAGATCGGGTTGCTGCACAGCAACGCGGCGGTCAGCGTCAGGCGTGGAATCCATGGGCTCATTGGGTCTCCCTGAAGGTCAACAGAACTGCGGAGCCCGCAGCCTAACAGGCGGCGGGGCCGCAATGGGCCCGCCTGGGGTCAGCCTAATGGCGTGACCCGGCAGACGCAGCCTGCCCGCGAAACGGTCGGGAAACGCCCGCAGGCCCAGCATGCCCCCGCAGCCCATCGGTCGGGCTCGTTCAAGGGGCTCTTGATGACCCATCCACATCCATCGATCCTCGTGCGTCGCGGGCCTGGATGGCCCGCCCGGATCCTTGCGCATCAATCGCGGCGTCGAAGTCGGTTCGGTGCGGGGCTGCTGGCCCTGGCCTGGCTGATGACGGGCTTGCTCGGCGGCTGCGGCACCGACGCGGAGGACCAGAACATAGGCCGCATCGAAAGCGTGGATCCGCTCGAGCGCCAGGACATCGATCTCAGCCTGGCGGCGCAAGGCCAGACCCTGCTGGTCGTCACGGTTCGCATGCGCTGGGAAGACGGCTTGGGCAAATCCCTGGGTTGCCCGGCGCCCGTGGATTCAACCAGCACGTCGCAGAGTGCGCTGTTCCAGGCGGGTGCGGTGCCACCACCGCAGCTCAGCACGGGCGGCGCCGCCAGTTTCAGCGGCATCACCCTGCTGCCGCCGACCGGAGGCGTGGGCTGCGGCGGCGACAGCCACAGCGCGGTCTACCGCCTGCGTGTCACCGATGCTGCCGCGTTGGCGGCACAGCCCTTGGGCGACTTCGTGCTCGTGATGCGGCCGCGCTTCTGCGTCTACTACACCTATGCCAGCCGTCGGCCCGATGCCGGCTTGCCCGATGCCGCCGGCACCGGTTGCACGACGCTCGAGGCACGCGTGCCGATTCGCATCACGGCCGTGCCGTCAGCCGCGAATCGCGTCAATCTGCTGGCCAACCCCGGCTTCGAAAACCCGACGGTGGTGGGCGGCCTGCCGGCCACCAGCGGTGTCTGGCAAGGTGATGCCCACCAGAGCGTGGCCGCCGAAGGCGGCATCCGCCCACGGGGCGGTGCACAGATGCTGAAGTTCGTGGCCACCGGTGCCATCGGCAGCACCAACACACTGGCCAGCCAGGTCTGGCAGACCGTGGATCTGCGCTCCCAGGCGGCGCTGATCGCGGCCGGTGGTGTGCGCGTCGAGGCGGGTGCCTGGTTCAACCGCGTCGACGGCAATGCCACGACCGACCGTCGCTTCGACCTTCGCCTGACGGCGTTCGATGGTGACCCTGCACTGGTGGCGGGCCGCTTTGCCGCCGGCACCTGGCTCGCCCAGCAGACGGCCACGCTGGACAGCGCGGCGCTGAGCTGGCAGCAGGTGATGACCGGCCTGTTGCTGCCGCCAGGTACCACCTACCTGCTGGTCGAGATCTACGCCTTCGAAGACCAGGTCAACGAGGCTGAATACGCCGAATTCGCCGGCCACTATGCCGATGACGTTTCGCTGGTGCTCATCAGGCCCTGAGCCCGGCACGAACCTGGCCACGCCCCGCGGTTGAAAGCGCCGCGGGGCTGGAACAGGGGCAGGATGGGCCCGGTGTCGCGGGGCGGTTCAGTGGTGCGTGCCGTCGAAGAACTGCTCGTTCTCGGTGGAGCCCTTGAGCGCAGCGGTCGACGACTGCGCTTCGATCGTGGTCGTCACCGCGTCGAAGTACCCGGTGCCCACTTCGCGCTGGTGCTTCACGGCGGTGAAACCGCGCTCGGCGGCGGCGAATTCCTTTTCCTGCAGCTCGACGAAAGCGCTCATCTGGTTGCGCGCGTAGCCGTAGGCCAGATCGAACATGCTGTAGTTCAGGCTGTGGAAGCCGGCCAGCGTGATGAACTGGAACTTGTAGCCCATCGCCCCCAGCTCGCGCTGGAACTTGGCGATCGTGGCGTCGTCCAGGTTCTTCTTCCAGTTGAAGCTGGGGCTGCAGTTGTAGGCCAGCAGCTTGCCCGGGAACTTGGCGTGGATCGCGTCGGCAAAGGCCTTGGCAAAGGCCAGGTCGGGCTTGCCGGTTTCGCACCAGATCAGGTCCGCGTAGGGTGCATAGGCCAGGCCCCGGCTGATGGACTGTTCCAGGCCGTTGCGGGACTTGAAGAAGCCCTCGACCGTGCGCTCGCCGGTGAGGAAGGGCTTGTCGTTGTCGTCCACGTCGCTGGTCACCAGATCGGCAGCCTCGGCATCGGTGCGGGCCAGCAGGATGGTGGGTGTACCCATCACGTCGGCAGCCAGGCGGGCGGCGACGAGCTTGGCCACCGCCTCACGCGTGGGGACCAGCACCTTGCCGCCCATGTGGCCGCACTTCTTGACGCTGGCCAGCTGGTCCTCGAAGTGCACGCCCGCGGCGCCGGCGTCGATCATGGCCTTCATCAGTTCGAAGGCATTCAGCACACCGCCGAAGCCGGCTTCGGCATCGGCCACGATGGGCGCGAAGAAGTCGGTGTCGTTCTTGCCTTCGCTCCACTGGATCTCATCGGCGCGCTTGAAGGTGGCGTTGATGCGCTTGACCACCTTGGGCACCGAGTCCACCGCGTAGAGGGACTGGTCGGGGTACATCTCGCCATTGCTGTTGGCATCGCCGGCCACCTGCCAGCCGCTCAGGTAGATCGCCTTCAGGCCGGCCTTGACCTGCTGCATGGCCTGGTTGCCGGTGAGCGCGCCCAAGCTGTTGACGAAGGGCTCGGTGTTGATCAGGTTCCACAGCTTCTGTGCGCCCCGCTTGGCCAGCGTGTGCTCCACCTGCAGGCTGCCGCGCAGGCGCACCACGTCAGCCGCGGTGTAGCCGCGCTGGATGCCCTTCCAGCGGGGGTTTTCGGCCCACTCTTTCTCGAGCGCGGCGACTTGTTGCTGACGGGTGAGTTGGGTCATGAAAAGCTCCTGACTGGGTAGGGGTTGGAACGAGAAGCGAAGGACTCCAGCGTAAACCCGCAGTTCCGACTTGGGAAGACTTATGTCTTATATAAGACACATGAATCAACGTCGTAAAATCAATGACTTAGATCGACTGTTCACGATGTGAAACGACCTTCTTCCATATGGTGAATTTTGCTGCGGCGCAGCGTGTCGACTTTTCATCATGCGAAAGTCTGCCTACGCCATGCGAAAGCTCATCGGCGGCAGTGCCTATGATCCGCCAGCCCATCCACCCCGCCTGCCGCCCCATGACCGCTTTCGCCTACCAGACCGACCCCCATTTCCTGAAGGCAGGGGCGACGGCGCCCGACAAGCCCTTTGCCGTCGCCGGCATCGCATGGGATGGCGCGGTCACCAACCGCCCCGGGGCCCGCCTGGCCCCCAGGGCCATCCGGCAGGCCAGTCACATGCTGTGCGACGGCACGCACCCGCACTTCGATCTCTCACCGGTCCGCCTTCTCGGCGACGCAGGCGACCTGCCCTTGCCGAACACCTCGCTGGCGGCCATGCGCGAGGCGCTGGCGCCGCTGGCGGCGGACCTCATCGGCCGCCATCACATGGCCTGGCTGGGAGGCGACCATTCGATCACCCTGCCGCTGTTGCGCGCCTACCGTGACCGGCTCGCGCAGCCGCTGGCAGTGATCCACTTCGATGCCCACTGCGACACCTGGACCGATCACTTCGGGGAGCCCAGCGGCCATGGCACCTGGGTCTACGAAGCCATCCAGGAAGGCCTGGTGGCGCCTTCGTGCTTCACCCAGATCGGCATCCGCTCGGCGGGCGAGCGTGAGGCACGCGACTACGTGGCCCGCTGCGGTGGCCAGATCTTCACCGCCCGCGATCTGCGCGGGCTGGTCTCGCCGGCCCAGCTGGCGCCGGTCATCACGGCCGTGCGGGAACGCCTGGCGCAGCATGGGCAGCCTCCGGTCTACCTGAGCCTGGACATCGACTGCCTGGACCCGGCCTTCGCGCCCGGCACCGGGACGCCGGAACCCGGCGGCCTCAGCACCAACCAGGTGCTCACGCTGCTGGAGGAGTGGGCCGACCTGCCGTTCGTGGGGATGGACTGCGTCGAGGTGGCCCCGCCCTTCGACCACGCAGAGCTCAGCAGCCAGGCGGCGGCCGTTCTGGTCTGGACCTACCTCTGCGGCAGGGCGGCGCAGCACCTGCAGGCGCCTTGATCAGGCGCAAGACGCCTGTCAGCGTCAGTCGAAGAATGTCGGGCATCTTCAGGAGCAAGCCATGAGCACCACCGTTGCCAGCCGCCCCACCCGCCAAGCACGCCCGAGCACGCCGCAACTGTCGGAGTTCGAATCGCTGGACTGCGCGCATCGGGCGGCCATGGTCATGCTCGAGTCCTTCGGCAAGCTGCTGGCCCACCTGGATGACCGGGGTCTGGACGACACCGCCCGCACCAGCGCGCGCGAGATCCTGGCCTTCTTCAGCGGCCCTGGTGCACATCACCATGCCGATGAAGAAAAGCATGTCTTCCCTGGTCTGCTGGCCAGCAGCGACGTCGAGCTCGTGCAGCACGTGCGCCGCCTGCAGCAGGACCACGGCTGGCTGGAAGAGGACTGGCGCGAACTGCAACCGCAGGTCGAAGCCATCGCCAACGGGTACAACTGGTACGACCTGGCCATGCTGCGTCTGGCGGTGCCGGTGTTCGACGCGCTGTATCGCGACCACATCGCGCTGGAAGAATCGCTGGTCTACCCCGCGGCCAAGCGCCAGCGCGAGGCCTTGCTCAACGGCCGCCAGGGCTGAGGCTGCGCCGAGCAGCCACCTGCGTGGCTGCGAGTGGCTGCCGAAGGCCTGGGCGCATGCTTGCGACCAGGCTGAGGCTGCCGCCGCCGCGGGGCCAGCAGGCCTGCGGCAAGACTGGATAGACTGCGGGAGCCGGGCGCAACGTGCCGCCCGCTGCAGGAGTCGTCATGAACAGAGCCGTCGATCCCGGGCTGATGCAGGCCGCTGAAGCCACCGGTTCCACGCCGCCCTTGAGCCTGGACGCGTACTGGATGCCCTTCACGTCCAACCGCCAGTTCAAGAAAGCCCCGCGCCTGCTGGCCAAGGCCTCCGGCATGCACTACTGGGACGTGCACGGCCGCCAGATCCTGGACGGCGTCGCCGGCCTCTGGTGTGTCAATGCCGGCCACGCCCGGCCTCGCATCGTGCAGGCCATCCAGCAGCAGGCGGCGGAGATGGACTTCTGCCCGCCCTTCCAGATGGGCCACCCCAAGGCCTTCGAATTGGCCGAACGGGTCGCGCAGATCGCACCTGCCGGGTTGGGCAAGGTGTTCTTTGCCAACAGCGGCTCCGAAGCGGTCGAGACCGCGCTGAAGATCGCGCTGGCCTACCACCGCGTGCGTGGCCAGGGCACGCGCACCCGCCTGCTGGGCCGCGAGAGGGGATACCACGGCGTCAATTTCGGCGGCATTTCGGTTGGCGGCCTGGTGGGCAATCGCAAGACCTTCGGGCTGGCCGTCGCGGGTGTGGACCATTTGCGCCATACGCACGACCCGGCGCGCAACGCCTTCAGCGTGGGCCAGCCGGCGCATGGTGCCGAACTGGCCGAAGACGTGGAACGCCTGGTGGCCCTGCACGACGCCAGCAACATCGCGGCGCTGATCGTCGAGCCCGTGGCCGGCAGCACCGGCGTGCTGCTGCCGCCCGCCGGTTACCTGCAACGCCTGCGCGAGCTGTGCACGCAGCACGGCATCCTGTTGATCTTCGACGAGGTCATCACGGGTTTCGGCCGCACCGGCCAAGCCTTTGCCGCGCAGACCTTTGGCGTGGTCCCGGACATGATCACCTGCGCCAAGGGGCTGACCAACGGTTGCGTACCGATGGGCGCGGTGATCGTGAGGGACGACATCCACGATGCCTTCATGAGCGGGCCTGAACAGGCCATCGAGTTCGCGCACGGCTACACCTATTCCGGCCATCCGCTGGCCTGCGCGGCCGGCCTCGGTACGCTGGACACCTACGCGGAAGAAGGCCTGCTCACGCGGGCCGGCCAGCTGGGCGACTACTTCGCGCAGGCCGTGCATGCCCTGCGCGGCGAGCTCAACGTCATCGATGTGCGCAACATCGGCCTGGTTGCCGGAATCGAGCTGGCCCCGCTGCCCGGCCAGGCCACACAGCGCGCATTCGATGTCTTCCTGGACTGCTACGACAAGGGCGTGCTGATCCGCACCACCGGTGACACGATCGCCTTGAGTCCGCCGCTCATCATCGAGCGCAGCCAGATCGACCAGATCGTCGAGACGCTGCGCGCCGCCATACGGCGCGCGGCCTGAGCGCGGGCCTGCACCACGCCACCCACGACCCGCTCCGCGGCATGCCGCTTCAGGCCACCGATCTGGCGCTGACGCGCAATTCCTACTACGCCGCCACTGCGCTGCGCGACTGCAGCCACGCCCCCTTGCAGGGCGACAGTCGCTGTGACGTGGTGGTGGTGGGCGGCGGGCTGGCGGGCCTGAGCGCGGCTCTGGAACTGCGCCAGCGAGGCCTGGATGTGCTGCTGCTGGAGGCACGCGAGCTGGGCTATGGCGCCAGTGGCCGCAATGGCGGGCAGGCCATCCACGGCCTCGCGTGCGACCAGGAAGTCATTGAAGACCAGCTGGGCCTGGACGACGCACGCCGGGTCTGGGCCTTTTCGCTGCAGGCGCTGGACCTGCTGCGCGAACGCATCAGCCGCCATGCCATCGACTGCGACTGGCAGGATGGCTTTCTGGGCGTGGCCTGCAATGCCCGCAAGGGTCGTGACCTGGCGCGCTGGGCCGACCGCATGGCGTCGGTCTACGACTATCCGCTGCAGCGCATCGCGCCGGCCGAGATGCGCCGCTGGATCGACAGCCCGCGCTTTCACAGCGGCATCCACGACCCGCGCTCCGGCCACCTGCACCCGCTGAAGTACACACTGGGCCTGGCCCAGGCCGCTGCGGCGGCCGGCGTGCGCATCCACGAGCACAGCCCCGTGCTGTCGCTGCACGCCGGCGACCCCGCCCTGCTGCGCACGACGCGTGGCGCGGTGCTGGCACACCGCGTGGTGCTGGCCGGCAATGTCTATCTGCAAGGCGTGGCCCCGGCGCTGGCGGCGCGCATCATGCCCGTGGGCACGTACATTGCGTGCAGCCAGCGCCTGCCCCCCGAGCTGGCCGCGAGCCTGGTGCCCAGCCGCAGTGCGGTATGCGACAACAACTTCGTGCTCGACTACTTCCGCCCCACGCCCGACCACCGGATGCTGTACGGTGGCCGCGTCAGCTACAGCACGGCCACGCCAGCCGGCCTGGCCGAGCGCATGCGCCAACGCATGCTGCTGACCTTCCCGCAGTTGCAGGGCCAGGCGGTGGAGTACGCCTGGGGTGGTTTCGTCGACATCACGATGAACCGCGCGCCGGACTTCGGCCGCCTGCCGCCGGCGCGCGCCGGCGGCTACAGCAACATCTATTACCTGCAGGGCTTCTCGGGACACGGCCTGGCGTTGACAGGCCTGGCCGGCCAACTGGTGGCCGAGGCCCTGTGCGGCGATGCCAGCCGCTTCGATGTCTTTGCACGGCTGCGCCACCGCCCGTTCCCGGGCGGCCGCTGGCTGCGCACACCGGCCCTGGTGCTCGGGATGGCCTGGTACCGGTTGCGCGATATGCTCGGCTGACCGTATGAGCGCGACTACCCTGCCCCAAGCCAAACCCCTGGTGCTGGTGCCCGCCTGCAACCGCATGCTGGGCGAGCACCCGTTCCACATCGCCGGCCGCAAGTACGTGCAGGCCGTGCGCCTGGCCGGAGCCCTGCCCATCGTGCTGCCCGGCCTGGAGCCGGCCGAGATCGAGCCGGTGCTGGACATCGTGCACGGTGTATTGCTCACGGGTTCGCCCTCCAACGTGCACCCATCCCACTTCGGCGAGACGGTGCACGACCCCGCATTGCCGCTGGACCCGGAACGGGATGCCTGGGTGCTGGACCTGATCCCGCGCGTGCTGGCACGCGGCATGCCCCTGCTGGCCATCTGCCGCGGCACGCAGGAGGCCAACGTGGCGCTGGGCGGATCCCTGCACCAGGCGGTGTGCGAGGTGCCGGGCCTGCACAACCACGACGTGGAGGACGACGCCAGCGCGGCCGAGCAATACGCCCCCGCGCACCGCGTGGACGTGATGCCCGGCGGCTGGCTCGAACGCATCACCGGTCCCGGCAGCTTCGTCGTCAATTCCGTGCACGGCCAGGGCGTCAATCGCCTGGCCGAAGGCCTGCGCGTGGAGGCCGTCGCACCGGACGGCCTGGTCGAGGCCTTCTCAGTGGCCGCTGCCGGCGGCTTCAACCTGTGCGTGCAATGGCACCCCGAGTGGCAGGCCGAGGAGAACCCCATCTCGATGCGCCTGCTGCAGGCCTATGGTGCCGCCGTGCACCAATACCGCGACCGCGTGCGCGGCCCTTTGCCACGCCCCGTCACCACCGCCTGAAGCGCGGGCCGATGGCCCGCTTCCGCCAGCGAACGAGTGACCCACATGATGCCCCGCCAACCATCCACCTTCAGCGAGCTCGAGCAGTGGCTCGACACCAACCGCGTCACCGAGATCGAGTGCCTGGTGCCCGACCTCACCGGCGTGGCCCGCGGCAAGATCCTGCCGCGCGAGAAGTTCAACGAAGACCGCGGCATGCGCCTGCCCGAGGCCGTGGTGGCCATGGGCGTGACGGGCGAGTTTCCCGAAGAGGGTCCCTACTACGACGTCATCACGCCCACCGACCGCGACATGCACCTGCGGCCGGACCCGACCACGGTGCGCATCGTGCCTTGGGCCACCGACCCCACGGCCCAGGTCATCCACGACTGCTACGACCGCCACGGTGTGCTGGTGCCCTTTGCACCGCGCAGCGTGCTGCGCCACGTCTGCGGTCTGTTCGACGCCCAGGGCTGGGCGCCCGTGGTGGCGCCCGAGCTGGAGTTCTACCTGGTGGCGCGCAACACTGATCCGGATGTGCCGCTCAAGCCCCCGGTGGGCCGCAGCGGGCGCAGCGAGACCTCGCGCCAGGCCTACAGCATCGACGCCGTGAACGAGTTCGACCCCCTGTTCGAGGACGTCTACGACTACTGCGACAAGATGGAACTCAACGTGGACACGCTGATCCACGAGGTCGGCGCCGGCCAGATGGAGATCAACTTCTTCCACGCCCACCCGCTGGGCCTGGCCGACGAGGTCTTCCTGTTCAAGCGCACCGTGCGTGAAGTGGCGCTGCGCCACGACATGTTCGCCACCTTCATGGCCAAGCCGATCGCCGGGGAGCCCGGCAGCGCCATGCACATCCACCAGAGCGTGGTGGACAAGGCCACCGGACGCAACATCTTCAGCAACGAAGACGGCACACCCAGCCAGGAGTTCTTCTGGTACATCGGTGGCCTGCAGAAATACACGCCCGCGGCGATGGCCCTGCTGGCGCCCTACGTCAACAGCTACCGCCGGCTGGTGCGCGGCGTGGCGGCACCCATCAACATCCAGTGGGGCACCGACAACCGCACGGTGGGCATCCGCAGCCCGCTGGCACCACCGGCCGCCCGGCGCATCGAGAACCGCGTCATCGGCGCCGACGCCAACCCCTATGTGGCGCTGGCCGCCACGCTGGCCTGCGGCTACCTGGGCATTCAGCACCGCATCGAGCCCTCGGCCGAATGCAAGGGGGACGCCTACCTGGGCGATTTCCAGCTGCCGCGCAGCCTGGGCGAGGCGCTGGCCCTGCTGCGCGCCGAGAAAGGTCTGTCGACGGTGCTGGGCGAGGGCTTCGTCACCGTCTACACCGAGGTCAAGGAAGTCGAATACGCCGAATTCATGAAAGTGATCTCGCCCTGGGAACGCGAGCATCTGCTGCTGCATGTCTGAAGGGCCTCTCATGAGCAAGCGTACGACCACCGACTGGCAAGCCGCGGACGCGGCGCACTTCCTGCACCCCTTCACCGACTTCCAGGGCCTGGCCCGCAAGGGCTCGCGCATCATCACGCGGGCCGACAACATCTACCTGTGGGACAGCGAAGGCCACAAGATCCTGGACGCGATGAGCGGCCTGTGGTGCGTCAACGTGGGCTATGGCCAGCAGGCGCTGATCCAGGCCGCCACGCGGCAGTTGCAGGAGCTGCCTTTCTACAACGCCTTCTTCCAGACGGCCACCGTGCCGGCGATCGAACTGGCCGAACAACTGGCCGAGGTGTCGCCACCGGGGTTCCAGCACGTGTTCTTTGCCGGCTCGGGCAGCGAAGGCAACGACACCGTGGTGCGCATGGTGCGCCGCTACTGGGACCTGCTGGGCCAGCCGCAGCGCCAGATCCTCATCAGCCGCCACAACGCCTACCACGGCAGCACGATGGCCGGTGCGTCGCTGGGTGGCATGGCCGGCATGCACGCGCAGGGCGGCCTGCCCATTCCGGGCATCACCCACATCGAACAGCCTTACTGGTGGGAACTGGGCCGGCCCCAAGGCCTGACGCGTGAAGCCTTCGGCCTGCAGGCGGCTCATTGGCTGGAAGAGAAGATCAACGAAGTCGGCCCCGCGAACGTTGCGGCCTTCATCGGCGAGCCCATCCAGGGAGCGGGGGGCGTGATCATCCCGCCGGCGACCTACTGGCCCGAGGTGCAACGCATCTGCGACCGCCACGGCATCCTGCTGGTCAGTGACGAAGTCATCTGCGGTTTCGGCCGCACGGGCCAATGGTTTGGCTGCGAGACCCTGGGCTTCAAGCCGGATCTGATGACCTTCGCCAAGGGGGTGACCAGCGGCTATATCCCGCTGGGTGGCGTGATGGTCGGCGAGCGCGTGGCCAAGGTCCTGATCGAGCAGGGTGGCGAGTTCAACCACGGCTACACCTACAGCGGTCACCCGGTGGCCTGCGCGGTGGGCCTGGCCAACATCGGCCTGATCCGCCAGCTGGGCCTGATCGAACACGTGCGGGATGACGTTGGCCCATATCTTGCACAGGCTTATGCGCAGCTGGCCGGGCATCCGCTGGTCGGCGAAGCCACCACCTGTGGCCTGATGGGAGCGTTGTTGTTGGTGAAGGACAAGGCCTCGGGCGCGGCTTTCGACCCCGCGCTGGAGATCGGCATGGTGTGTCGCGGCCACTGCTTCGGCAATGGCCTGATCATGCGTGCCGTGGGCGACCGCATGATCATTGCCCCGCCCCTGGTCATCACCCGTGCCCAGATCGACGAGATGGTGTCGCTGATCCATCGCTGCCTGGACCTGACGCTGGCCGACGCCCGGCGCCATGGCTGGGTCGATGGATAGTCCAAGCTTGATCGGTTCCCCTGATGGCCGGCCCCACCCCATTGCCTAGACTCCCGGTCTGACCGGCCCCCCTGAAACCCACTGCCCGCCTGGAGGTTGTCCCATGTCCCCCAAGTCCCTCGTGCTCGGCCTCGGCCTGGCCCTGGCCTTCCCGCTGAGCATGGCGCAGGAAGAAGAAAAGGTCCTCAACGTCTACAACTGGTCGGACTACATCGCCGAAGACACGCTGAAGAACTTCGAGAAAGAGACCGGCATCAAGGTCCGCTACGACAACTTCGACAACAACGAAATCCTGCACGCCAAGCTGGTGGCCGGCAAGACGGGCTACGACATCGTGGTGCCCTCTTCCAACTGGGCCAAGCTGCAGGCCGATGGCGGCCTGCTGCGCAAGCTGGACAAGTCCCTGTTGCCCAACCTGAAGAACCTGGACCCGGCGGTGCAGGCGCAACTGGCGCGGCTGGACCCGGGCAACGACTACATGGTCAACTGGCTGTGGGGCTACGACACCGTGGGCATCAACGTCGACAAGGTCAAGGCCGCGCTGGGAAGTACGCCCATGCCCGACAACGTCTGGGACCTGGTCTTCAAGCCCGAGTACATCAGCAAGCTCAAGAGCTGCGGCGTGAGCTTTCTGGATTCGGCCACGGAAGTCGTGCCCTCCGTCCTGCACTACCTGGGCAAGCCGCCCTACAGCAAGAACCCCGGCGACTACAGCGCGGCGGCGGCGGTGCTCAAGTCGGTGCGACCCTATGTCACGCTGTTCAGTTCGTCGGGCTACATCAACGACATGGCCAATGGCTCGATCTGCCTGGCCCTGGGCTGGAGTGGCGACATCAACATCGCGCGCCAGCGCGCCATCGACGGCAAGACGGGCCAGAACATACAGGCCCTGATCCCCAAGACCGGCGGTGTGCTGTTCTTCGACGTGATGGTGATTCCGGCCGATGCGCCGCGCCCCAACAACGCGCACAAGTTCATGAACTACATCATGCGGCCCGAGGTGCACGCCAGCCTGACCAACAAGGTCTTCTACGCCAACCCCAACGCGGCATCCAGAGCCCTGGTCAAACCCGAAGTGGCCAACAACCCCTCGGTATTCCTGTCGCCGGCCGACCTGGCCCGCATGGCGCCGCCCGACTCGCTCAACAACGACCTGCGCCGCCTGATGACGCGCACCTACACGTCCTTCAAGACCGGCCTGTAATCCCGGGCCCACGATTTCATGGCCAATTCGCCCAGCGCGGCCGATCAGCCCGCGTTCCTGCAGATCCAGGATCTCGTCAAGGACTTCAACGGCTTCAAGGCCGTGAACAGCGTCAACCTGGACATCGCGAAGGGGGAGATCTTCGCGCTGCTCGGCTCGTCGGGCTGCGGCAAGAGCACCCTGTTGCGCATGCTGGCCGGCTTCGAGACGCCCACCTCCGGCCGCATCATCCTCAACGGCCAGGACCTCGCCAGACTGCCGCCCTACCAGCGCCCGATGAACATGATGTTCCAGAGCTATGCGCTCTTCCCCCACCTCACGGTATGGGAGAACATCGCCTTCGGTCTCAAGCGCGAAGGCCTGCCCAAGGACCTGATCGCGGAACGGGTGGAGGCCAAGCTCAAACTGGTGCAACTGGGCAAGTACGCGCAGCGCAAGCCGCACCAGCTCTCCGGCGGGCAGCAGCAGCGTGTCGCGCTGGCGCGCAGCCTTGCCAAGCAGCCGCAGTTGCTGCTGCTGGACGAGCCCCTGGGCGCGCTGGACAAGAAGCTGCGCGAAGAGACGCAGATCGAACTCGTCAACATCATCGAGTCCGTCGGCGTCACCTGCGTGATGGTCACGCACGACCAGGAGGAGGCGATGACGATGGCCAGCCGCATCGCCATCATGAGCGAGGGCCGCTTCCTGCAGGTGGGCGCGCCTGGCGACATCTACGAAACACCGGCCACCCGATTCGTGGCCGACTTCATCGGCAACGTGAACCTGATGGACGGCACGCTGGACGTCGACGACGTGGACCACTGCGTGATCGGCTGCGCCGACTGCAGGCACTACGTGGGCCACGGCATCACCGGCACCGAAGGCATGCCGGTCACGGTGGCGCTGCGGCCCGAGAAGATCACGCTCACGGCCGACAAGCCCGAAGGCGAACACAACCAGGTGCAGGGCGTGGTCAAGGAGCTGGCCTACTTCGGCAGCTTCACGGTCTTCCACCTGCGCCTGGGCAGCGGGACGCTGCTCAAGGTCAGCATGGCCAACACCCAACGCCACCGCGACCACGACTTCACCTGGGGCGATACGGTGTGGGCGCACTGGACCGATTCGGCCCAGGTCGTGCTGACGCAGTGACACGCGGCCACGGCGCGCCATGAATCATCTCCGGCATCTCTTCAGCGGGCGCGGACTGGTCATTGCCGTGCCGTTCGCGTTTCTGCTGCTGTTCTTCCTGCTGCCGTTCCTGATCGTCGGGCGCATCAGCGTGTCCGAGATGGACAACGTCGTCTTCAAGGACCTGATCAGCTATCGCGACGGCGTGCTGGCTCTTTCGCTGAAGTTGTCCAACTACATCTTCATCACAGAAGACGCGCTGTACTTCAAGACCTACCTGTCCAGTCTCCAGTACGCGGCGGCCACGACGGCGCTTTGCCTGCTCATCGGCTACCCGTTTGCCTACTTCATGGCCCGCGCACGGCCATCGCAGCAACCGGCGCTGCTGATGCTGGTGATGCTGCCCTTCTGGACCAGCTTCCTGCTGCGTGTCTACGCCTGGCGCGGCCTGCTGACCGAGGGCGGCTGGGTGGCCGATGGCATGGTGGCACTCGGGCTCGACCAGCTGCTGCTGGCCATCGGCGCCATCAGTGCACCGGGCAAGCTGATGCACACGCCTTTTTCGCTGGTGCTGGGCATGACCTACACCTACCTGCCCTTCATGATCCTGCCGCTGTACGGCAATCTTGCCAAGATGGACCTGCGCCTGCTGGAAGCGGCCGCCGACCTGGGGGCCACGCCGTGGACGGCGTTCTGGAAGATCACCGTGCCGCTGTCCAAGGCCGGCATCATCGCCGGCAGCATGCTGGTCTTCATCCCCTGCGTCGGCGAGTTCGTGATCCCCGAGCTGCTGGGCGGACCCGAGACGCTGATGATCGGCCGCGTGTTGTGGGATGAGTTCTTCAGCAACAACGACTGGCCGATGGCCAGCAGCGTGGCGGTGGTGATGGTGCTCCTGATCATCGTGCCGTTGGCCATCTTCAACAAGTACCAGGCCGAAGCACAGGAGCAGCGGCGATGAGCAACGCCATGGGACGACGCTGGCACAACTGGTTCGGCCGCGGCTGGCTCGGCCTGGGCTACGTCTTCCTGTACGTGCCCATCGTGGCCCTGGTGCTGTACTCCTTCAACGATTCACCCATCCCCAACGTCTGGCGCGGCTTCACGTTCAAGTGGTACACGGCCCTGGCGGGTGACGGTGAGATGCTGTCCGGCCTGTGGCTGAGCCTGAAGATCGCGTTGCTCACCGCCAGCGGCTCCGTGGTGCTGGGCACCCTGGCCGCCTTTGCGCTGGTCAAGTACAAGCGCTTCACCGGCCGCACGATGTTCGCGGGCATGGTCAACGCACCGCTGGTGATGCCTGAAGTGGTGGTCGGCCTGTCGCTGCTGCTGATGCTGGTCAGCGTGCAGCGCGCCATCGGCTTTCCCGAGCGCGGCATGTTCACGATCTGGCTGGGTCACCTGCTGCTGGGGATGGCCTACGCCACCGTGGTGGTGCAGTCGCGCCTGCAGGACCTGAACCCGCAGCTCGAGGAAGCGGCGATGGACCTGGGCGCCCGGCCGCAACAGGTGTTCTGGCTGGTGACCCTGCCGATGATCGCGCAAAGCCTGGTCTCGGCCTGGCTGCTGACCTTCACGCTCTCGCTGGACGACGTGGTGCTGTCGGCCTTCCTGTCCGGCCCCGGCTCGACCACCATGCCGCTGGTCATCTTCTCGCGCGCGCGGCTGGGGCTCAATCCCAGCGTCAACGCCGTGGCCACCGTGATCATCGTGATCGTGTCCATCGGTGTGGTGGCGGCCAGCTACTGGATGGCCCGTGCCGAACGCCAGCGCCAGCGCGACATGGCCGCCGCCAACCGCCACTGAGCAGCGCGCCCCGCTCACCGAACATCCCCAAGGAGCCCCCGATGAAGTTGCACGCCCCCACCGCCCTCGCGCTGGCACTGGCCACGGCCTTCCCCGCCCTGGCGCAGAGCAATGAGGAACTGCTGAAGGAGTTGCGAGCCCTGCGCGACCGTGTCACCCAGCTCGAGCAGAAGCTGCAGCAACAGCAACAGCAACCGGCTGCGGCCGCCCCCGGCCAATGGGGCATGACGCCGGAACAGGCGCGTGAGCTGAACCGCATCGCCGTCAAGGCCGAATCGCTGCAGGACAACTTCGCCGACCAGGGCTTCAAGGGCCTGAAGATCACGGGCCAGATGGACCCGACCTACCTCTGGAACAAGCGCCAGGGTGATTCGACCTTCGTCTTCCTGAACAAGGGCGACCCGACGCGCTACACCTACGACAACAGCTACTTCGGCATGCTGGTGATCGACTTCGAGAAGGAAACCGAGAGCGGGACGAAGTGGAAGCTGACCCTGGCGCCCGAACGCGGAACGGGTTCGCTGACCAATGGCGGCTCGCTCATCCACGAAGCCTCGGTCTCCATCCCGTTGGGTGAGCCGAACACCCGGCTGTGGCTGGGCCAGATCCCCGACTGGACGGGCTACGAGCTCACGCTGCCGGCGGGTAACAAGTTCATCACGCACAACATGCTGTTCGACTTCATGGCCCCCACCTCCTACACCGGCGCGGTGCTGGACATCAAGAGCGGCAAGTGGTGGGTGCGCGCCGGCCTGGCCAACTTCAACACGCCGCGCAACACGCCGGCCAACAAGTCGCCGGTGGCCATCTACCGGGTCGACTTCGCCAAGGGCGAATTTGACGGCTTCGGGTTCAGCGGCCTGCACGGCAAGACGCCGAACTTCGCCGCCGACGGCAGCTGGATCGATGCCGACGGCAACGAGCAGGGCTTTGCCGGTGCCGGCAAGAACACCGAAACCCATCTGCTGGAGTTCGACGCCTACTTCACGCGGGGTGACCTTTCATTGTTCGGCCAGGTCAGCTTCGGCCAGCAGAAGGGTTCGGCCATCTTCAACAGCGATGGCCAGCTGCGCAATGCGCGCTGGTGGGGTGTCTCCGGCACGCTGGGCTACCTGCTCACGCCGCGCCTGGAGGCGCTGCTGCGCACCGACTACGTCAGCAACACCCGCCACGGTGGCGGCCTGCTGGGCTACACCGCCGACGATGGGGTCAACGGCATTGGCCGCGGGCAGCAACTGGACGACACCGGTGCCACCGTGGTGGCCGGCGATCCCGGCAAGGGCACCAACCGCTACGCCCTGAGCCTGGGCCTGCGCTACCGCGTGGATGAGAACACCAGCTTCAAGGCCGAATACCGGTTGGACGGTGCCAGCCAGCCGGTCTTCAGCAATGCCGCCGGCACCAGCTTCAGCAAGACCAACCACCTGCTGGGTGCTTCGATGGTGGTCAGCTTCTGACCTGCCGCTGAACCCCTCAACCCAGGGCGGGCCGGCTCAACACCTGCCCGCTCTTTTGCATGGAGACAACCTCGATGGCCACCATCAGCTGGCAAGAGCGCGCCATGGCGCTGCGTGTGGACGGACGCTGCCTGATCGAAGGCCAACGCCGTGCAGCCGCCAGTGGCGAGACCTTTGCCAAGCACTCGCCAATCGACGGCCGCCTGCTGGGCCCCGTG
>DAORNK010000028.1:15503-22586 GCA_035440985.1 Rubrivivax sp. | reverse complement strand
CGCTTTCACCACTCGGTGCACAACGCCGCATCCGGCTACTGGGCGATCGCCAGCCACAGCGGGGCCGCGAGCACGGCGCTGGCGGCCTTCACGCACAGTTTCGCCGCCGGGCTGCTGGAAGCCGCCTGCCAGTGCGCCGCCGATGGCCGGCCCGTGCTGCTGGTGGCCTGCGACACCCAGGCCACCGGGCCGTTGGCCTCCGTCAACCGCAGCCGCGGCTGGCTGGCAGTGGCGCTGGTGCTGGCGCCTTCACCCGGTCCGGCGTCGACCTGGACGATGGACTGGCAACCGGGTCCCTCCGCGCCACCCCAGCCCCTGCTAAGCCCCAGCGCCCGGCAACTCGCACAGAACGCCAGTGGCGACGCGCTGCCCCTGCTCCAGGCTTTGGCATTTGGCGAACAGGCGGCGCTGGCGCTGCCGCTGGGCCCGGCGCTGGCCTTGCACCTGAGCTTGCAGCCCCGGCTGCAGGCTGCGGCATGATCCCGGTCTGGATATCCAGCCGGCGCGCCAAACCATGAACACCCGCACCCACGACCTCATCATCATGGGCGGTGGCCTGGCCGGCCTGACGCTGGCCCTGCAGCTGCGCCAGCGCCGGCCCGATCTGGACGTGCTGATCCTGGAACGCCGCCAGCACCCGGTGCCCGAAGCGGCATTCAAGATCGGCGAGTCCACCGTCGAGATCGGCGCGCATTACTTCGAAAACGTGCTGGGCCTGCGCGAGCACCTGATGCAGCGGCAGTTGAAGAAGTTCGGCTTCCGCTTCTTCTTCAGCGAAGGCCGGCGCGACATTCACAACGTCACCGAACTCGGCGCCAGCCGCCCGCTGCCGGTGGGCAGCTGGCAGATCGACCGCGGCATCTTCGAGAACTTCCTGGGCGAAGAAGTGCAGCGCCGTGGCATGCGCTTCGTCGATGGCGCCACCATCCGCAACGTGGATCTGGCGCCGGCCGATGGTGGCTTGCACAGCGTCACCTGGCAGCACACCGGGGCCGAGCCGCAGACGGCGCAGGCACGCTGGGTGATCGATGCCTGCGGCCGGGCCGGCCTGCTCAAGCGCCAGCTCAAGCTGGCCAAGGGCAATGATCACCCGGTGCACTCGGTGTGGTTCCGCATCCAGGACCGCATCACGCCCGACGACTGGACCACCGACACCGCCTGGCGCGACCGCTGCCCTGGCCACACGCGCTGGCTGTCCACCAACCACCTCGTGGGCGCGGGCTACTGGGTGTGGCTGATCCCGCTGTCTTCGGGCTCGCATTCGGTGGGCATCGTGGCCGACCCCCGCTGGCACCCGCTGGAAGCGATGAACACCTTCGAGCGGGCGATGGAGTGGATCCGCCAACACCAGCCGCGCCTGTACGACGACCTGGACGGCAAGCGCGGCAAGCTGCAGGACTTCGCCTTCTTCAAGCGCTTTTCGTACGACTGCGAACAGCTGCTGTCCCCCCGGCGCTGGGCCCTGGCCGGCGAGGCGGGGCGCTTCCTGGACCCGTTCTATTCGCCCGGCAGCGACTTCATCGCCATCACCAACACCTACATCACCGAACTGGTGCAGCGCGACCTGAGTGGCCAGCCGATCTCGGCCCATGTGAAGATCTACGAGCAGATGCTGCGCTCGTTCTACGACAACACGATGGCGCTGTACCTGGACCAGTACGGCCTGTTCGGCGACCCCGAAGTGCTGCCGCTGAAGATCTTCTGGGACTACACCTTCTACTGGGGCGTGCTGGCCCAACTCTTCTTCCACCAGGGCCTGACCGAACTCGGCGCCCTGCAGCACCTGCGCGACGAACTCGCGCACGTGCAGCAGCTCAACCAAAGCATGCAGCGCTTCCTGCGCGAGCTTTCCGGTGCCAGCCGCAAACGCAACGCAGCCGTCCTGCTGGACCAGGCTTCACTGCCCTGGTTCGTGGCGTTGAACGGCAGCCTGGCCGACCGCCTGGACGCGGCAGGCTTCCGCCGGCGCCTGCAGGATTCGAACCGGCTGCTGCGTGAACTGGCCACCAACATCCTCGATCGCGCCGCGTCCGAGCACCCGGGCGTGGAAAGCGCCGATCTGGTGGCAGCGCTGCAGACCGCCGGCGGGCCTGTGCCGGACGCTCGCCCACTGCTCTTCGCACCGTTGTGCGAAAGCAGCATCCGCAGCGCCTGATCGACAGACCGGGCGCCTGCAGACCCGGTTTCTCCTCGCTTTTCGCGCGACTGCCCCTCAAGTCGCCGCCTATCCTGCCGATGTGACGGAAGAACCTGGGCCCAGCACTGCCAAGGGGCGGACCGCTGGGCCACGGTCGCAGCATTGATCGCGTGAACCAGCGCGACCGGACCCGACGCAGGAAGTAGGAAAAGATGTCGACCATCCCTCGCTCAACCGGAACAGCCATGCCGGCAGCAGCCCCCAGGCGGACGGCCAGCCGCGGCGGCTTCGGGGAGTTCTTCAGGTACCACGGCTGGCTTTCGCCCGGTGTGCGGCTTTTTCGCAGCATCGGCTTCAAGGCCAAGGCGACCTGGATCTCGCTGGCCTTCCTGGTGCCGCTCGTGATGGCACTGGGCATGCTGACCAAGGCCGCGCTGGAGCAAGTGGACATCGCACGGTCGGAGCGAACCGGGGTCGAACTGTCGCGCCCGCTGCTGAGCCTGGTGGACGCGGCGCAGAACCGTCGCCGCGCCGCGATAGCCAACGACGCCGATCTGCCGGCCCTGCAGGAGAAGACCCAGAAGGCCTACGACGAGTTGACCGCGCAACTGACCGCCAAGGCCAAGGGCATGGACCTGACTTCGCCACGCTCGGCCCTACGCAAGCTGCACGAGGCGCTGTCCAGCCAGCCGACGGCGGCAACGCCCGACGAGACCTTCCAGGCCCACAGCGCGTATGTCGACGCCGTGCTGGAACTGCTGCGCCACATCGTCGACGGCTCCCAGCTGTCGCTGGACCCGGAGCTGGACACCTTCCACCTGATGACCATCGCGCTCATGCGTGGCCCCGTGCAGACCGAAAACACCGCCAAGCTGCGCGGCCTGGGGACCTTCGCGCTCAAGGCTGCCGCAAAGGGTCAGCCCCTGTCGGATCAACGCCATGAGTGGCTGGACCAGTGGTTCGCGCTGTGGGCGTACATCGACAACGAGGTCGAGAACTCCTACGCCGTCGCCATCGCGTCGAACCCGGTCTATGCGCCGCTGTTCGACATGAAGGGCGCCGACGAGGCCTCGGACGCCTTCAAGAAGGCCATCCAGAGTCAGCTTCTCGGCGGCGAGGCCAAGGGCGACCCGGCCGCCTTCCTGGCATTGGGCAATGCCGCCGTCAGCAAGCAGAACGCGCTCAACGCGCAGCTGCTCAACAAGCTGGATGAGTTGCTGCAGGCGCGCATCGACCGCCTGTTGTCCACGCTGGCGCAACAGCTGATCGCTTCCGGCCTCTTCGTCGCGCTGGCCGCCTACCTGCTGCTGGCCTTCTACAAGGTGATGATGGGCGGCCTGCAGGAAGTCACCGGCCACCTCAAGCAGATCACCCAGGGCAATCTGACCACCGCACCCAGGCCTTGGGGGAAGGACGAAGCCGCCGAACTGATGACCACGATGGGCGAGATGCAGACCAGCCTGCGCCGGGTGGTGGCCTCCGTGCTCGAAAGCTCTGCCCAGGTCGACGGCGCCAGCAGCGAGATATCCCATGCGTCGACGGACCTGTCGGCCCGCACCGAGCGGTCAGCGGCCAGCCTGCAGCAGACGGCCGCCAGCATGGAAGAGATTGCCGGCACGGTGCGCCACACCTCGCAGGCGGTCGAGGGTGCGGCCAGCATCGTCCAGCAGAACGCCACGGCTGCCAAACACGGCGGCGAAGTCATCGGCCAGGTCGTCAAGACGATGGAGGGCATCCGCACTTCGTCCGGCAAGATCGGCGAGATCATCGGCGTCATCGACGGCATCGCCTTCCAGACCAACATCCTGGCCTTGAACGCGGCGGTGGAGGCTGCGCGGGCCGGCGAACAGGGCCGCGGTTTCGCCGTGGTGGCCACCGAAGTGCGCGCCCTGGCCGGCCGTTCGGCCGCCGCGGCACGCGAGATCAAGGCGCTGATCAGCGCCAGCATGCAGCAAGTGGAAAGCGGCACCCAGGTCGTGGCGCAGGCTGGCGTGAGCATCGCCGAGGTGGTGGGCAACGCCGACCGCATCGCTTCGCTGATGGGCGAGATCGCCACCGCCACGCGCGAGCAGAGCACCGGCGTCGGCCAGGTCGGCGCCGCGGTGCACGAGCTGGACCAGTCCACCCAGCAGAACGCGGCTCTGGTCGAACAGACGGCTGCCGCCGCGGGCTCCCTGTCGGATCAGGCGCGCAAGCTGGCCGACGAGGTGAGCTTCTTCAAGATGAAGTGAGCGCCGGGCTGTCGGGCTACGCCTGAAACGGCGGCAGCCCGCGCGCCTTGCGCCACAGCAGCGCCGGCAGGCGTAGCACGAATTCGACCATCAACCGCGTGTGCATCCAGCTCAGCAGCAGGTTGTCCCGCCCGTACTGGAAGTGCGAAACGCCGCCTTCTGCGGCCGTCAGGTACTTGACCGGTGCGTCGATGTTGATCGGCTTGACACCGCGCCAGGCCAGGCGCACCACGGCTTCAGTGTCGAAGTCGAAGCGGCGCATCCAGGGCTGGCCCTGCATCACGGCGGCCAGCGCCTGCACCGGGTAGACGCGGAAGCCGTACAGCGAGTCGGCCACGCCGGCGCCCAGCGTCTCCAGGTTGGTCCACCAGTTGGAGACCCGCCGCCCGCGCACGCGCAACAGCGGCGCGCTGGCATCGAAGACCGGGCGCCCCAGGATCATCGCCTCCGGCCGCCGCAGTGAAGCCTGCATGAAGGCGG
Organism: Rubrivivax sp.; assembly: GCA_035440985.1. GTDB lineage: Bacteria > Pseudomonadota > Gammaproteobacteria > Burkholderiales > Burkholderiaceae_C > Rubrivivax. The sequence continues at coordinate 17,738 of DAORNK010000028.1, read as the reverse complement.
CGATCAGCTCCTGCGGGTGCTGGCCGTCCGAATCCATCGTCAGCGCGTGGCTGAAGCCGGCCGCGGCCGCCTGCTGCAGGCCGTGCAGCACGGCCGCGCCCTTGCCGACGTTGGTGGGCAGCACCCACACGCGCAAGCCGGGGTCGGCCTGCGCCATGCGCTGCAGCCCATCGGCCGTGCCATCGGTGCTGCCGTCCACCACCACCCACACCGGCGCCCAGGCGGCGCGCGCCGCGGCCACGGTCTCATACACCTTGGGCCCGGTGTTGTAGCTGGGGACCAGCACGACGTGCGTGCGGGACGACTCGCTGTTCATCGCAGCCCCTCGGGCACATGCACGCCGGCCGCGTAGTAGGCCTCGATCTGGGCCATCAGCGCCAGGTGGTTGTCCTGCGGCGTAAAGCGCCGGCCCATGCGCACGCGAAACAGGATGGGCAGAGGCGGCAGCCGCCACAGTGGCCAGCCCTTGCCCAGGTAGGGTGAGTCGGTGTCGATGAAGACCGCCTGGATGGGCACGCCGGCGCGGCGCGCGATCAGCGTGAAGCTGGCGTGAAAGGGGTTGATGGGCGCCCGGGTGGTGCGGGTGCCTTCCGGGAACATCACGAGCTGGCCACCGGCGCGCAAGTCCAGCACGGCGCGCTGGACCATGCCGTAGGCCGAGTCGTTGCGGATGTAGCGGGCCAGCCGGGCGCCCGGGCCCAGCAGGGGGTTGTGCATCAGGCTGGCCTTCATGATGCAGGCGCTGCGCGGCAGCCGGGCCATCAGCATCACCGCATCCAGCATGCTCGGGTGGTTGGCCACGACGATCAGGCCGGGCTCGTCGCGCAGGCCGTCCAGCACCGCTGCATCCAGGCGCATCATCCCGGTGAAGGCCGCCAGGCGCCAGAACTGGCCATAGCCCCAGGCGATCATGGCGCGGCCGACGCGCAGGCCCAGCGGCCGGGGCAGCAGCGGATGCAGCACCAGCGCCGCCAGGTTCCAGCCCAGCGACATCAAACCCAGCACCAGCAGATGCGCCTGCAACGCCAGCCAGGCCAGCGGCAGCAGCGCAGCCTGCCAGCCCGGCCGCTCAGTCCCGCCCGGCAACGCGTTCATCCGAAGTGCTGAACACCCAGCTGAGGGCCAGGCCGTAGGTGAGGTTGTGGCGCTGCCGCACCAGCGGGCTGGCGTCGAACACCGCGCCACCCACGCCATCCGCGCGCACGAAGGCGCCGAGCCAGAAGTCGGCCAGGCGCCGCGACGCGCCGGCCATCAGCCGCCAGCCGGCATAGCCACCTTGCGCGGCGTAAGCCGGCCGCACCGCGGTGGCATCCGCCGTGTCCACGTCGTAGTAAAAGCCGTGGTAGCGCCGCGAGGCCCAGCGCGGGCCACCTTGCACGCCGAGGTTCCAGCCCGCCCACTGCAGGTCCAGGTTGATCACGGGGCTGGCCGTCCAGCCGATGGTTCGGGGCTTGCCCTGGACAGTGAACACCGCGTGCACGGGCAAACGCAGGTCCAGCTTCCAGAACGCACCCCGTGCCAGCGTGCTGTTCAGATTGGGGCCGACCTCCACGGTGGCAGCCAGGTCGGCCATGCCTTCGCGCGCCCGGTTGTCGCTGCTGCGCGTGGGTGCGGAAGCCGAGACACTGATGTCGAAGTCGAAACGCTCGCTGTCCAGCAGCACGGCCCGTGCGCCGTCGCGGTTGGCGCGCAGGATCTCGCCGCGGTAGACGGCATAGGGCACCGGCAGCAGCCAGTCGCGGCTCTGATCGCTGCCGCGATAGTGGGGCAGATGCACCCAGGCGGCCCCCAGGCCCAGCTCCCACAGCGGTTGATCCGCGGCTTGCGCGCCGGCGGTCACCAGGCCGGCTGCAACGACAAGAGCCCGTCGCGCCGCGCACGGGCGCTTCATCGGGCGTCCGCCTGGAAGCTCTCGCCCGGAATCACACCCACGTCGCGGATGTTGTGCCGGCGCGCCTGCCAGGCGCGCCAGCTGCGGCCGGCCAGCGCTGCCGAGCCCGCGTAGTACAGGCCCTTGAAGACCGTCAGCCACCACTGCTTGACACCGCCGGTGAAGATGTCACCCGCCAGCATGGAAACCACGGCCGCCTTGGCGCGCGAACGTTCGATCGGGTACATGAAGAGTTCGCGCATCGCGGGATTGGTCATCCGGTAAATGAACCATGAGAAGACCTGCGGCCCCCTTTTCATGTGGGCTTCGAAACGCCGGCGCGCCGCGGCGGCGCGCCGCGGCTC
>DAORNK010000028.1:0-15474 GCA_035440985.1 Rubrivivax sp. | reverse complement strand
GAAGGCGCTGGCCATCGCCAGGTAGACACCCGATGAAAACACCGGGTCGATGAAGGCGAAGGCGTCACCCAGCATCAGGTGGCGCTCGCCGCAGGCGTGGCTGGCACTGTAGGCAAAGTTGCCGGTGGCCTGGACTGCGTCGTCGATGAGGGTGGCGCCCTGCAGGCGTTCGGCCAGCGCAGGACACATCGCCAGCGTGTCCATGAAGAAGTCCTTCAACGGCTTGTGGCGCGACTTCAGGTAGTGCGGCCAGCAGGTCGCCCCGACGCTGGTGCTGCCATCGGCCAAGGGGATGAACCAGAACCAGCCGTGCTCGAACCAGAAGATGCTGATGTTGCCCTGCAGCCTTTCGCCCGCCAGCCGCCGTGCGCCGCGGAAGTGGCCGAACATGGCCGCGCTGTTGTGCCGGGGATTGCTCTGCTTGATGCCCAGCTGCCGCGCCAGCAGGGTGTCGCGGCCGCTGGCGTCCACCACGAAGCGCGCACGCCACGAACAGGGCTGCCCCTGGCCCATTTCGGCGTGCACGGTGGCTCCTTCGGCATCGAAGGCCACGCGGCGCACCAGACAGTCCTCGACGACCTGTGCGCCCTGAGCCTGGGCGTGGCGGAACAGCACTTCGTCGAAATCCGAACGGCGCACCTGCCAGGCCATCGGCAACCGGTCGTCCCAGCCCTGGCTGAACTCGACGAAACCGTGCTGGGCGTGTTGCGGCGACACGAATTCGACGCCGTACTTGGGCATGCCGATGGCCGCGATCCGTTCGCGCAGGCCCAGGGCCTCGAACAAGGGCACGTTGGCCGGCAGCAGCGATTCGCCGATGTGAAAGCGCGGGTGGCGGCACTTCTCGACCAGCACCACCCGGCGCCCCTGGCGCGCCAGCAGGCTGGCCATCGTGCTGCCGGCGGGGCCACCGCCGATCACGAGCACGTCGCAGCGCGCCGACGCTGCGTCGGTGGAGCAAGTGTCGAAGGCCGGAGTCATCACAACAGGTGCCTGCGGGAGTGGGACGTGGGTGTTGCGGGCGTGGCAGACCGCGCCGCCCGGGCTGCGCGCACAGCCCGGATTATCTCCAAGCGGTCGCCAGACCCCGCCCGGTGTCACGTCAAGGTGTTAACCTCGGTTGCACCTTCCACCCGGCTGCCGCCGCAGCCCTCCTGCCCCGCATCCGTGCCGTCCAGACCTGCCCCCGCCCAAGCACTCGACGCTGACCCGGGTGGCACCCGCTGGCAAGAGCAGTTGCTCAGGCGCGTGCGCCACCGCTTCTGGTTGAAGTTCCTCGGGATCAGCGGCTTCACCTGGATCTTCTTCATCGCTTACTTCCACCTGCTGCGCAACCCTGCGCGCCCGGTGATCCAGATGCCGATGACGACACTGGACCATGCCATCGGCCACCAGCCCTGGGCCTTCTGGGCCTATGTCTCGCTGTGGCTCTACGTCGGCATCGCGCCCGGCCTGATGCTGCGGTTGCGCGATCTGCTGCTGTTGGGCGCTTGGGCCGCCGCGCTGTGCGCGACGGGCCTGCTGGTGTTCTACCTGGTGCCGACCGCCGTGCCACCCCACACGCTGAGCCCTGCGCTGGCCGCCCACCCCGGTTTTGCGTTGCTGCAGGGCGTGGACGCAGCGGGCAATGCCTGCCCCTCGCTGCACGTGGCAACCGCCGTCTTCAGTGCGGCCTGGGTGCAGCGCCTGGCACAACGCATAGTGGCGCCCGCCTGGATGCGCGTCGTGAACCTGATCTGGTTGCTGCTGATCGTCTATTCGACGCTGGCCATCAAGCAGCACGTGGTGCTGGATGTGCTGGCTGGTGCCCTGCTCGGCGGTTTCTTCGCCTGGGCTTCGCTGCGCAGCCTGCCGCACGCCGGCGCCGCCGCCGGGGGCGCTCGATAGAATCGACGGCTTTGCAGCGAGCGTGCCGAACCAATGGCCTCCGACCCCAAGACCACATCCACGCCCCCGCAGCCTAGCAACTTCCTGCGCGGCATCATCGAGCGTGACCTGGAGTCCGGCACCTGGGCCCAGCGGCACTTCGGCGGCACGCCCGGCGACGGTGCCCACCACCTGGCCGGCCCGCCGGACCCGGCACGCATCCGCACCCGCTTCCCGCCCGAGCCCAATGGTTACCTGCACGTCGGCCATGCCAAGAGCATCTGCCTGAACTTCGGCCTCGCCCAGGCCTACGGCGGCGCCTGCCACCTGCGCTTCGACGACACCAACCCCGAGAAGGAAGAGCAGGAATACGTCGACGCCATCCAGGAGGCCGTGCGCTGGCTGGGCTTCGACTGGGTGCAGAACGGCACCAGCCACCTCTACTACGCCAGCCACTACTTCGACTTCATGTACCGCGCGGCCGAAGCGCTGGTGGGCGCGGGCCTGGCCTATGTCGACGAACAGACGCCCGAGCAGATGCGCGAGCGCCGCGGCGACTTCAACACGCCGGGCACCGACAGCCCCTTCCGCAGCCGCAGCGCGGCCGACAACCTGGCCCGGCTGCGCGAGATGAAGGACGGCCGCCTACCCGATGGCGCCGCCGTGCTGCGCGCAAAGATCGACATGGCCTCGCCCAACATCAACCTGCGCGACCCCACGCTGTACCGCATCAAGCGCGCCACGCACCACAACACCGGTGACCAGTGGTGCATCTACCCGATGTACACCTACGCGCACCCGATCGAAGACGCGCTGGAGAACATCACCCACAGCATCTGCACGCTGGAGTTCGAGGACCAGCGCCCCTTCTACGACTGGCTGCTGGAGAACCTGGCAGACCTGGGCCTGCTGGCGCGCCCTTTGCCGCGGCAGCACGAGTTCGGCCGCCTGAACCTGAGCTACGTGATCACCAGCAAGCGCAAGCTGCGCGAACTGGTCACCGAAGGCATCGTCAGCGGCTGGGACGACCCGCGCATGCCCACCATCTTCGGCATGCGCCGGCGCGGCTACACGCCGGCCTCGATCCGCGCGATGGCCGACGGCAGCGGGGCCAGCAAGACCAACATCTGGCTGGACTATGGCGTGCTGGAAGGCTGCCTGCGCGCCGACCTGGAAGGCCAGGCACCGCGTGCGATGGCGGTGCTGGACCCCGTGAAGCTGCGGCTGACCAACTGGGCCGAGGTGTTCGGCAGCCCGGCCCACATCGAACCCTGCCAGGCGCCGGCCCACCCACAGCACCCCGATCTGGGTCAGCGTCAGTTCGGCCTCGGGCCCGAGGTCTGGATCGAATCCGACGATTTCGCGGAAGCGCCACCCAAGGGCTTCTTCCGCCTCTATCCACCGCGGACACAGCCCGACGGCAGCGTGGTGCCGGGCAATCGGGTGCGCCTGAAATACGGCGTGGTCGTCGAGTGCACCGGCTGCGAGAAGGACGCCGACGGCCGCATCGTGCAGGTGCTGGCCCGCGTCGTGCCCGACACCAGAAGCGGCACGCCGGGCGCCGACGCCGTCAAGGTCAAAGGCACCATCACCTGGGTCGGTGTGCACGACGCCGTGCCGGCCACCGTGGTGCTCTACGACCGGCTCTTCACCGAACCGCAACCCGATGCCGGCGGGCGCGACTTCCGCGAGGTGCTCAACCCGCTGAGCAAGCAGCCGGTGCAGGCCTGGCTGGAACCGGCCCTCGCCACGGCGCAGCGCGAGCAACGCTTTCAGTTCGAACGCCACGGCTACTTCGTGGCCGATCGTGTCGAGCACCGGCCCGAGCGCCCATTGTTCAACCGCATCACCACGCTGCGCGACAACCGGGCGGCGTAAAGAAGCGCAAAGCCCGGCAGCGCCCAGGGCGCAGCTCGCAAGTCTGGACGGAACCTGGCCCGCCCGGCCGGGTCCATCAGAACGTGTCCCTGCCGAAAAGGAGATCCGTATGCCCGCCACCCGACGATTTGCGCTCAGCCTCACCGCCCTGTGGCTGGCCTGCTCGGCCCTGCCCGCCCTGGCCGGGAAGGTGGAAGTTTCCTGGATCGAACCCGATCGCTTTGCGGATGCCGGCCGCAGCGTGGTCGACCGCGAGCGGATGATGGGCGCCTTGGGCGACCATCTCAAACGTTGGGCGCGACGGCTACCCGCCGACCAGGTCCTGAAGATCGAAGTACTGGACGTGAACCTGGCCGGCGAGATCGAACCCTTTCGCGGGAGCGACCTGCGCGTCCTGCGCGGCAGTGTCGACTGGCCCCTGATCAAGTTGCGCTACACGCTGCAAGCCAAAGGCGACACGCTGAAGAGCGGCGAAGCCGAAGTGGCCGACCGGCACTACCGCGTGGGCGACCGCGTCTCCGAGCTGGGCTTCGAAAAGCGCATGCTCGACAAGTGGTTCAAGACCACCATCGCCACCAAATGAACCCCTCGTGCCAGCCCTGAAGGAGACGCCCTTGAAACTGCCCCGCCATCCGACCACCCGCCCGGCCCTGCTGTGCGCATTGAGCCTGCTGGTCCTGAGCAGCCTGCCGGCCCAGGGCCAGCAGGATCCACTGGCGCGGGCCGCCGCCGAAGCCGGCGCGGTGGTCACCGACAGCGGGCTGGTCTACCGCTCGCTGCAAGAGGGCCAGGGTGCTTCGCCCAGTGCCACCGACACGGTCAGCGTGCACTACCGCGGCAGTTTTCCGGATGGGCGCGAGTTCGACAGCTCGCACAAGCGCGGCAAGCCGGCCAGCTTTGCGCTCAACCGTGTCATCCGCTGCTGGACCGAAGGCGTGCAGCGCATGAAGGTCGGCGGCAAGGCCAGACTGACCTGCCCGGCGGCACTGGCCTATGGCGCACGCGGCGCGGGCGACGTGATTCCGCCCAACGCCGTCCTGAGCTTCGAAGTCGAATTGCTGGCCATCGCCGGCCAGTAGGGCCCGGCCACAGGGCACCGTGCCGGCCCCGACGACGGCCCCGGGGCCCGTTAGACGACGAGCTGATCGCGTGACTGTCGCTGGCCGCGCGAGAGCGTGCGTGCGAAGGCCGCCAGGCCTTGATCCTCGATGAAGTCCGCACACGCGCTGCACTGCAGGATGCGGTCCGGCTCCAGCGGGCGCGCGATCGCGTAGCCCTGCACGTAGTCGGCACCGATCTCGGCCAGCGCCCGTACCGTGGCCGCGTCCTCCGCCCATTCGGCGATGCTCAACATGCCGAAGCGCCGCGCCAGTTCGACGACGGCCTGGGTGATGGCGCGATTGGCCGCGTGTTCGCCGACGCCGCGCACGAACGAGCCGTCGATCTTCAGCGCATCGGCAGGCAGTTCCTTGAGATAGGCGAACGAGGTGTAGCCGGCGCCGAAGTCATCCAGCGCCACCTTGGCGCCGTAGCCGCGCACGCGGTCGATGAAGCGCCGCGTATGGTGCAGGTCGTGCAGCGCCACGCTCTCGGTGATCTCGATGCACAGCTGGTGCGCGGCACCACCGGCCTGGGCCAGCAGCGCAAACGCGTCCTCGACGAAGCGCTCGTCGTTGAGCGAGCCGCCGCTGAGGTTGACACAGACCATGCGCGTGTTGCGCAGGCGCTCGCGGTGCGTGCTGAGCCATTCCAGCGTGTGCGACAGCACCCAGCGGTCGATGACCGCGATGCGCCCGTTGCTCTCGGCCGCGGCGATCACCTGGCTGGCCGGCACGACATGCTGGTCGGCATCGCGCATGCGCACCAGCACCTCGAAGTCCAGCGCGTCGTGCGGTGTGCGCAGCGACAGGATGGGCTGCATCTGCACGAACAGACCGTCCGGTGCGGCATGGGTGCTCAGCCGCTCGACCAGGCGCAGCTCCTGCTCGCGCTCGCGGAAGACGCCGTCGCCCCGTGCGAAAGCCACCGGGTTGCCCAGGTGGCCGTCCTTGGCCTGGCGGCAGGCACGGTCGGCCACCGAGATGGCGTCGTGGACCGGGAGGTCGTGCGCCACTTCGACCAGGCCGATCGAACACTTGACCTGGAAGGCGCGTTCGCCGATGCGGTAGGGCACGCTGCCCAGCCCTTCGACGATCCGACGACAGACCTCGGTGGCCGCGCCGACCGCGGTGTCGAGGAACACGATGACGAACTCATCCCCGCCGACCCGTCCGACGATCTGGCCCTTGCCGAGCAGGCTGCCCACGCGGGCGCACACCTGCCGCAGCACCTCGTCACCGGCGGCATGGCCGAACAGATCGTTGATCAGCTTGAAGCGATCGAGGTCGATGTAGGCCAGCGACAGCGGCGCATCCGCCTCGCGCGCACCGAGCGCGGCAACCAGCGTCTTCTCGATGCCGCGGCGGTTGAGGATGCCGGTCAGCGCATCGTGCTCGGCCAGGAAGCGCAGCCGCTCGGCGGCTTCGACGCGTTCGGTGATGTCCTGCAGCGAGCCCTCGATGCGCTGGTGCGCCAGTGCCGCCCTGACCAGAAAGCATCGGGCCTGACCGCCGGGCGCGGCCACGCCGCGCAGCTCGATCTCGTGGCCCTTGCCGGAAGTGACCAGCGCCAGCAACCGCGGCCAGGCCCCGGGCTCGAAGGAGGTGGCCCAGTGGGCGCCGCCGCCCTCGGCCAGCGCGAGCATCCCGCGCAGCGCCGGGTTGGTCTGCGCGAACACACCGCCGGCGTCGAGGGTGAACAGGCCGACCGGCGTGGCCTCCCAGGCGTGGCGCAGTTCGGCCTGCGCCCGCACGCGTTGCTGGCGCTCCTGGCGCATCTGCTCGGCGATCGCGAAAGCGGCCATCAGGCTGGACATCAGCGCCGCGCTGACGTGGTTGACACTGCCGATCAGGCCCTGCAAGCCCAGCGCGGCCGCGATCACCTCGTAAAAGCTGGCGAACGAGGTGATACCCAGCGAGGCGCTGTACCAGATCGCCACGCGCGAGCGCGTGACGATGACCACGCGCGTGAGCAGGAAGATCGCGCCCAGCATGGCCAGGCCTGTCGCGGCCCACAGCAGCGGCAGGAAGCGGGCGTAGGGCAGCGCAATGGCCAGCAGCAGCAGCAGCCCGACCCACTGCAGGGCACGCAGCAACCACTGGTGGCCGACTCGCCTGAGGTCATCGCCGCACAGGCGACTGAGCATCGTGACGGTGAGGATGTAGTAGGCCACCATCGCGACCTTGCGCGACGGCAGCAGCCACTGCGGCGGGATCTCGCGACCGAACCACAACGTATCCCAGCCGACCGACATGGCACCGAGACGCAGGCTGACCACCAGCCAGGCCGCGAACAGCACGTACATCCCCTCGCGGTTGATGATCGCCGTGGCCAGCACGAACAGCGCCAGCACCGACAGCCCGCCTTCCAGCAGCCCGGCATTGCGCTGGAACTGCTGCGCCGAGTCGGCCAGCTGGGCACTCGGCCACTGCAGCACACTGATGCGCGCCGGGCCTGCGTGCGTTGCACGGCACAGCAGTGGCAGGTCGGCCTGCAGGATACCCAGGTCGAGCGCCAGCCCGGACTTGACCAGGTACAGGAGACCCGACTGCGCACTGCGCGTCGCCTCGCCCAACGGCTGCAGGTTCGAGGCATTCCAGCAGCGCGTCTGAACGGCGTGGCGCGAAGGCAGTTCCACGCTGGATGCGCCGGCCGATGCTTCGCCAGCGCGCGCGACGAAGGTCAACCACATCGGCGATTCGGACAGTCTGGTCTGGTGGCTGGCCACCACGGGCTGTGCGCTGAGCGCAGCGAGCGCCTCAGCCGGCCCCAGCGATCCGGACCGGTCCTCGAGCACCCGCAACTCGAGCCCGATCCAGCCTGGCGCGGCCGCGTGGCCCTCCCAGCCCAGCAGCGCCACCACGGTGACGATGACGATGAGCGCCGGCACGGCGTACACCGAGAGCAAGCGCAGCAGCGATTCGATCGCTGCGGCTTCGCGGTGAAGCTTGATGATGGAACGCACGGGGCCGGGCTTCGGTGGCACGAACGGACGAGCCCGGGACCGAGCCATCCCCAAGAGGGCAGCTGGGCACATCGCGGCCGGGCGGGACACCGCTTCCGGGAGTCTTCGACCGCCGCCAGCCCGACTTGAGCCCTCACCGCTCAAGAAGACCCAGCCCCGCGCCGCGTTTCACGTTGGCCGGCCGGCGCCCAGGCGGCGCCGGGGCCCACCCGGTCAGCCCTGGCCGCGCAGGCGCTGCACCAGCGTCACCAGGCCCAGCACGGCGGCGCCGGCGAGCACGCCCAGCGCGCCGTCGGCCAACGTGGGCAACACCGCCTGCGCGAAGGCACCCAGCCCCTGTACCGCATGTTCGATGGCATGGTGCAGCGCCGGCACGCCATGCACCAGGATGCCGCCGCCCACCAGGAACATCGCCACCGTGCCGGCCACGGACAGTGCCTTCATCAACCACGGGGCCGCACCGACGATGCCGCGGCCCAGGGCCTGGGCCATCGCGCCCGGGCGGCGGATCAGCCAGAGACCCAGGTCGTCGAGCTTGACGATGCCGGCCACGAAACCATAGACGCCGACCGTCATGACCACGGCGATGCCCGCCAGCACGCTGACCTGCGTGATGAAAGGGGCCTGGGCCACCGTGCCCAGCGTGATGGCGATGATCTCGGCCGACAGGATGAAATCGGTGCGCACCGCACCCTTGATCTTGTCGCGCTCGAACTGCACCAGGTCCACCGCCGGATCCTGCACGGCACGCGCCAACTCCACGCGGTGGGCTTCATCCTCGGCGCGGGAATGCAGCAAGCGGTGCGCGAGTTTCTCGGCCCCTTCGAAACACAGGAAGGCGCCACCCACCATCAGCAGCGGCGTCACCAGCCAAGGCATGAAGGCGCTGATGAGCAAGGCCGCCGGAACCAGGATGGCCTTGTTCAGCAACGAGCCCTTGGCCACGGCCCAGACCACCGGCAGTTCGCGGTCGGCCTGGACCCCGGTCACCTGCTGGGCGTTGAGGGCCAGATCGTCACCCAGCACGCCGGCCGTCTTCTTGGCCGCCACCTTGCTGAGGATGGCCACATCGTCCAGCACGCTGGCGATGTCGTCGACGAGGGCAAGCAGACTGCTGGCGGCCATGTCTGCATTGTCCACGACCGCAGGGTCGCGGCCGGGATGCCTTGCGCGCTGCGATCAACCGTCCTGCAGCACCCTGGGCATGGCCAGCTCGTGGCCCATCACGACGCGGGCGTAGAGGTACTGGCGCAAGGCCGGCTCGGTCAGACCGTCCAGTTCCACCCGCCCGCGGGCGTCGCAGGGAAAGCGCAGCGTGCGCCGTGGCGGACTCAGCGACTGAAAGCACAGGGCGTAGCGTGCGGGTCGCGGTGTGTGCTGGGAGGTTTCCATGGCTGTCGGATCGGTGGTTGAGCGCTCACCCACAACCTAGGCCAAGCCCCCGGACGCCGCCGCAGGGCTACGACCAAGCCGCCTGTCGGTGCCACGCGGCGGTCTTTGTCAGCCGGAACCCGACAAGATGCCTGAAGGGCCTCAACTCCGGGCCAGCGCGGCCGAAATCACCTCCAAATCCGGTGCCACACGCCCATGACCCAGACTGCCTGCCCGCCTGTGCAGAGTTCGCACATTGCCCAAGAACTGGACGCGTTGCGCAAGCGCGGAACGCTGCGCCAGATCGTCATCCCGCCCTGCCCGGCCCTGCTGCGGCGCCTGCAGCTGGTGATGGCCCAGCCCGAGCCGGACCTGCAGGAGGTTGACCAGATTGCCAGCAGCGACGTCGCGATGGCCGCCACGCTGCTGCGCAACGCCAACAGCCCGCTGCATGCCATCGGCCAGCCGGTGCAGACCGTGGGGCAGGCGATGAACCGCCTGGGCCTGCAGCAGACGGCGGCCGTGCTGACGGGTTTCATGGCCCGCCACACGATTCCCGTCAACCACCCGCAACTGCGCGGCTTCTGGGCCGAATCGGCCCAGCGTGCCGTGGCGATGCAGTTTCTGGCTGCGCAGCTGCCCGGCATGGCGGCCGAGGTGGCCCACCTGCATGGCCTGTTCTGCCACGTGGGCATTCCCGTGCTGATGCAAAGCGTGCGCGGCTACAGCGGCACGCTGGTCGAAGCGCGCGCCCGGCTGGATCGGCCCTTCGTGCACACCGAAAACGCCAACCATCGCACCGACCACGCCGTGGTCGGCGCCCTGGTCGCACGTGCCTGGCATCTGCCGCCAAGCGTGATGGCCGCCATACGCCTGCACCATGAACTGGACGGCCTGGGCAGCCATGGCGCCGAAACCGAGGTGCACTCGCTGGTCGCGGCCTGCCTGGTGGCCGACTTCCTGCTTCGGCGGCGCGACGGCCTGGACCCGGAAAGCGACTGGACGCGCCACGGCGAAGCCGCGCTGGCCTGGTTGGAGATCAGCAGCGACGACCTGTCGGACTGGACACCGCAGCTGCACGCCGTGCTCGACGCACTCTGAAGCCCGCCAGTCGGCCGCCGGTGCGAAGATCGCACCCATGCTGCGCGACCAATTCCTGCTCGAGCCGGGGCTGATCTTTCTCAACCACGGGTCCTTCGGCGCCTGCCCTATACCGGTCCTGCAGGCCCTGCAGCACTGGCAGCGCGAAACGGAGCGCAACCCGGTGGCACTGCTGGGCCGGCGTTCGGCGGAGCTGCTGCGCCAGGCTCGTGGCGCGCTCGCCGCCTACCTGGGCGCCGCCACCGACGACCTGGTCTTCATGCCCAACGCCACCACCGGCGTCAACACGGTGGCCCGTTCCCTGGCGCTGCAGGCCGGCGACGAAGTGCTGGGCACCGACCACGAATACGGCGCCTGCGATGCGGCCTGGCGCATCATCTGCGACAAGGTGGGCGCGCACTACCGGCGCGTCGAGATTCCGCTGCCCTTCGAACCCGAGACCTGGGCGCAGCGCCTGCTGGATGCCGCGACGCCGCGCACACGGCTCATCTTCGCCAGCCACATCACATCGACCACGGCGTTGATCTTCCCGGTGCAGGACCTGTGCGGCCGCGCGCGCGAGCGGGGCATCGCCACGCTGATCGATGGCGCGCATGCGCCAGGGCAGATCGACCTGGACCTGCAGGCGGTCGGTGCTGATTTCTACACCGGCAACTGCCACAAGTGGCTGTGCGGTCCCAAGGGCACGGCCTTCCTGCACGTACGGCCGGAACAGCAGCGGCACATCGACGCCACCGTGCTGAGCTGGGGTTACCTGGAGGGCACCGCGGGCCACACGGGATTCGAGGCCTACCTGGGGCACACGGGGCTGGAGCGCCGGTTGCAGTGGCAGGGCACGAGGGATCTGGCGCCCTTCCTGGCGGTGCCGGCGGCGCTGGAGTTTCTGCGCAGCCATGATTGGCCGCAACTGCGGCAGGCTTGCCACGAAGCGGCGCTGACTCTGCTGCAAGTGCTCTGCCAGCAGAATGGCCTGACGCCGATTGCAGCGGACTCCTCGCACGGGCAGATGGTGCCGATTCCCGTGCTCACTTCTGACCCTGAGGCCCTGCGGCAACGCCTGCTCAACGAGCACCGCATCGAGGTGCCTGTGACCACGCACGGCCAACGGAGCTTCATGCGCGTTTCGGTTCAGGCTTACAACACGTCGCAAGAACTGGAAGCGCTCGCCGCCGCTCTCGTCGAGCCGCGCCCCCGTTCTGGGGGGGCACACGGGTGAATACCTAGCCGCATGGCCCGACGCCATTCGACACTTCGAGTCTTGTTCGCACTTCGCTCGGAGACCAAGATGCTGCCTGCACGCGCGCTTCCAACTCACCTTCACCGGCTTGGCATGCTGGCGGCCGTGGTTTTAGCGCTGGCGCTGTTGCCGGGCACCGCTTGGGCAGGCTTCACCTCATTGTTCGTGTTTGGAGACAGCCTTTCGGATGCCGGTGGTGGCAATGCCATTCCACTGCCCCCCAACGAAGGTGGGTTGCTGGTGCCAGGGCCTTACCAGGGCGGCCGATTCTCCGATGGCCCCGTGGCGGCCGAGTATCTGGGCGACAACCTGGGCCTGAGTGCCGCGCAACAGTTCCAGTACGCCATCGGAGGCGCGCGCACTGGATTGGACGGCGTTCTTCCCAGCACCGGTCTCACCACGCAGGTGGCTGCCTTTGCCCTGGGCGGCGCGAACCCGGCCTATGCTGATGGCCTGTTCATGGTCTGGGCAGGCGCGAATGACCTGCGCGATGCGCTGGGCACCGCCAATCCGGTCGCAACGTTCACCGACATCGTCACCAACCTCACAGGCGCGGTGACCGTGCTGTACGGTTTGGGGGCACGCAATTTTCTCTTGCCCAACATCCCCGATGTGGGTCTGACACCGGAAGTCCTGGCCTTGGGCCCTGTGGCCAGCGGCCAGGTCTCGTTTCTGGCCAGCATGCTCAACAGCGCGATCCAGGCCGCTTACGACGGCCTGGAGCAACAGTTGCTCGGCTCCAACCTGGTGCAGTTTGACGTATTCGCCGCTCAGCATGCGGTGCTGGCCGCCGCGCCTGGCAACGGTTTGCTCAACACCACCAATGGCTGCCTGATTCCTGTCAACGGTGCGCCGGGCGGGCAATCCGATTGTTCCGTTTCCTTCTTCGTCGACAACATCCACCCCACCACACAGGTCCACGCCACGCTTGGCAGGATGATGACCGCGGCCGTGGTGCCCGAGCCTTCAATGCTGCTGCTGACCTCGACCGCGGTGCTGGGTCTGCTGGCCACGTCACGCCGTCGTCGTCGCGGTAACTGAGCGCCCACCGCCGCCAAGACGCAGGGGTACGCCTGGGGCCTGAATGTTGCGTTCAGGCTTTCCGCTTGCGCTTGCTTGCCGGTGCACCCGGCCAAGGTGGAAGGCCCGTATGCTGGGTGATGGCTTGGCCACGCCGCGCTGATACCACGCCCGCTGGCGTGCAGTTCTTCCTCCGTGCACTCTGGTAACCCCCATCGAGGGCTGGCTGGTAGCTCGGAATGAGCTGATGCTTCCCATTGCCGATCAGATCAGCCCGGCCCATGGCCTTCAGCGCATCGCGCAGCAGCGGCCAGTTGTTGGAGTCGTGCCAGCGCAGGAAGGCCTTGTGCAGGCGGCGGCGGCGTTCGCCGCGCACCACATCCACCTTTTCGGCGCGCGCGGCCGGCCCCTCGGTGTGGCGGCTGATTCCCTTCAGCGGGTTCAAGCCGCTGTGGTACATCGCGGTGGCGGTGGCCATCGGGCTCGGGTAGAAGGTCTGCACCTGGTCAGCCTTGAAGCCGTTGCGCTTGAGCCAGATGGCCAGGTTCATCATGTCTTCGTCGGTGGTGCCCGGGTGCGCAGCGATGAAGTACGGGATCAGGTACTGCTTCTTGCCCGCCTCGGCCGAGAACTGCTCGAACAGTTGCTTGAAGCGGTCGTAGCTGCCGATGCCGGGCTTCATCATCTTCGAGAGCGGCCCGGCCTCGGTGTGCTCGGGCGCGATCTTCAGGTAGCCGCCCACGTGGTGGGTGACCAGCTCCTTCACGTACTCGGGGCTCTGCACGGCCAGGTCGTAGCGCAGGCCACTGCCGATCAGGATCTTCTTGATGCCGCGCAGCTGGCGCGCGCGGCGGTACAGCCGGACCAGCGGCGCGTGATCGGTGTTCAGGTTGGGGCAGATGCCGGGGTAGACGCAGCTGGGCTTGCGGCAGGCGGCTTCGATCTCGCGGCTCTTGCAGCCCAGGCGCCACATGTTGGCGGTGGGGCCGCCCAGGTCGCTGATGACGCCGGTGAAGCCCTTGACGCGGTCGCGGATCTCTTCGATCTCGCGCACCACCGAGTCTTCGCTGCGGCTCTGGATGATGCGGCCTTCATGCTCGGTGATGCTGCAGAAGGTGCAGCCGCCGAAGCAACCGCGCATGATGTTGACGCTGAAGCGGATCATCTCCCAGGCCGGGATCCTGGTCGGCCCGTCGTGGCTGCAGGTGTCGTCGGCGTAACTGGGATGCGGGCTGCGCGCGTACTCCAGGTCGAACACGTAGTCCATCTCGGCCGTGCCGAGCGGGATCGGTGGCGGGTTGATCCACACATCACGATCGCCATGGCGTTGCACAAGCGCGCGCGCATTGCCCGGGTTGGTCTCCAGATGCAGCACGCGGTTGGCGTGGGCGTAGAGCACGGGGTCTGATTTGACCTGCTCGTAGGCCGGCAGGCGGATCACGGTCGCCTCACGCGGCGGCAGCGCCAGGCGGCGGCTGGTTGGCAGGGCGATGGGAGTGGCGGCTTGGGCCTTGTCGCAGGCCTCTTCGCTGCTGAGGTAGGGGTTCAGGTGGGCGTCGATGCGGCCCGGCCGGTCGACTTGCGCCGAGTCGATCTGCGTGAAGCCCTGCGGTTCGTGGCCGCTGCGCACCATGAAGGCAGTACCGCGCACGTCGGTGATCGAAGCCAGCGGCTTGCGCGCCGCCAACCGGTGGGCGATCTCGACGATGGCGCGCTCGGCGTTGCCGTACAGCAGCAGGTCGGCCTTGCTGTCGGCCAGGATGCTGCGCCGCACCTTGTCCTGCCAGTAGTCGTAGTGCGCGATGCGCCGCAGGCTTGCCTCGATGCCGCCGATGAGCACCGGCACTTCGTCGAAGGCTTCCTTGCAGCGCTGGGTGTAGACCAGGGTGGCCCGGTCGGGGCGCTTGCCGCCCAGGCCACCAGGCGTGTAGGCGTCATCGGTGCGGATCTTCCGGTCAGCCGTGTAGCGGTTGATCATCGAATCCATGTTGCCGGCCGCCACGCCGAAGAACAGGTTCGGCCGGCCCAGCGCGCGGAAGGGTTCGGCGCTGTTCCACTCCGGCTGGGCGATGATGCCCACGCGGAAGCCCTGCGCTTCCAGCACGCGTCCGATCACGGCCATGCCGAAGCTGGGGTGGTCGACATAGGCATCGCCGGTGACGATGATCACGTCGCAGCTGTCCCAGCCCAGCGCGTCCATCTCGGCCCGGCTCATCGGCAGGAAGGGCGCCCGGCCCAGCCGCCTGGCCCAGAAAGGCCGGTAGGCCGTGAGTGGCTTGGCAGGGACGGCGAGGATGGGCTGCGCGGGCAAGGTGGGAGGCAGAACGCCGGTGCTCCGGCCAGGCGGGCATTGTCGGCGCACACGGCCTGCCGCACCCGCACCGGGGGTTTCGCAGCCGGCCGGCGGCCGTGAAGCATGGCCTCAAGACCGGCGCCAAACGGTCGATAGCCGGGTGATGGACAGCCTGCTCAACTGGATCGGCATCGGGAGCGCAGCCTTGCTCGCCGTGGCTGTGGCCGTGGCGTGGCTCGAACACCGTGCACGCCTGGCCGACCTGCGCCGCGAACTTGAAACGGCCGAAAACTCACGCTTCATGCTGGAAGAGCACATCCGTGGTGTGGATGTGCGTCTGCAGGCACTGAACGCCGCGCTGGAGTCGCAACAGTCCGCCTTGGCCGGCACACGCGAAGCCACTGCGCACAAAGCCACATCCGACGCGGCCTTGCAGCGTTTGGCCACACGCGCGGCCTGCCCGGCAGCGCCCGATGCGCCGACAGCCACGCTGCCATCGGTCTGGCCCGACACCCAGCCGATGGTGCAATCGGCGGAACCGAAGCCAGTCTACGAGCCCACGCGGCCGGTGGACCTGCACCCGCACTGAGGCTCTGACCCGACTTTGACAGTTCCAAGTGACACGCCCTCGTAAGTTCGCGCAGC
>DAORNK010000027.1:0-22880 GCA_035440985.1 Rubrivivax sp. | reverse complement strand
GCCGGAGCGCCTACCGCGAGAGCGGTTTAGTCCCAAGACTGCGTGCGGACGGTCAGGTTTGGCGGTTGAACGGTAGCCCCCGCCGCAACCAGCCATTCGTTGTTCGCCCATGTAGCTGGCCGCACAGGCACGGCTGTGGCTGGACGCGCCGACGCCGACCCGCTACCCCGCGATCCGCGCTGCTCGGCGAGCCGAGCAGGTCTCGACTCTGGCACCCGAACGAAATGCCATCTTAGTTGGCCAAGATCGACATGGCTAACCGTACGATTGCAGGAAAACAGGGAGATCCATGTCCTCTCGAGCCGCCGCCCCAGTCGAAGCTCGCGTCGCCCTCCTGGTGGACTGCGACAACACAAGTCCCGAGGTTCTCGAGTTCGCCCTCCGGGTCGTCGCGCAGTTCGGCCGCGTCGTGCTCCGCCGCGGGTACGGCAATCACGCCACGCTGGCCAACAAGTGGCAGGAGGCGCTTGTCCGTCTGGCCTTCACGCCTTGCCTGCAGTATCAGTACGCCTCGGGCAAGAACACCTCGGATATCGCGCTCGCCCTGGACGCCGTAGAGGCCTTGTACGACGACCGTGCAGACACTTTCTGCTTGGTCACTAGCGACTCCGACTTCGCCTACCTTTGCCGAAAGCTGCGGGAGCGCGGGGCCATCGTGCACATCGTCGGGGAGGCCAAGACGCCCGACGCGCTGCGGAACGCCAGCGACCAGTTCTTTCAGTGGATCAAGCCCGAGGTAGCAGAGTCATCTGTGGGCAGTGGTTGCCAGCTGCTCAAGCCCGAGGCGCCCAAGCCCGAACCGGCAAAGCCCATTCCGAAGCGCCGCCCCCTAATCGTCGTTGAGGCAGTCAAGCTGCTCGCAAGCAACTCGTCTGAAGGAAAGGTACACCTGGGCGCCCTAGGGCAGTACCTCAAGCGCACCGACCCTGCGTTTTCGCCGCAGACTTACGGGCACTCCGGCCTGTTAGACATGGTGCGCACGTATGAACTGTTGGCCCTGCAGCAGGAACCGGGCGGTCACTGGACTGTGCGCCTCGCACCATCGTCCGACGTCGCTTCTTAGCCGGGCAGCCGATCGCGAAGCTGGTCCATCTAGGTACCGGAGATATACACAACGTGTCAGAAGTCGTCAGCATTCAGCGGGGTCTCCCGGCGCCTGGCCAGCTCGTACAGGCTCGAAATCGACGGTTCGTCGTCACTTCGGTCGAGGCGGGACAAACAGGCTCGGTGCCTCAGCACTTGGTTTCCATGTCCTCTGTCGAGGACGACGCCCTCGGAGAAGAACTGCGGGTCGTCTGGGAGCTGGAGCCTGGGACGTCGGTGCTGGAGCGGGCGTCCATGCCCGAGCTGACCGGGTTCGATAGCCCCGTCCAACTGGACGCGTTCCTGAACGCCGTGCGCTGGGGCGCCGTCTCGCAGACCGACACCAGCACCCTGCAGGCTCCCTTTCGGGCAGGTATCGAAATCGAGGACTACCAGCTCGACCCGCTGGCTCGCGCCATCCAGATGCCTCGGGTCAACCTGCTCATCGCTGACGACGTCGGCTTGGGCAAGACCATCGAGAGCGGCTTGGTGGTCCAAGAACTGATGCTCCGCCACCGCATCCGCTCGGTGCTCATCGTTTGCCCGTCGGGCCTGCAGATTCAGTGGCGCGAGCAGATGCGAGACAAGTTCGGCCTGGACTTCCGCATCGTCGACAGCGAGGCCATGAAACAGCTTCGCCGCAGCCGCGGCCTGCACGTGAACCCCTGGAGCCACTACCCGCGGCTCATCACATCCATCGACTTCCTGAAGCGCGAGCGGCCGCTGCGGCTGATGCGCGAGGTGCTGCCTGCCGCGGGGCAGCCCTCCTACCCGCGGCGGTTCGACCTGCTGTTGGTTGACGAGGCGCACAACGTCGCACCGTCCGGCAGCGGAAAGTACGCCACCGACTCCCAGCGCACGCAGGCCATCCGGCTGCTGGCACCGCACTTCGAACACAAGCTGTTCCTGTCGGCCACACCGCACAACGGTTACCCCGAGAGCTTCTCGGCGCTGTTAGAGCTGCTCGACGACCAGCGCTTTGCGCGTGCTGTTAGGCCCAAGCCCGAGCAGCTGGCAGCCGTCATGGTGCGACGCCTCAAGCGCGAACTCCCGCGTCGTTGGGATGGCACACCCCGGTACCCCGAACGTGTCATCGAGGCACTGGAGGTGGCCTACACACCGGAGGAGCGGCAGGCTCACCAAGACCTCAAGCGCTATTCCGAGCTGCGTGCCGCCGGAGCCCGCGACGATGGCGAGCGCTATGCGACGGAGTTTGTTCTCAAGCTGCTCAAGAAGCGGCTCTTCTCGTCGCCAGAGGCATTCCGAACCACGCTGGCCAAGCACGTGGAGTCGCTGGCCAACCGCAGGCGCGCGGCCCAGGCCTCGCCTTCAACCGGACTTCTGCGTCGAATGATTGACGGCCTGGACGAGGAGGTCGAAGTCGAGAGCGACGCCGAGTGGGACACGGCAGCGGATGAGGCCGTGACCACCGCGGCCTCGTTGTTCCGGCCACTGAACGAAGAAGAAGCGCAGGTGCTCGACAACCTCCGCGCCTATGCGGACCGCATGTCCGCCCGTGGCGACTCCAAGCTTCAGGCCCTGCTGGCCTGGCTGAAGCAAACGCTGATGCCCGATGGGCAGTGGAACGAGCGGCGGGTCATCCTCTTCACCGAGTACCGCGCCACCCAGAAATGGCTGCAGGAGCGGCTGGTCACCGCCGGCTTCACGGGCCCGGGTCGGGTGCAGCTGATGTACGGCGGCATGCCCTTGGAGGACCGCGAGCAGGTCAAGAACGCCTTCCAGGCATCACCGGCGCAGTCGGACGTACGCATCCTGCTGGCCACCGACTCGGCCTCCGAGGGTCTGGACCTGCAGAACCACTGCAGCAAGCTGGTCCACATCGAAGTGCCCTGGAACCCGAACCGCATGGAGCAGCGCAACGGTCGTATCGACCGCCATGGCCAGCGCCAACCGCAAGTTCACATCTTCCACTTCGTCGGCCAGGGCTACCACCAGCGCTCACGCTTGGCGCAAGACACCAACCCGGGCGACCTCGAGGGAGACCTGGAATTCCTGCTCCGAGCCGCGCGCAAGGTGGAGACGATTCGCGAAGACCTCGGCAAGGTCGGTCCGGTCATCTCGCGCCAGGTGACCGAGGCGATGCTAGGTCGCCGCCGCAGCCTGGACACGACCGAGGCAGAACGCCAATCCCAGCCGGCGCGGGAACTCCTGCGGGTGCGCCGCGCCGAGAACGAACTCAACGCCCAACTGGCTCGGCTGCATGGCCAACTGCAAGACACGCGACGCGAGCTGAACCTAACGCCTGACGCCATCCACGCGGTGGTCGAAGCGGGTCTGGCACTGGCTGGCCAGCAGCCCCTCATCGAGGCCACCCTCCCGGGCGTCTGGCCAGACCCCACTGGTCAGCGCGACCGGTGCCCCGTCTACCGCCTGCCACGCCTGGTGGGTACGTGGCAGTCGGCCTACGATGGCTTAGCCCACCCGCACACGCACGAGGTTCGCCCCATCGTCTTCGACCATGCGCTGACGCAGGGGCGAGACGACGTGGTCTTGGTGCACCTGAACCACCGGTTGGTGCAGATGTGCCTGCAACTGCTGCGTGCGCAGGTCTGGTCACAAGGCGAACAGAAGCTCAGCCGCATCACCGCCCGGCTGGTGCCGCCCAACACCACCGATGTTCCCGTCGCGATTGCGCACGCCCGCCTGGTGGTGCTCGGCGGCGATAACCAGCGTATCCACGAAGAGGTCATCTTCGCCGGGGGGCAGCTTCGGGAGGGGCGCTTCACCCGCATCGACCGGGTCGGCGAACTGGAGCGCTTGGCAGCCTCAGGTCTCCCGCAGCCCGCCCCGGACTGGTTTGAAGAGAGCGTTGCACCCCTGTGGCCATCGCACCGTGAGAACCTGTGGCGCGCGCTGGAGGCCCGCATGAAGGACCGCACCAAGACGCTGCAAAGCCGCCTCGATGAGCGGGCCGAGGCGGAGGTGGCCGCCATGCGTTCAAGCATTGGCGAGCTCATCACCAGCATTCGCGCCCAGCTCCATGATGCCCAGCCGCAGCTGGAGCTGTTCTCCACCCCCGAGCGTGAGCAACTCGAGCGGGACCGCAGTGCACTCGAAC
Source organism: Rubrivivax sp. (assembly GCA_035440985.1). Taxonomy (GTDB): domain Bacteria; phylum Pseudomonadota; class Gammaproteobacteria; order Burkholderiales; family Burkholderiaceae_C; genus Rubrivivax. The sequence goes on along the minus strand of DAORNK010000027.1, from coordinate 18,718 downwards.
GGCGCCTGACCGACCTGCCGCAGGAAATGGCCCGCGAGGAAGAGCGCATCCGTTCACGCTACGCCAAGCCATCGCCGCGCCTGTTCCCGGTGTCCGTGACCTACCTCGTGCCCGCTGGGCTGAGCAAGCGATAAGCCCATGTCCGTCGCCCGTCATCACGCCGAATGGCTCTCGCTGGTCGAAATCTCCGGCCCCTTCCTGTCGCTGCCCGTTCTGCTGCGGGTGTTTCCGCAGCAACTCGAATCTCTGGACGCTGGAGTCAGCCGCGACACGCGACTGGCCTTCGCCGAATGGGAAGACGCCGAAGGCGACCGAGCCGTCCACCATGCCTGGCTTCAGTTCGTGCTGAAGCGCATCCTGAGCCTGCCCGAGGAGGTGCTGCTCACCGACCAAGCCATCCCACCCGGCCTGGAGTTCACCGTGGCCGAGCACGGCGAAACCCTGCGGCCCCAGTGGGTCGTCAAGCGCGCCGAAGACGAGCGCGCAGCGCAGCTGGTCGTCTCCTACCCGGGCGCACAAGACCTGGACCGAACGGTCAACAGCGCGCGCTGGCAAGCCTCGCCCGCCACGCGGATGCTGGCCTTGCTGCAGGGAACGGGCGTTCCCTTGGGGCTGGTGACCAACGGCTCGCACTGGATGCTGGTGGCCTCTCGCCCCGGCGAGCCCGCCACCTACGTCACCTGGGATGCGGCGCTGTGGAGCGAAGAGCCGCTCACCTTGCGCGCGTTCAGCTCGCTGATGGGCGCGATGCGCCTGTTCGGCGTAGCGGAACGGGACCGGCTGCCAGCCCAGCTGGCCGAGAGCGCGCAAAACCAGCAGGAAGTGACCGACCAGCTCGGCCTGCAGGTGCGCAAGGCGGTGGAAGTGCTGGTCCAGGCCGTCGACCGCATCAACGCCGACCGAAATGGGCAGCTGCTCACCGGCGTGGGCGAAAAAGAGCTGTACCAAGCCGCGCTGACCGTGATGATGCGGCTGGTCTTCGTGCTGTCTGCCGAGGAGCGAGGGCTGCTCCTGCTGGGCGACCCGCTCTGGAACCGGCACTACGCCGTCTCCACCCTGCGCGACCAGTTGCGCGAGGTGCCAGACGAGAGCCTGCTCGCCTACCGGCACGATGCCTGGTCCCGGCTGCTCTCCACCTTCCGCGCCATCCACGCGGGCGTGGAGCACGACCAGATGCGCCTGCCGGCCTACGGCGGCGCGCTGTTCGACCCCGACCGCTTCCCCTTCCTGGAGGGGCGCCAGTCCGGAACCCACTGGCAAGAAGTCCCCGCCCAGCCGCTGCTCGTCAGCAACCGCACCGTCTTGCACCTGCTGGAGGCGCTGCAGTTCCTGCAGATGCGCATCCCGGGCGGCGGCGTGGAGCCTCGGCGGCTGAGCTTCCGAGCGCTGGATATCGAGCAGATTGGCCACGTGTACGAAGGCCTGCTCGACCACACGGCCCGCCGCGCCGCGTCGACGGTACTGGGCCTGCGCGGCAGCGGTGGCGACGATGTGGAGGTCGAACTTTCAGTGCTCGAAGCGAAGGCCGCCGAGAGCGAGCAAGCCCTGGTCGACTATCTCAAGGAGCGCACCGGCCGTTCGCTCGCCGCCCTGCGCAGCGACCTCCGCCGCGAAGAGCCCCCCCGCGCCTTGGCGCTCCAGGCCGTATGCGCTGGCCACGACGGCCTGTACAACCGCATCGCACGCTTTGCCCACCTGCTGCGCGACGACTCGTCGGGGCACCCGGTGGTCATCCACACCGGCAGCGTGTACGTCACCAAGGGCAGCGACCGTCGCAGCACCGGCACGCACTACACCCCGCGTACGCTGACCGAAGAGGTCGTCAAGACGACGCTGGACCCGCTGCTCTACACGGGCGTCAGCCATGGCATCGAGCCGTCGCCGGTGGCCTTGAAGACGCCGACCGAAATCCTGGCCCTCAAGGTCTGTGACCCCGCCTGCGGCTCGGGCGCCTTCCTCGTCCAGGCCTGCCGCTACATGGCGGAGCGGGTGGTCGAGGGCTGGGCCAAGGCTGAGGCAGAGTCCGGCGGCAGCGGCCCGCTCACCGTGCCCGAGGCACTGCCAGCCGGCGCCAGCCACAGCCAACAGCTGCTGCCGCCTGAGCCCGAAGAGCGCCTGGCGCTGGCGCGGCGCCTGGTCGCAGAGCGCTGCCTGTACGGGGTGGACTTCAACCCCATGGCCGTCGAGATGGCCAAGCTGTCCCTGTGGCTTGTTACCCTGCACAAGCACCGGCCGTTCACCTTCCTGGACCATGCCATCAAGTCCGGCGACAGCTTGCTGGGTTTGCACGACCCGGCCCAGCTGGAGCGCTTCCACCTCGTGCCGTCGCGTTCGCAGACCCGCGTGGTGGACTACCTGCTTGCTGAGGTTCAACAACTGCTGGCAGAAGCGCGGAGCAAGCGCGAGGCCTTGGAGCGGTTCACGGCACTGGATGTGCGCGATGCCGAGCTGAAGGCTCAGCTGCACCGCGAGGCGGAGAACTCTCTGGCAATGGTGCGCGTGCTGGCCGACCTCATCGTGGGCGCAGCGCTCTCCACCGCAGGGTCCAACGCGGAGCGAAGCGCAACGCTGCTCGATGCTCGCCTGGAGGAGCTGCTACTACAGGCAGGAAGCACGCTGGCACCTACAAGCGAGCAGCGCCTCGCTGCAGAAGGTGGCCAGAACACATTGCTTTGGCCACTGCGCCAGTCTGCGAGCCAGATGCTGGGTACGGCCAACAGCAGTGGCGAGCCACGCCGGCCTTTCCACTGGCTGGTGGAGTTCCCGGAAGTCTTTACGGCATCCGGCTCCAGCGGCTTTGATGCGCTGGTTGGCAATCCACCTTTCGTCGGTGGTCAAAAACTTACGGGACTCTTTGGCACTGACTACCGCGACCATATGGTGCTGTACCTGGCCGATGGACGTCGCGGTAGCGCAGACCTTTGCGCCTACTTCTTCTTGCGTGCCAAGCAAGTTCTGAAGGCTGCGGGGACCTTTGGCCTTTTGGCAGTGAACACCATCGCCGAGGGCGACACGCGGCAAGTGGGGTTGGAAGCCATGCTGCACCAGGGCATAGCGCTGTACGCGGCGAAGCCCAATTTCGAGTGGCCGGGTGCGGCAGCTGTCTCTGCGAGTGCCGTTCACGGAGCTCGCGGCGCTTGGTCTGGCGTTCGTCGCATCAACGGTTTGGCTGTGCCAACCATCTCCGCCTTCTTGTCCGCTGAGGACGAGTGGAGCCCGAAGCCTTTGGCCGCCAACGCCGGCAAAAGCTTTCAGGGCTCCATCGTGCTGGGAATTGGTTTCACCATGTCGCCCGAGGATGCTCAGGCGCTCATCGCTCGTAACCGCAGCAATGCCGAAGCGCTATTCGCGTACCTGAACGGGGAGGACCTGAACTCGCATCCACAACAGCGGGCGTCTCGATGGGTAATCAACTTCTGGGACTGGCCGCTGGAGCGCTCAGAGGCTGAGGGCCTCTGGTCTGCGGCAGATGACAGGCAGCGCGCGCTCTGGCTTCGAGACGGGACAGTACCTGCTGACTATCCAGGCCGAGTCGCGGCGGACTTCCCGGAATTGCTAGACATCGTCCGCAAGCTGGTCAAGCCCGAGCGGGACCAACTCAGTGGAAACGCGACCGCCGATGGTCGTAGGAGGAAGTGGTGGCTATTCGGTCGGGATGCGAAGGCGCTCTACCACGCAATAGGACGCGGGGCGGCATTTGCGAGGCACCCGGACGGATGGGTACGAGACGAGTCGCGACCATCGAGAGTGATTGCGTTGTCTCAGGTATCGAAGTACTTGGCGCCAGCATTCGTCGACAACACGATGGTGTTCGACCAGCGACTGGTCGTTATTGCCTCTGATTCTCCCAACCAGCTCGCCTTGCTGCTGAGTAGCCTGCATGAAGCATGGGCGAGACGGCATGGCGCAACGCTCGAGACACGGATGACCTATACCCCAACTGTCGTTTTTGAGACCTTTCCGTTTCCAGTTCAAGTAAACGACGAGCTAGCGCGCCTAGGTGCTGACTTCGAGGAGCGCAGACGACAGTTGACTGCGAGCGAGGGGCTGGGGCTGACCGAGTTGTCAAACCGCTTTCATGATGTAAGGAGGCAGGACGCGGAGATTGTTGGGCTGCGCCATCTGCTCGTCCAAATTGACCGAACCCTTTCAAACTCGTTCGGTTGGAACGACCTGGTCCTAGAACATGGGTTCCACGAGGTGGAAGCCCTGCCGGCGAACGATAGGGTTCGCTTCACGATTTCCGAGGCAGCGCGCCTAGAGGTCCTCCGACGCCTTGCAGCGCTGAACCGCCAGCGCTATCGAGAAGAGCAGGAAGCCGCGCAAAGCCTGCAAGCTGCGCCTGAAGAACGGGTACCTCCCAGAAAGCGCGCCGGCCGCCCGGCCGCGAAGAAGTCAACACCGCCAGCAGCACAGACCCCATTGTTTGATTGAGTACTTCGACCATGCCTTTCATCAACCACGTCTCTATCCGCGTGCCCTGGCACGACGACCTATGGCAAGGCACGGTATGCAAAAGGCCCCGGGACAACGGCTCCTGCGTGGTGCTGCCGGAAATCGCTGAGTCGAAGCGGGACGAACTCGAAGCCTGCATTGCAGGACGTCGGTTCGACTCGCTTCAGGAGGACGAACTGCCGCCCTGCGTGAAAGAACGCGCGACCTTCATGGCGCCCTTCACGCTGCGTCGCAACCTGACCCACCCGTACAAGCACAGCGGCAGCGAAGCGCACAGTGACCTGGAGGTGACGGCGTTGCAGCAGTCGCCGTTCACCGCCGCCTGCATCCCCTTCAAGTGGATGCGGCGCGAGTTCGCCGATGAGCTGGCCAAGGGCTGGCGCCTGGACTACGACACGGCGCGCGAGCCGACAGAGCCGCAGTGGCTGGTGGAATCCGGCTGGGTGCAAAACGGTCGCAATCAGCGGGCCTTGCTCGATGGCTTCTTCGGGACCATCAAGCCCCAGGCCTCGCTGTGCTTCTTCTACGCCAAGCAGACGCCGTTCTCCGATGACCCGCGGCGCGTCATCGTGGGCGTGGGGCGCGTCACAACGGTAGGCAAGCCGCTGCAGTATCAGCGGCAGGGCAAGCCGGCCGACGCTGACACGTCCTATGTGTGGGATGTGGTTGTCGGGCACTCGATTCGCCTGGACGACAGCGGCGACGGCTTCCTGATGCCCTATGCGCAACTGGTTGAAGCGCAGGAGCGAGGCGCCGAGGTCGACTGGAGCAAGTGCCTGGCGTTCTCGCCGGCCGACCGGACGATGGAGTTCTCGTACGTGTGCGAGCACGTCAGTCAGGACGGCGCCATCTCCGCCATGCTCGAGTGCCGCATGGCGCTGGAGGCCGCCCGCAAGGTGGTGCCCGACACCACACCGGTCGACAAGGCGCTGCGCTGGATTGACGCCCGCATCTCGGAGCTGTGGAAGCTGCGAGGGCCGTACCCCGGCCTTGGCGCCGCGCTCACGGCCTTCGGCGTGCAGCATGGCAGCTTCCTGGCCATGCACCTGGCGGGGCAGCTGAAGGAGAACGAAGACCCCTGGCCGCTGGTCGACCAAGCCATGCGCAAGCCGGCTTCGCTGCCAGCCAGCCTGGCGTCTTTGGTGACGGCCGACCTCAGTGAAGCGTGGAAGAAGCTCAAGCCCAGTCGGCTGGAGCTGTTGAAGCTGCTGGCGCGGTTCGCGCTGACAAACTCACAGGCCGAGCGCTACTACGTCGGCGCGGTCCGCAGTGCGGCCGGTCTGGACTACGTGGACGACCAACTGCTGGAGAACCCGTACGTCCTGTACGAGGGTGACCGTTTCGCGGTGCCGACGTCTGACGACGAGCGTCTGGAGCGTGTGACGCTGGAGACCATCGACCGCGGGGCCTTCCCTGCCGAGGTGGTGGCGCTGGCGCATCCGCTGCCGGAGGTGTCCCGCATGTCGGGGCCTCTCGACAAGCGTCGAGTCAGGGCGCTCATCATCGAGCAGCTCGAGGAGGCAGCCCGCAGCGAGGGGCACACGCTGCTATCCGAGGAGATGGTCATCCTCGGCATTCGCAACGCGAAGCTCGAGCCGCCGTGCCCCATCACGGAGGACGTCATTGAGGCGGTCGCCGACTTCTTCTCGTACGAGTTGAAGCGGGTCACCATCAAGGGCGGCAAACCGGCCTTGCAGCTGTTCCGGTATCTGGGCTTCAACTCGCTGCTGTCCAAGCAAATCCATGACCGGGCACGCCTTGGGGCACGCTTCCCCTTCAAGGACGACTGGCGGGCGCGGCTGGACAAGCTGCTTCCCCCGCTGGATGAATCCGACGCCGATGAGGTGCGCGCGCGTAACGAGAAGGCCGCTGCGCTGGCGGAGCTGGCAGCGTCACGCTTCTCGGTGCTGGTGGGGCCAGCGGGCGCAGGCAAGACGACGGTGCTCAAGGCCCTGTGCCAGCACGAGGACATTGCCGCCAAGGGCGTCTTGTTGCTGGCGCCCACAGGCAAGGCGCGGGTGCAGCTGTCGCAGAAGTGCGGGCACGACGCGCAGACACTGGCGCAGTTCCTCGCGAGCTGTGGCGGGCGCTACGACGGCCGGACGGGCGTGTACAAGACCGTCCAAGGCGCAACGTACACGGGGGCCAAGACGCTCATCGTGGACGAGGCGTCCATGCTCACGGAAGACATGCTGGGGGCCCTGCTCGATGCGGTGAAGGCGAGCGTCGAGCGACTCATCCTCGTGGGCGACCCGCGGCAGCTGCCGCCCATCGGCGCGGGCAAGCCCTTCTTCGATGCGGTGACCCACCTGACGCCGCCCAACGCCGAGGCGCTCTTCCCAAGGGTGGGCCGTGGATACGCGGAACTCACCATCCAACGTAGGCACAAGGCGTCCGGAGAGAAGGCCAGTTTCCCCATCGACCTGCAGTTGGCCAACTGGTTCAGCGGCCGACCCCTGGCACCGGGTGAGGACGAAGTCTGGTCCGTGCTGACCGGTCAGGGCGACCCGACGGGGCGTGTCGCTACGCACCGCTGGGATACGACCGAAGAACTCCGGAACAAGCTGCTCGAGGTGCTGTGCCGTGAACTGGGGCTCAAGGGCATCGACGACCAGATGAGCTTCGCGGTCAGCTACGGCGGCGAACTGAAGGGCGACCACGTGTCCTTCAACCTGGGTGCTGCGAGACGGGTGGAGGACTGGCAGGTGCTGACGCCGCTGCGCAACGAGGTCCTCGGCGCCAGGGATATCAACCGCCTGCTGCACAAGACCTTCCGCAAGGACGCCGTGGCCTGGGCCAGCAAACACGTGCGCGGGCGTCCTTACTTCACCCCACCGCGTGGGCCGGAGGAAATCGTCTACGGCGACAAAGTCATCAACGTGCGCAACCACAAGCGCAAGTTCGTGACACCGGAAGCGGGTGCACTGCAGTACATCGCGAACGGTGAGATTGGCGTTGTCGAGGGTGAAATTCAGGCAACTGCGTCGTATGGCAATGAGCCGTGGCGAACACGGGTCGAGTTTTCGTCGCAACCCGGCTTTGCCTACAACTTCGCCGGCTGGGACTTCGACGACGAAAGTTCGCCGCTGCTCGAGCTGGCGTACGCGGTCACGGTCCACAAAGCACAGGGCAGCGAGTTCGGCACCACCATCCTGGTGCTGCCCAGGAAGAGCCGGCTCGTCAGCCGCGAGATGCTCTACACAGCGTTGACGCGGCAGCAGCGCCGGGTGGTCATCCTGCACCAGGGTGACTTGTCCGAGCTGCGAGGGCTGGCGACCGACGACAACGCGGTCATCCCTCGCCGGTTCACGAATCTGTTCGAGAAGCAGAACCCCGCGATGCTGCCCTCGCCAGTCGAGGTGAACGGCAAGTGGATGGACGAGAAGCTCATCCACCGGTCGCGTCGCGGGACTCCTCTGCGCTCGAAGTCGGAAGTCATCATCGACGACGCGTTGGCGGCGCACGGCGTCGTGGCCGGCTACGAGATTCCGTTCCACAGCACCGATGGCAAGGAGCACCGGCTGCCGGACTTCACCATCGACGACCAGGCGATGGGCCGCGTCATCCTGTGGGAGCACTGCGGCATGTTGGCGGACGCGGGATACCGCTCGCGCTGGGAGAGCAAGCTGCGGTGGTATCGCGCCAACGACGTGCTTCCCTTGGAGGAAGGCGGCGGTGACCGGGCCACTCTGGTGGTGACCCAGGATGACGAGCGCGGCGGCATCGACGGCCGGCAGATTGACGACTTGATTCAGCAGCTGTTTGGCTGACCTGCAGTCGCCAAGCCTAGGGAGTAAAGAATGACTACTGACAACACCATCGCGGCGGCGAACCCAGATGCCAGTTCCCCGCTCGCACCCTCGCTGAAGCGGCCGACCGACCTGCGTGCGGAACTGGAGGACTTGGTCGTCAAAGACCTGCTCGGGCCTGCGGGCGGGCCAGAGGAAGAGGTCGACGAACCGAGAGTCTCAGACCGCTACTTGGTTGGCACTCTGTCTCCGAAGCGAACCGTCGTGAGGGCTGCGGAGTCGGACACTCTGGCGTCTGACGGCGCAGGCACCGTGGAGGACGGCAACGCTGACGACCTGGCGCTGCCTATTGACTCGCTGGCGCCAGCGGCCATCGGACTGACCTGCGCCGTGAACGGCAGCAGCACCCAGCTCGTGGTGACTCCGCGGTGGGGCCGCTACGCCCGCGAAAAGAGTGCGACAGCGACCACCGACAAGGGCAACCCCAAGACGGTGTGGAAGCGCTACCCGATGGGTGGACAGCCGGTCGTGATTGACCTGGCAGAGGGCGAAATCCCCGCCAAGCCCGCCGACGCCACGCAGCCCGATGTGGTGATTCGCGGCCGAGCCAGAAAGCTGGACGGCGACTGGGTGGTCAGCCTGTTCCTCGTCAACGCGCAGCCGTCGGCGACTCGCCGCCCGAAGGATGACGAGCTTCTCTTCCAGCCCGAGCTGGAGGTTGCCGCGCCAGATGGAGCCCCGGTGTTCCAGAAGCGGCGTCGGCGCTCGGGCGCTGCATCAGACGAGCAGGTCCGTCTGGAGATGCTGTATCGCAAGCACGTCGAGTTCGCCAGCGGGCACGGCGTCGCGGTTGACGCGGATGTGGCCGCTGGCGACCCGCAGAAGGCGGTGCGGCTGCGAACCCGCGTCACCCCGAGCTACGAAGTACCAATGACGACGCCGCCGACGGCGGACGACAACCCGTCGCTAGCGGGTGTGGTGCTGGACATGAAGCTGCTCGCCGAGATGGACGATGCAGCCCTATTCGTATCCCTGCGGCAACTGACGGTGGCCTACACCGAGTGGATTGCCACCAACCGGGCACGCATCGACGCCAAGGCAGATGGGCTGGATGAGTTCGATGTCACTGCTCGCCAGGCCTTGGATGACTGCGCGGAAGCGCAACAGCGCATCGACGCGGGCATCGCGCTTTTGGAGGCTGATGCTGCAGCGCTGCGCTCGTTCCGCTTTGCAAACCAGGCCATGTGGCAGCAGCGCATCCACGCCCTGTTCTCGGAACGGCGCCGTGCCGGTTCGAAGCAGACGTTGGATGAGTTGGACCTGCCAGAGAACCGCAGCTGGCGCCCCTTCCAGCTGGCCTTCGTGCTCCTGAACCTCCCTGGCGTTACCAAGCTGGACCACCCAGACCGGAACGAGTCCGCCGCGGCCATCGCAGACCTGCTGTGGTTCCCCACCGGCGGCGGCAAGACCGAGGCGTATCTCGGCCTGACGGCCTACACGCTGGCCATGCGCCGCCTGCAGGGTGTGGTGGCCGGGCGCTTGGGCCATGCCGGCGTGGCGGTCATCATGCGCTACACGCTGCGCCTACTGACCCTGCAGCAGTTCCAGCGTGCCGCGGCACTCATCTGCGCCTGCGAAATGATTCGTCGGGGTGACAGCGCGACCTGGGGAGCGGAGCCGTTTCGCATCGGGCTGTGGGTCGGGCAGCGGACGACGCCGAACTCGATTGAGGATGCACACGAAGCCATCCTGCGGACCCAAGGCGCCGGCCCGGGCCGAGGGACCGGCTCGCCGCTACAGCTGACGAACTGCCCTTGGTGCGGGTGCGAGGTCAAGGCCGGGCAGGACGTGACCGTGGAGACCTACAACCGTGGGCGAGCTCGGGTCTTCACCTTCTGTGGCGACACCTTGGGCCGCTGTGACTTCAGCCGCGCCAAGTCGCCGGACGAAGGCATTCCGGTGCTGACCGTCGACGAGGAAATCTATCGGCGCCTTCCAGCGCTGCTGATTGCGACCGTCGACAAGTTCGCCCAGATGCCCTGGAACGGCCGCACGCAGATGCTGTTCGGGCAGGTCGACGGGTACTGCCCGCGCCATGGTTTCACCTCCCCCTGCATGGAGGACGCGAGTCACCACCCCGCGCGCAATGGCTTCTCTGCAGTTCGCAAGGTCGACCATGGCCCGCTGCGTCCGCCCGACCTCATCATTCAGGACGAGCTGCACCTGATTTCAGGGCCACTGGGGAGCCTGGTGGGGTTGTACGAGACCGCCGTCGACCAGCTCTGCACCTGGACGGTCAACGGTCAGACGGTTCGGCCAAAGCTCATTGCCTCGACCGCAACGGTCCGCCAGGCCCGAGAGCAGATGCGCGCACTCTTCCTGCGGGACGTGAGGGTGTTTCCGCCCCAGGGCCTGGACGTGGAGGACAACTTCTTCAGCGTCCAGCGCAAGCCCAGCGACAAGTACCCGGGGCGGCGGTACATCGGTGTGGCCGCGTTTGGCCGGCGGCTGAAGCTGGCGCTCATCCGGGTCTATGTGGCCTACTTGGCCGCTGGCCAGACGCTCTTCCAGAAGTACGGCAAGCCGGTCGACCCGTGGATGACGGTGCTGGGCTACTTCAACTCCATGCGCGAGCTTGGAGGCATGCGACGCCTCATCGACGACGACGTGCGTTCGCGTCTGCGTGACATGGACCAGCGTGGACTGGCGCGGCGCCACACCCCGGCCCTGGAGGAGCTGACGTCCCGCAAGAACTCCGGCGAGATTCCGCTGCTGCTGGACCGCTTGGAGGTTCAGCACGACCCAGCGCTACCGCCGCACACGAAGCGGCCGCCCGGCCAGAAGGGCTCGCCCTCGCCGCTGGACGTGGTGCTGGCCACCAACATGGTGTCGGTCGGCGTGGACATTAAGCGCCTCGGCCTGATGGTGGTGGCTGGCCAACCCAAGGGAACCTCGGAATACATCCAGGCCACCAGTCGTGTGGGCCGTAACGCCGCCGCGCCTGGCTTGGTTTGCACGGTCTACAACTGGGCGCGCCCCCGTGACCTGTCGCACTACGAGCGCTTCGGCCACTACCACGCAACTTTTTATCAGCACGTCGAAGCGCTGTCGGTGACGCCGTTTGCCGGGCGAGCTGTCGACCGTGGGCTGTCTGCCATCCTGGCTGCCCTGGTTCGCCTGCCAGGAACCACCTACAACCCGAACCAGGCCGCAGGTCAGGTCGACCGTACCGCAGCGCTGGTACAGGCTGCTGTCGCAGCTATTGGGCGGCGTGCAGAGGAGGTCACCCAGTCGGTTGCCGAGGGACAGAAAGTGCAGCGGCAGCTGCAGAACCGCCTGGACCGTTGGCTGCGAGAGGCTGCGCCGAAGCCGGGGGGCGCCAAGCTGGGGTATCAGCCGGAGCGCGATGGCTTGACCAGGCCGCTGCTGCAGAAGGCCGGACTTGGCGAGTGGGACACCTTCACCTGCCTTGGGTCGCTGCGCGATGTGGAACCCAGCGTCAACCTGTTGCTGGACGACCGCCCACTCGACGACGGGTACGGTCAAAGCTATTCGGCCCCAGTGGCGACGCAACCTGTAGGGACGCTGGCCATTCAAGTCGCCGCAGCAGCGAATGCGAGTGCCGGGTCGGCCGGACAAACGGGAGGAAATGGCTGATGGCCGAGCACCGAGTGGGCGACGTCCGCCCGACACAACTACTGCACACCTACGGGGTCGGCGCGATGGTCGACCTGCCCAACATCGCCGCCATGGTGATGGGCCTGGACGACTGGAAGCTCCAGTACGCCACGCCGGTCGGTGAAGAGCGCCTGCTGGCGGCCGTGCGAGGGCAACTGGGGTCCCAGGTCGAGCGGCTGATGCTGCCCCCGGTCGACCTGGACGAGAGCTCCCGCGACCCCTTGAACGGGCCGCGTATCGGCGTCCCCGTCGCTGCTTTCCCGCAGTGGTACCGCTGCCCGTGGTGCGACCTGGTCGCGCCGTTGAGCTCGGGGCTCTTCGAACTGCAGTCGGACCCGTACCGCCCCGACCGGGTTCGCTACCGGCATGTGTCCTGCAACAAGGCGGTGGGCGTACCACCCGCCGTTCTGACAACGCGATTCCAGCTCGTTTGCAAGCATGGGCATGTCGATGACTTCCCGTGGCTGCAGTACGTGCACAGCGGAAGCACAAACTGCAACGGCCCCCTGCGCCTGCGCAAGTACGGCGTCGGCGACGAGGCGGCCAACCTCTTCGTTCACTGTGACTCATGCGGCCAGACGCGCTCGCTGGTCGAGGCCTTCGGGGATACCGCGAAGTCCGACCCGCTCTTCGCTTGCCGCGGCCGACGCCCGCACCTGCGCGACTTCGAGCCTGGTGGATGTACCGAGCACGCGGAGACCATGCTGCTGGGCGCATCGAACAGTTGGTTTGGCATCTCGCTATCGGCCTTGTCGATTCCCAAGCACGCCGACCCGCTCCCCCAACTGGTGGAAGACAAGTGGGTGATGCTGCAACTCGTCACATCACCGGAAGTGCTCGTGGCCTTTCGTGCAGCCGGCAACATGCGCGGCCTCGAGGAGTACTCCGACGCACAGGTATGGGAGACCATCCAGGCCAAGCGGTCAGGCGTCGCCAAGGAGGAAGAGAGCGGCAATCTCAAGGAACCCGAGTGGCAGGTCTTCTCTGCGGCCGACCCGTCGCGGAACACGGCCGACTTCGAGCTGACCCCTGTGGCGCCGCCCGTGGGCTTCGAGGCGTTCTTCGAGAAGGTGGTCCGCGTCGAGCGCCTGCGGGAGGTGCGCGCACTGGTGGGCTTCACACGCATCGACTCCCCGGGGGACTACTCCGACCCTGCCGACATTCCGGCTGACATGCGGGCCCCCTTGTCGCGTAACGCACCGACCTGGGTACCCGTGTCCGAGGTCCGGGGAGAGGGACTGTTCCTTCAGTTCAAGCGGGACGTGCTGCTGGCATGGGCAGCCAAGAACGCAGAACGAGAGAGCGAGTTCCTTGCCGCACATGCGGGCTGGAAAACCGCGCGCAACATGCCCAACCCGACCGAGGGCTTTCCGGGCCTGCGCTTTGCATTGATTCACTCCTTCTCGCATGCCTTGATGAGGCAACTGGCGCTGCAGTCGGGCTACAGCGCCGCCAGCATCCGCGAGCGCATCTACTGCGACGACGGCACGGGCCTGCCGATGGCCGGTCTGCTGCTGTACACGGCTGCGCCAGACAGTGAGGGGACGCTGGGCGGCCTGGTGTCGCAAGGCGAGCCTGCACGTCTGGGTGCGCTCGTTCGGCAGGCACTGGACTCGATGCAGCTGTGTACATCCGACCCTTTGTGTGGCGAACACCGCCCTGCGAATGACGGAACTGCGTCGCTCCACGGTGCAGCCTGCCATGCCTGCCAGTTCGCCCCTGAGACGTCCTGCGAGCGCGGCAACAAGTACCTCGACCGCTCGCTGCTCGTTCAGACCCTTGGCAGCTCCGTTGTGCCGCTCTTCCAGTGACTAAGCTCTCAACGCTCCGGTGGCCAGAGGCCGCTGCTCGGTTCGCCTGCGACGTGTCGCGGGAGACCGTCCTTCGCGCAGCGGACTGCCTTGCACGTGGCAAGGCATCCGAAGTCAGCGGGTTTCTGTCGGCCGATGCGGCACGCCTCTTCTCCGAGCTGTTGACCGTATGGCGGCAGGAGATGCCGTCAGCGCAGCTCTCAGAGCTTGGCCATGCGCTTCTGGCCGCCAGCGCTACAAGCCAAGAGGAGCGACAACGCCAACAGCTCGAGTTGGTCTGGTCCGGACCCGGCCTCATTTCGACGGCGCTCAGAAGCACGGGGCCCGCCTTGCTGGAGCTGATTGACTCGGCACGCGACTCTGTCTATCTCGTGACCTTCGCGGCCTACAAGGTTCCGGCGGTCGCCGACGCACTGGCGGCTGCAGAGCGCCGAGGCGTAAGGGTTGTGTTCGTGCTCGAGAGTGACGAGGGCAACGGCGGCAAGGTGGACTTCGACCCGCTGCCGCATCTCCGAGCCTCAGGGCTTCGGCAGGCTGAGGTCTACACCTGGCCTCAGGAGCACCGCCTCCGAGACGAACGCGGGCGCTTTGGCAGCTTGCATGCCAAGTTTGCGGTCGCCGACCGGACACGATTGCTCGTGTCCAGCGCTAACCTGACTGAGTTCGCGTTCAACCTGAACATCGAGCTGGGCGTCATGGTGACCGGTGGTCACGGTCCCGCAGAGGCTGCTCGCCACCTCGACGAGCTCATCCGCCTGGGAGTGCTTCGCCAATCCGAAGGCGAGTAGGCGGAGCTCATTGAACAAGCGACAAGAAACACAAGGAGACGACGATGGCCAACGCTATTGAGAAGCTCTTCGACAGTGTCATCCCGGGCCTGCGCCCCATGCAGGCCGCAGATTGGCCGGAGACCGAAACCGACATTCAGGACCCGAACCCTTTCGAAGACTTCAGGGGCTCCGACAATGACAGCGTTCTCCCGCTGGAAGATGAGGCACGCGTCCTCGATGTACTCGACCGCATGGGCGAGCGTGACGCGGTCACCCAAGAGGACAGAGAACTCATCGAGGGTGGCATCCGCGCCCGCGGCATGGATGTGCTCGCCTTCTACAAGTCGCGACGACTTATTGGTCACCGACCCTTCATCGGCCGATGGGGCATCTTCTATCTCCAACCCGGGCTCGCCTACGTTCGGGATGAGATTGCCGCTGCATATCCTGGATTCAGCCAACCCTCGCAGCTCGCATTGGAGTTCCTCAGGGAGCACGAACATTTCCATTTCCGAGCGGACGTTCAAACGCTGATGTTTGAAGCCACTCTGGGGCATCACCTCTACATGCCCTTGCGCAAAGCAATGCGCGGGCGGTCTGCCGACTTCGTCGAAGAGGCCTTGGCGAATCGACAGGTCTGGGACTGGGCAAAGAAGGCCACGGTGGGCATGCGCGAGTTCGCGTATGACTTCATGAAACTCCAGCCAGGTGCGTATGCACGCTTCGACGAGCGGCGACTGGACCTGGCAGCGGAATGGGCCGCAATCGCTGTCGACTTGAAGCCTGCGGGTTTGGGTATGCGTCGTGACTTGGCGGCTTGGGTCGAAGCGACGCCGCGTGACTACATGCGCCGTAGCCTTTGCCCAGAGTACGTGGTTCGGCCGGTCAGCTTGTCGCGCTGGATCTCCCCGGTGTTCCAGACACCGCCGGTCCTCATCATCGTTGACGGGGAGGCAGTCCAAAAGTCGCTCGGGGGACGCCACAGCGGCCTCAAGGAGCCTTGGGAGGAGACCAAGCGCAAGCTTCAGACCAACCGACATCTGAGGGGCCTGGACTTCAAGCCGTGGCGCCAAGATGGTCGAGGCGCGTATTCCGTTCGAGTCGATGACAAGTTCAGGGCTCATCTGCGTCATGAGCGCGAAGGCCAGTGGACAGCCTACGCCATCGGTGGGCACAAGGAAATGGGCCACGGTTGAAGCGCGGAGGGACAGCCGATCGCGCACTTCGCCTCGAACCGCGCTTCTTGCCTAGCCAAACTCGACGCGCCACGGGGGCGTTACCCAGTTTCGGAGCACCTGACAACGTTCGCCGTAATTTCGACTTTACTGTCCTGTTTGCGACTGCTTTTTGGTCGGAACACGGCCGGACAGCGCCCCGCCCCTCACTCCACCGTCACGCTCTTGGCCAGGTTCCGCGGCTTGTGGTGTGCGCCCGCCGCTGGCGCGGCTTCACATCGCTGGCGCGATGTGAGCGCGCCCCAATCCAGGCACCTGGACGCGCCGGCGCGCGCAGGCGCCGTGCGCCCCGAAGCCGGCGCCTGTCATTCGACAGTCACCGACTTCGCCAGGTTTCTTGGTTTGTCCACGTCCGTCCCGCGCGAGCAGGCTGTGTGGTAGGCCAGCAGCTGCAAAGGCACCACGTGCAGGATGGGGCTCAGCGCACCGTAGTGCTCGGGCATGCGGATGACGTGCACGCCGGCTTCGCTGCCGATGTGCGTGTCGTCGTCGGCAAACACGTAGAGCTGCCCGCCGCGGGCGCGCACTTCCTGCATGTTGCTCTTGAGCTTTTCCAGCAGTGCGTCGTTGGGTGCCACCGTCACCACCGGCATCTGGTCGGTCACCAGGGCCAGCGGGCCGTGCTTGAGTTCGCCGGCCGGGTAGGCCTCGGCGTGGATGTAGCTGATCTCCTTGAGCTTGAGCGCACCTTCCAGCGCAATGGGGTAGTGCAGGCCGCGGCCCAGGAAGAGGGCGTTTTCCTTGCGCGCGAAGTCTTCGCTCCAGGCGATGACCTGCGGCTCCAGCGCCAGCACGGCCTGCAGCGCCACGGGCAGGTGGCGCAGGGCCTTGAGTTGTTCGGCCTCTTGCGCGTCGCTCAGGCGCCCACGCACCTGCGCCAGCGCCAGCGTCAGCAGGTACAGGCCGGCCAGCTGGGTGGTGAAGGCCTTGGTGCTGGCCACGCCGATCTCCACGCCGGCGCGCGTGATGTAGGCCAGTTCGCATTCGCGCACCATCGCGCTGGTGGCCACGTTGCAGATGGTCAGCGTGTGCGTCATGCCCAGGCTGCGTGCATGTTTCAGGGCCGCCAGCGTGTCGGCCGTTTCGCCGCTTTGCGTGATGGTGACGACCAGCGTGCGCGGATCCGGCACGCTGTCGCGGTAGCGGTACTCGCTGGCGATCTCCACGCTGGTGGGGATGCCGGCGATGCTCTCCAGCCAGTACTTGGCCGTCATCCCGCTGTACAGGCTGGTGCCGCAGGCCAGGATCAGCACGCGGTCGATGGCCTTGAAGATGCGGTACGCACCGTCGCCGAACAGCTCGGGGCTGATGCCGGCCACGCCTTCCAGCGTGTCGGCCAGCGCACGGGGCTGCTCGAAGATTTCCTTCTGCATGTAGTGGCGGTAGGGGCCCAGCTCGGCCGCGCCGCTGTGCGCGTGCACGGTGCGAACGACGCGCTGCACCGGGTGGTAGCGGCCGCTGGCGTCGGGGCTGCTGATCCAGGTCTTGCCCAGCTGCAGGTCCACCACGTCGCCTTCTTCCAGGTAGACGATCTGGTCGGTCACGCCGGCCAGCGCCATCGCGTCGCTGGCCAGGAAGTTTTCACCCGTGGCGGGGCTGCCCACGCCCAGCACCAGGGGCGAGCCCTGGCGCGCACCCACCACGCGCTGGGGTTCGTCGCGGCAGAAGACGGCGATGGCGTAGGCGCCGCGCAGGCGGGGCAGGGCGCGCTGCACCGCGTCCAGCAGGTCGCCGTCGTACAGGCTGTGCATCAGGTGTGCGATGACCTCGGTGTCGGTCTGGCTGTTGAAGATGTAGCCGCGCTCCCGCAGTTCGGCGCGCAGTTCGTCGTGGTTCTCGATGATGCCGTTGTGCACCAGCGCGATCCGCGACGCGTTGGCGCCGCTCACCGGCACGCCCTTGCCTGAAGAGAAGTGCGGGTGCGCGTTGTGCACCGCCGGCGCCCCGTGCGTGGCCCAGCGTGTGTGGGCGATGCCGGTGCCCGAACCAACGCCGTCCGCCGCCACGTTGGCTTCCAGCTCCGAGACGCGCGAGGTGCTGCGCGCGCGGCGCAGTTCGCCGCCCTGGTGCACCGCCACGCCGCAGCTGTCGTAGCCGCGGTATTCCAGGCGCTTGAGGCCCTGCAGCAGGATGGGAACGATGTTGCGCTGGCTGACCGCGCCGACGATGCCACACATGGTTGAAGCTCTCTGTTTGAAGATCGGTGTCCGATCGTAGGCCGGGTGGCTTGAAGAGATTCGTCAATTCGAGTCGCCGTTGTGAACGAAATCACCATCGCCAAGCGGGCGCAAAATATCTGGTCAAACTGTCGCTACTTCATGGTGCTAATATTTCAGAATGGAGTTTGACGCCACCGATCTGCGCCTGCTGGACTTGCTGCAAACCGATGCCTCGCTTTCGAACCAGGCACTGGCCGAACAGGCCGGCACCTCGCCAGCCACGGCGCTGCGCCGCGTGCGGCGGCTGGTGGACGAAGGGGTGATCGAGCGGCGCGTGGCGCTGCTCAACCCCGACCGCCTGGGCGCCGGGCTGACCGCGCTGGTGGAGATCACACTCGATCGGCAGGGCGCCGAGCACCTGCAGGCCTTTGAAGAACGTGCGCTGGCCGATGCGGCCGTGCAGCAGTGCTACCGCGTCTCGCCGGGGCCGGACTTCGTGCTCGTGCTGCATGTGGCCGACATGGCGGCCTACCACGCGCTGGTGCAGCGCCTGTTCACGCAGGACGCCAACGTGCGCAACGTGAAGAGCTTTTTCAGCGTCAAGCGCTGCAAGTTCGATCTGCGGCTGCCGCTGCCGGTGGCCTGAAGCGGCTGAAGCGGCTCAATCGGCTGAAGCGGCCGTTGTCGGCCTGCAGCTGGCCGTCTGGCGCGTGGTTCGGGAACGGGCCGTGCCCTACGCGCCATCCGGGCCCCGGTGGATCAGGCCTTGGCGACGCGCTTGCGCGGCATCGTCGACGGCACGGCAGGCGGCTTGGACGCGGGCCGGGGCGCCGGCGTGTCGCGGCTCGCCACCACCTTGAG
>DAORNK010000026.1:15282-23061 GCA_035440985.1 Rubrivivax sp. | reverse complement strand
GCGTGGCAGCCACCAGGCTGCGCAGGGCCGCGCCGAGCTGTGCGGCTGGCGCTGCCAGTTGAGGCAGGGTCGCCGCCTGCGCGGCCGTGGCCTCGACGCGCGCCGCCAGCAGTCTGAGCCCGGCGCCCTGGTGCATCACCACCTTGCGGCCCAGCAGGTCCAGTGCCTGGATCCCGTGCGTGCCTTCGTGGATCATGTTCAGCCGGTTGTCGCGCCAGTACTGCTCCACACCGAAGTCGCGCGTGTAGCCATAGCCACCCAGCACCTGGATGGCCAGCGAATTGGCCTCCAGACACCATTCGCTGGGCCAGCTCTTGGCGATCGGCGTCAGCACGTCCAGCAAGGTGCCGGCTTCGGCGGCGGCCGTCGGATCGGCCGTGTGCAACTCGTCCACCAGACGCGCGCAGTACAGCGACAAGGCCAGCCCGCCTTCGACATAGGCCTTCTGCGCCAGCAGCATGCGCTTGATGTCGGCGTGCCGGATGAGCGGCACCTGGGGCTGCGCCGCGTCCTTGCCGGCCCCGGTGATGGGCCGGCCCTGCGGGCGCTGGCGGGCGTAGGCCAGGCTCTCCTCGTAGCCGGCAAAGCCCAGCATCACCGCACCCAGGCCGACGCCGATGCGCGCCTCGTTCATCATGTGGAACATGCAGCGCAGGCCCTCACCGGGCCCGCCCACGCGGTAGCCGATGGCACCGCCCGACCCGCGCGTCGGGAATCGGCCCTCGCCGAAATTGAGCAGCGTGTTGACGGTCCCGCGGTAGCCCAGCTTGTGGTTCAGGCCGGCCAGCGCCACGTCGTTGCGTTCGCCGGTCAGGCGGGCCTGCGAATCCACCAGATGCTTGGGCACGATGAACAGCGAGATGCCGCGCGTGCCGGGCACCACCTTGCCGTCCGGCCCGGGGATCTTGGCCAGCACCAGGTGCACGATGTTCTCGGTGATCTCGTGCTCGCCCGCGCTGATCCACATCTTGTTGCCGCGCAGGCGGTACCGCGGGCCCAGCGGATCGGCTTCGAAGTCGGCTCCGTCGGGCTCGGCACGCGTGGCCACGTCGCTCAGCGAAGAACCGGCCTGCGGCTCGCTCAGGCACATGGTGCCGAACCAGCGGCCGGCGAACAAGGCCTTGGCGAAGACCTCGCGTTGCACGGCGGTGCCGTGCGCCATCAGCAGGCTGGCATTGCCGCTGGTCAACATGCCATAGCCGCCCAGCGCCACGCTGGCCTTGCTGAAAAAGGCGTTGGCCGCCATCTCGATGACGCAGGGCAACTGCATGCCGCCCACGTCGTAGTCCTGCGCCGCAGCCAGCATGCCGGACTGGACATAGGCCGCCAATGCATCGTGGGTGGCCTGGGGCAGGTGCACACGCTGGCCGTCGAAGTGCGGCTCCTGGGTGTCGGCCAGGCGATTGAAGGGCGCGAACTTCTCGCGCGCCATGCGCTCGCAGGTGTCCAGCACCGAGGTGAACGTCTGCGCGGAGTGATCGGCAAAACGCTCGCGCTCCAGCAGCGAAGCCACGCCGATCCAGTCGTGCAGCAGGAAGTCGAGGGTCGCACGCATCGGCACGCGCCATCAAGCCCGTGCCACGACCCGGGACGAACCCTGCACGACCGGGCCTTGCGCCACAGCCCCCGGGACCATCACAAGACCTCGAAGATGCCGGCCGCACCCATGCCGCCACCGATGCACATGGTCACGCACACGCGCCGGGCGCCACGACGCCGGCCCTCGATCAGCGCATGGCCGGTCAGGCGCTGGCCGCTGACGCCGTAGGGGTGACCCACCGCGATGGCACCGCCATTGACGTTGAGCCGGTCCATCGGGATGCCCAGCGTATCGGCGCAATACAGCACCTGCACCGCAAACGCCTCGTTGAGTTCCCACAGGTCGATGTCGGCCACCGTCAGGCCCAGGCGCTTCAGCAGCTTGGGCACGGCAAACACCGGGCCGATGCCCATCTCGTCGGGCTCACACCCCGCCACGGCAAAACCCAGGAAGCGACCCAGGGGCTGCAAGCCCTTGCGCTGGGCCACCGTCTCGTCCATCACCACGCAGGCGCCGGCGCCGTCGCTGAACTGGCTGGCATTGCCGGCGGCGATCAGCCCGCCGGGCAGCGCCGGGCGGATGTTGCAGATGCCCTCGTAGGTCGTGCCGGGACGGATGCCCTCATCGGTCTCGACGGTCACGGGCTGGCTGCGCAGGCCCAGCACCTTGTCGGCCACACCGGCGGTCACGGTGATGGGCGCGATCTCGGCCTTGAACAGCCCCGCTTCCAGTGCCGCAGTGGCCTTCTGCTGGCTGGCCGCGCCATAGCGGTCCATCCGTTCGCGACCGATGCCGTAACGCTTGGCCACCTGTTCAGCCGTCTGCAGCATGTTCCAGTAGATCGTCGGCTTGTGCTGGACCAGCCACGGGTCGGCCAGCATGTGCTGATTCATCTCCTGCTGCACGCAGGAGATGCTCTCCACGCCACCGGCCACGAAGATCTCGCCTTCACCGGCGACGATGCGCTGTGCCGCCAGCGCGATGGTCTGCAGCCCGCTGCTGCAGAAGCGGTTGACCGTCATACCGCTGGTGGTGACGGGCAGCCCGGCACGCAGGGCAATCTGACGCGCGATGTTGGCGCCCGTGGCACCTTCCGGGTTGGCGCAACCCATGATCACGTCTTCGACTTCGGCGGCTTCGATGCCGGCCCGCTGCACCGCGGCCTGCACCGCATGGCCGCCCAGCGTGGCGCCGTGGGTCATGTTGAAGGCGCCCTTCCAGCTCTTGCAAAGCGGCGTGCGGGCGGTGGAGACGATGACGGCTCGGGTCATGGCGGGCGTCCTTGGCTGAAGAAGGGGTTCATTGGGCCGACTGCTGCAGCAGCCGGTGGTAGAAGCGGACCATGTCGGCGAGTTGCAGCACCGAGATGCGTTCGTCGGTACCGTGCACGCGCGGCAGGTCTTCGGGCTTGAAGCGGATGGGCATGAAGCGGTAGGCGTTGTGCGCCACGGCCTGGAAGTGCCGGGCATCGCTGCCCGCCAGCATCAGGCCGGGTGCCACCAGCGCATCCGGGAAGACCTCGCGCACCGTGCGCTCGATCAGCTTGAAGGCCGGCGCCTCGGGCGATGACACCGATGACGCTTCGAAGGACACGCCCAGCGGCTGGATCACGATGCGCTCGTCGGCGATGCTGCGCTTCACATGCTCGGCCACGCCTTGCGCGGTGTCGCCGGGCAGGATGCGGAAGTTGACCACGGCCTCCGCCTGGCCGGGCAAGACGTTGTCCTTGATGCCGGCGTTGAGCATGGTCATCGCGGTGGTCGTGCGCATCATCGCGTTGGTCGCCGCGCTCCGGCCCAGCATGGCCTCGACCACCGGGCGCAGCAGCCACAGGTTGGACAGGGCCAGCCGCTGGCCGAAGGGCAGCTCAGGGGCCACCGCGCTGAACAGCGCCGCCGCCGCGCCTTGCACACCACCCGGCATGGGCTGACGATCCAGCCGTGCCAGGGCTGCGCTGAGCATCGCGATGGCCGATTGCCCGGGCTGTGCCGGCGGCATCGACGAATGCCCGGGCGCGGCCTGGGCGGTCAGCCTGATCGAGACCGATCCCTTCTCGGCCAGCCCGACCAGCGCCAGTGGGGTCGCCACGCCGGGCAGGATGCCTTCGGTGACGGCCAGGCCTTCGTCGATGACGTACTCCAGCTTGACACCGCGCTGCTTGAACAGATCGACGATGGCCAGTGCGCCGCGCTGGCCGCCGACTTCTTCGTCGTGCCCGGCGATCAGGTAGACGGTGCGGCGCGGCTTGAACCCGGCCTTGAGCAGCAGCTCGACGGCCTCCATCTGCGTCACGAGATTGCTCTTGTTGTCCAGCGTGCCACGGCCCCAGACCATGCCGTCTTCGATCACGCCGGCAAAGGGCGGCTTCTTCCACAGCGATTCGGTGCCCGGTGCGATGGGCACCACGTCCTGGTGCGCCAGCAGGGCAAAAGGCTCGGCCGCCGCATCGCTGCCGGCCCAGGTGTAGAGCAGGCTGTGACCGCCGACGAGCTCGAGCGTGAGCGTGGCGTGCAGCAACGGAAAGCGCTGGCGCAACTGCGCATGCAGGCGGTCGAACTCGGCCGCCACACCCGCCGGGTCCAGCAGGCCACTGACGGTGCGCGCGCGCACCGCCAGCGCCATCGTCTCGGCCAGGCGCGCTTCATCCACCGCCAGCCGCGGCAGCGGGCTCACTTGCACCTGGCGCGAACCCTGGCGCAGCGTGTTGACGACCAGCACGGCCGCCAGCAGCAGCAGCGCCGCCAGCAGTCCGACCAGCACCCGCTTGATGGTCATGCCCAGCGCATCAAGTGAAGGTCTTGCCCTCGGCCGCCAGCCGCGCCAGCAGCGGCGCGGGCTGCCAGAAGCCGGCGTCGTCGTGCGGGTTGGCGGCGAAGCGCTTCATCGCCTGCACCACGTTGAACAGGCCCTGCTGGTCGGCATAACACATGGGCCCGCCGCGGTGCAGCGGGAAGCCGTAGCCGGTGAGGTAGACCATGTCGATGTCGCTGGCCTTGCTGGCGATGCCCTCTTCCAGGATCCTGGCCGCCTCGTTGACCAGCGAGTAGACGAGCCGGTGCACGATCTCGTCGTCGCTGATCTGGCGTGGCGTGATGCCCAGGGTCTTGCGATGGTCCTCGATCATCCTGACGACCGCCTCGGACGGGATGGCGTCGCGCTTGCCCGGCTGGTAGTCGTACCAGCCGGCCCCGGTCTTCTGCCCATAGCGGCCCATCTCGCACAGCAGGTCGGCGGTCTTGCTGTAGCGCATGGCGGGCTTTTCGACATAGCGGCGCTTGCGGATCGCCCAGCCGATGTCGTTGCCCGCCAGGTCGCCCATGCGGAAGGGGCCCATGGCCATGCCCCACTTCTCGATCGCCTTGTCCACCTGCTCGGGCGTGCAGCCCTCTTCCAGCAGGAAGCCGCCCTGGCGGCCGTACTGCTCGATCATGCGGTTGCCGATGAAGCCGTCGCACACGCCCGAGACCACCGCGGTCTTGCGGATCTTCCTGGCCAGCGCCATCACCGTGGCCAGCACGTCCTTGGCGGTCTTCTCGCCGCGCACCACCTCCAGCAGCTTCATCACGTTGGCCGGGCTGAAGAAGTGGGTGCCGATGACGTCCTGCGGCCGCTTCGTGAACGCGGCGATGGCATTCACGTCCAGCGTGCTGGTGTTGCTGGCCAGGATGGCGCCGGGCTTCATCACCTCGTCCAGCGTGCGGAAGACCTTCTCCTTGACGCCCATTTCCTCGAACACCGCCTCGATGACCAGATCGGCGTCGGCAATGTCCTGGTATTGCAGCGTCGTGCTCAGCAGCGCCATGCGGGCGTCGAACTTGTCCTGCTTGAGCTTGCCCTTCTTGACCTGGCCTTCGTAGTTCTTGCGGATGGTGGCCACACCGCGATCCAGCGCGTCCTGCTTCATCTCCAGGATGGTCACCGGGATGCCGGCGTTCAGGAAGTTCATGCTGATGCCGCCGCCCATGGTGCCCGCGCCGATGACGGCGACTTTGGCGACCTTGCGCTGCGGCGTGTCCTCGGGCACGTCGGGGATCTTGCTGGCGGCACGCTCGCCGAAGAAGGCATGGCGTAGCGCCTTGCATTCGGGCGTCATCATCAGGCCGATGAAGAGATCGCGCTCGTAGGCCATGCCATCGTCGAAGCGGCGCTTGACGCTGGCCTCCACCGCATCCACGCACTTGGCCGGCGCCGGGAAGTGCCTGGCCATCCCCTTGACCATGTTGCGGGCGAACTGGAAGTAGGCGTCGGCGTTGTCGTGCCGCGCCTTCAGGTCCCGCACGCGGGGCAGCGGTGCGCCGGCACTATGCCCGGCGGCCTTGGCCAAAGCCAGCACGCAGGCGGCTTCGACGACATCACCGCTGGCGATCTGATCGAACAGCTTCTGTCCCGGCACGCCGGCCAGCAGTTCGCTCTTCACGGGGTCCCCGCTGACGATCAGGTTGAGGGCGGTCTCCACGCCCAGCACACGTGGCAGGCGCTGCGTGCCGCCGGCCCCCGGGATGAGGCCGATCTTGACCTCCGGCAGGGCCACGTCCACGCCCGATGCAGCCACGCGGTAGTGGCAACCCAGGCTCAGTTCCAGCCCGCCACCCATGCAAACGCCGTTGATGGCCGCCACCACGGGCTTGGGGCAGTCCTCGAGCAACCTGATCAGGCTCAGCAGGTTGGGCTCGGCGATGGCCTTGGGGCTGCCGAACTCCTTGATGTCGGCTCCGCCGGAAAAGGCCCGGCCGGCACCCGTGACCACGATGGCACTGATGGCAGCGTCGGCAGCCGCGCGGTCGACGCCGGCGGCGAACTCACGACGCGTGTCGTACCCCAGGCCGTTGACCGGCGGGTTGTCGAGCGTGATCACGGCAACGCTGCCGCGCACTTGGTAACTGGCGCCCATGGAGCCTCCTGCTGGCGGGGTTCGGCGGAAAATAGAACGGTCGTTCCATTCTAGGTCGCGGGGTGCGCACCCTCGCTGTCCCTGGGGCGACAGGTGCGCCAGCGGCAAGGGCATGGATTTCCCTGCATGGTGGCGCCGCAATCTGCCGGCCGGACCCCGCGTCCACCCGCCTTCCCAGGCCAGGGCGCCAGGGCAATGGCGCCGAACCTGACCCGCATCAAGGCCGCGCCGGGCGCCGGCCGCTAAGGTGCCAGCCCGGCAGCTCCCCGCTGCGGCACCCACCCAGGCAGCGCATGCAAGCGAATCCGCTCTCCGCACCCGATATCGACAGCGACGTGCTCATCGTCGGCGCAGGACCTGCCGGGCTCGCGCTGTCGGTCGCGTTGGCCCAGGCCGGGCTGCGCAGCACCGTGCTGGAGCAGACCGACGCCCCGACGCTGGCCCAGCCACCCGAGGACGGCCGCGACATCGCGCTGACACACCGTGCCCGCCGCATTCTGGAGACCCTGAACATCTGGCAACGCCTGCCGGCCGACGAAATCGCCCCCTTGCGCAAGGCCCACGTGAGCAACGGCGTGTCGCCGCTGGTCCTGCCTTTCGACGCCGAAGGAGACGGCCACGAAGCGCTGGGCTGGCTGGTGCCCAACCACCGGCTGCGCGAGGCGGCCTACGCGG
This sequence comes from Rubrivivax sp., assembly GCA_035440985.1. Lineage (GTDB taxonomy): Bacteria > Pseudomonadota > Gammaproteobacteria > Burkholderiales > Burkholderiaceae_C > Rubrivivax. Next base: position 15,955 of record DAORNK010000026.1, on the reverse strand, counting down.
TCGCCATCGAATGCCCGGCGGTGCGCCTGCAGCCCGCCACGCGGGTCAGCGGCCTGCGACGCGACGGCAGCTGCGCGACGCTGGAAGTCGATGGTGGGCCGGCCCTGCGTGCGCCACTGGTGGTGGCCGCCGACAGTCGCTTCTCGAGCCTGCGCCGGATGGCCGGCATCGGCGCACGCATGCTGGACTTCGGCCGCACCGCCATCGTCTGCCGCGTCAGCCACGAAAAGGATCACGAAGGCATCGCGCTCGAGTGCTTCCGCTACGGCAACACGCTGGCGGTGCTACCGATGGCCGGCCGTCTCGCGTCGGCAGTGGTCACCCTGCCCAGCGACCAGGCGCCCGAATGGCTGACGCTGGATGCCACGGCTTTTGCCACCCGCGTCCAGAAGCAACTGGATTCGCGACTGGGGGCGATGCGATTGGCCGGCGAACGCCACAGCTACCCCTTGGTGGGCGTCTACGCCCACCGCTTTGCCGCACCGCGTTTTGCGTTGGTGGGCGACGCCGCCGTCGGCATGCACCCGGTGACGGCGCACGGCTACAACTTCGGTCTGTACGGCGTCGAAGTGCTGGCCCGCGAACTGGCCCGGGCTCGGCAACTGGGCCGCGACCTGGGTGAGCTTGCAGCCCTGCTGGCCTACGAGCGCGAGCACCGCCGCGTGACCTGGCC
>DAORNK010000026.1:399-15269 GCA_035440985.1 Rubrivivax sp. | reverse complement strand
ACGTGGGCACCAATGCGATCGTGCAGCTCTTCACCGATGACCGCGCGCCGGCTCGCCTGCTGCGTGGCACGGTGCTGGGCGTGGCCCGGCAGCTCTCGCCGCTGCGCGCCGCGATCGCGCGCCAGTTGACCGGGGGCAGCGCACAACGCGTCCGGGCCGCCGAGCCCCGCGCGGCCCCACCTTGAACCTCGGGGCTGCATCGAAGCAGTTCCACTTGCGCCGCAGCGGCACCCGCGACGCGCCCAGGCGCGGTGCGTCGCAGCCGCAGCGCCCTCACTTCAGCCACCGATATCGGAATCCACCATGAGCCACCAATGGTCTGAACTCCTCATCGCCGACCACGAACAGACCGAACAGGTCATCGACGCCCTCGAGACCCTCTGGCGCGAACGCACGCCCGAGCCGGACACCGTGGCGCGCGCGCTGCGCTACTTCAACGAGTTCGCCGACGCCTGCCACAACCAGAAGGAGGAGCAGCACCTCTTTCCGCGCCTGCAGGCGGCCGGTATCCCGGCCCAGGGCGGCCCGCTGGCCGTGATGCTGGCCGAGCACGAGCGCAGCCAGGAACTGCTGACCCTGTTCACGACACTGGGCCGGCGCTTCGTGACCGGCGATACAACGGCCGGTGCCGAGCTGGTGGATGTCTTCCGCGAGTACGGCGCGCTGCTGAAGAGCCACTACTGGAAGGAAAACGACATCCTGTACCCGATGGGCCGCCGCATGCTGCCGCCGCACGAGGGCGCGGCCATCGTCGCCGGCATCGAAGCCCTGGAAGCTTCGCTGGGCACGGACACGCGGCAGCGCTACGCGGCGCTGGCCCATCAGATCACGCATGGCACCTTGGATGACCTGTCGGCCGCGCTGGATCGCAACGTCATCGCCGCGCTGCTCAACGCCCTGCCTATCGAACTGTCCTTCGTCGATGCCGAAGACCGGGTGCGCTATTTCAGCCACGAGAACCAGCCCAAGATCTTCCCGCGCACCCGCGGCGTCATCGGCCTGAACGTGCGCAACTGCCATCCGCCCAAGAGCGTGCACATGGTCGAACAGATCCTGGCCGATTTCAAGGCCGATACGCGGCGCCATGCCGATTTCTGGATCGACCTCGCAGGCCGGAAGCTGCACATCCGCTACTTTGCGGTGCGCGGCGTGGCCAACGAGTATCTCGGCTGCCTCGAAACGGTGCAGGACATCACCACGATCCAGCAACTGCAGGGTCAGAAGCGGCTGCTGGACTGACTCGCAGGCCCGACCAGCGCCAAGGCGCCTGCCCGGAGGCCCGTGCGCCTTCCCGAAGGCCGGCGCGGGTGCTGGCGTATTCCGCCACCCTTGTCCGACGGCGACACGGGGCTTTGCCACGATGCCGAATGCGCCTGGTGCTACCGTTGACGCGACGCGCCGCCGGGCCAGGCTGGGCCTGCGGTTACGGTTTTCTCGTTCATCAAGGTGCAGATCATGAGCATTTCCACTCCACTTCACCCGACGAGCAACCACGCGCTGATTGCCTGGGTCAACAAGATGGCCGCCCTCTGCAAGCCCAAGGAGGTGGTCTGGTGCGATGGCTCGCAGGAGGAGTACGACCGGCTGTGCGAACAGATGGTGCTCGGCGGCACCTTCATCCGGCTGAACCCCGAGAAGCGCCCCAACTGCTTCCTGGCGCGCACCCACCCCTCCGACGTGGCGCGGGTCGAAGAGCGCACCTTCATCTGCTCACCCACCAAGGATGACGTCGGCCCCACCAACAACTGGGCGGCACCGCAGGAGATGCGTGCCAGGCTCGACGAGATGTTCAACGGCTGCATGCGCGGCCGCACGATGTACGTGATCCCGTTCAGCATGGGCCCGTTGGGATCGGACATCGCCAAGATCGGCGTGCAGATCACCGACAGCCCCTACGTCGTCGTCAACATGCGCATCATGACGCGCATGGGCGCGCAGGTGCTGCGCGTGCTGGGGAATGATGGTGCGTTCATCCCGTGCATGCACTCGGTGGGCGCGCCGCTGGAGCCGGGGCAGCAGGATGTGCCCTGGCCCTGCGAACCCGACATCGCCAAGAAGTACATCGTGCACTTCCCGGCCACCAATGAGATCTGGTCCTATGGCTCAGGCTATGGTGGCAACGCGCTGCTGGGCAAGAAATGCCTGGCCCTGCGCATCGCCTCGGCGGTGGCCCGGCGCGAAGGCTGGCTGGCCGAGCACATGCTGATCGTGGGCCTGCAGTCGCCCGAAGGCAGGAAGACCTACGTCGCGGCGGCATTCCCCAGCGCCTGCGGCAAGACCAACCTGGCCATGCTCAAGCCACCGCCGGGCATGGAGGACTGGAAGGTCACCACGGTGGGCGACGACATTGCCTGGATCAAGAAGTCCAGCGACGGCACGCTGCGCGCCATCAACCCCGAGGCCGGCTTCTTCGGCGTCGCCCCGGGCACCAATTACGCGTCCAACGCCAACGCGATGGACACGATGACGTGCAACTCGATCTTCTCCAACGTGGCGCTCACCGATGACGGCGACGTCTGGTGGGAAGGCATGGACGGCCCGCCGCCGGCGCACCTGATCGACTGGCAGGGCAAGGATTGGACGCCGGACTGCGGTCACCTGGCCGCGCATCCCAATTCCCGCTTCACGGCGCCGGTCAGCCAATGCCCGTCGGTGGACCCCGATTGGGAGAACCCGGACGGCGTGCGCATCAGCGCGTTCATCTTCGGCGGGCGGGCCAGCAAGGACATGCCGCTGGTCTTCCAGTCGTTCAACTGGGCGCACGGCGTGTACCTGGCCGCGACGATGGGCTCCGAGGCCACGGCCGCCGCCATCGGTGTCACCTCCACCCGGCGCGACCCGATGGCCATGCTGCCCTTCTGCGGCTACAACATGGCCGACTACTTCACCCACTGGCTCAACGTCGGCCGCCAGCTGTCGAACCCACCGCGCATCTTCCGCGTCAACTGGTTCCGCAAGAACGACAAGGGCCAGTTCATCTGGCCCGGCTTCGGCCAGAACCTGCGGGTGCTCAAGTGGATCGTCAACCGCGTCAACGGCCACGCGATGTCCGTCGAAAGCCCGCTCGGCTGGATGCCGCGCTACGAGGACCTCGACTGGAACGGCCTGGACTTCCCGCGCGCCGCCTTCAATGAACTGATGGCCGTGGGCCGCGAAGCCGGCACCGCCGACGCGCACTCGCACGAAGAGCTGTTCAACCGCTTCCGCGACCGCCTGCCCAAGGAGTTCATCTTCGAGCGTGAGCTGCTGCGCTCGAGGTTGTGGCGGTCGCCCGAAGTCTGGGAGCTTGCGCACGAGTGACGGCCAGGCTGGAGGGGCTACACCTCCAGCCATTCCCGGCGGATGTACGCGTTGGCGCGCAATTCGGCCGGCGTGCCTTCGAAGACGATCTGCCCGTGGCCCATGACCAGGCAGCGGTCGGCCACCTGCAATGCAATGGTGAGCTTCTGTTCCACCAGCAGCACGGCAATGCCGCGCCGCTTGAGTTCACGCAGGTAGTCGGCCACCAGCTCCACGATCTTGGGCGCCAGGCCTTCGGTCGGTTCGTCGATCATGATGAGTTCGGGGTCACCCATCAGCGTGCGGCACAGCGTGAGCATCTGCTGCTCGCCGCCGGACAGCACGCCCGCTTCGGTGTGCTGGCGTTCCTTGAGGCGCGGAAACATCTGGTACATGTCGTCGAAGGACCAGCGGGCGCCCTTGGCGCCCCGCTTCTGCCCCAGCATCAGGTTCTGATGCACGGTCAACGTGGGGAAGATGTCGCGGTTCTCCGGCACGTAGCCGATGCCGGCATGGGCGATCTCGAAGGCCTTGCTGCCGCAGATCTGCTGCTCTTTCCAGAGCACCGAGCCCGTGCAGTCGACCAGGCCCATGATGGCCTTGACCGTGGTGCTGCGGCCCGAGCCGTTGCGGCCCAACAGGGCCACGATCTCACCGGGCCGCACGTCGAAGTGCACGCCGTGCAACACGTGGCTCTTGCCGTAGAAGGCGTGGACGTCCTTGAGCGCGAGCATGGTCAATCCCGCCGCCGGGCCACCGCAAGAGGCTGACCGTTCCCACGGGGGCCAGCGGACACGGCGAGCCTGGGGGTCCGCATCTCAGCGCCCCGCCGCCGTGGCCTGGGCTTCGGCCAGCGCCGAACCCAGGTAGGCTTCCTTGACCCGTTCGTCGGCACGCACCTTCTCGGGCGTGTCGAAGGCAATCACCTCGCCGTAGACCAGCACCGCGATCTTGTCGGCCAGGCCGAAGACCACGCCCATGTCGTGTTCGACGGTCAGCAGGGTCTTGCCCACCGTGACCTCGCGGATGAGGTTGACGAAGCGCGCCGTCTCGCTGCGGCTCATGCCGGCGGTGGGCTCGTCCAGCAGGATCACGCTGGCACCGCCAGCGATCGTGATGCCGATCTCCAGCGCGCGCTGCTCGGCATAGGTCAGGTTGATGGCCAGCACGTCGCGCCGCTTGTGCAGCTTGATCATGTCCAGCACTTCTTCGGCCCGGTCGTTGGCGTCGCGTGCATCGGCCAGGAAGCGCCAGAACGCGTACCGGTAACCCAGGCTCCACAGCACCGCACAGCGCAGGTTCTCGAACACGCTCAGGCGCGTGAAGAGGTTGCTGACCTGGAAGCTGCGGGCCAGGCCCAGGCGGTTGATCTCGAAGGGCTTCAGGCCATTGATGCGCTGGCCCTGCAGCAGGATGTCGCCCGAACTGCTGCCGAAACGCCCGCTGATGAGGTTGAACAGCGTGCTCTTGCCCGCCCCGTTGGGACCGATCACGGCCACACGCTCGCCGGGCCGCACCGCCAGGCTGGCGCCGCGGATGATCTCGGTCTTGCCGAAGCTCTTGCGCACGTTGCGCAGTTCCAGCGCCAGCGCAGCCTGGGCGGCGCTCATACGATGCTCTCCCGGCGCTTGATTTCCTTCTCGATGTCCTCCTGCACCTCGCCCCATTGCCGGTTGAAGTGGCGTCGCGTCAGCTCGAACATCGCCGCGCCGGTGAGCAGCACGAAGACCGCGCCGAACCAGCTGTCGATGCGGTCGGTGTGCAGGGTGGCCCCCATGAAGGGCAAGGCCGAGCCCAGCGCGCTGTTGAGCTGGCGGTGGTAGACCATCTCGATGATGGCCGCGGCACCCAGCACGATGGCCACCGCCGCACCGGCAAAGGCCAGGTAGGCCGTCCAGATGTTGCGCAGCTTGCCGAACGACGCGACGCGCAGGTTCATCATGATCAGGCTGGCCAACCCGCCCGGCGCGTACATCACCATGAACAGGAAGATCAGGCCCAAGTACAGCAGCCAGGCCTTGGTCCACTCGGACAGCAGCACCAGGGCCACGATCATCAGCACCGCACCCAGGATGGGCCCGAAAAAGAAGGTCGCACCACCGAGGAAGACAAACAGCAGGTAGGCGCCCGAGCGCGCCGCGCCGACGACTTCGGCCGTCACGATCTCGAAGTTCAGCGCGCCCAGCCCACCGGCCACGCCCGCAAAGAAGCCCGAGATCATGAAGGCCAGGTAGCGCACCTTGCGCGTGTCGTAGCCGATGAACTCCACCCGCTCGGGGTTGTCGCGCACGGCGTTGAGCATGCGGCCCAGCGGGGTGCGCGTCAGCGCGAACATGGCCGCCGTGCAGATGAAGCTGTACACCGCTATCAGGTAGTAGAGCTGGATCTGGGGCCCGAAGGTGATGCCGAACAGACCCTTGCCCACGACCCGGTTGCCGGTGATGCCGCCCTCGCCGCCAAAGAACTCGGGCAGCATCAGCGACATCGACCACACCAGTTCGCCGATACCCAGCGTGATCATCGCGAACGTGGTGCCGGCCTTCTTGGTCGTCACGTAGCCCAGCAGCATCGCAAAGAACAGGCCCGACAGACCGCCCACCAGCGGAATCAGGCTGATCGGCAACGCCAGCTTGCCCGCCGAGACGAGATTGAGCGTGTGGATGGCCAGGAAGGAACCCAGGCCGCTGTACACCGCATGGCCGAAGCTCAGCATGCCGCCCTGGCCGAGCAGGATGTTGTAGGCCAGGCAGGCGATGATGGCGATGCCCATCTGCGAGAGCATGGTCTGCGCGAAGCTGCTGGTCCACAGCAGCGGCGCCACCATCAGCACGACGGCAAACAGGCCCCACAGGATCCAGCGGCCCACGTTCCAGGGCTTGAAGCGGTAGACGGGACGGCCCGGCGCGTGCTGCACGTCAGCCCTCTCGCGAGCCGAACAGGCCCTTGGGTCTGAAGATCAGGATCAGCACCAGCAGCAGGTAGGGCAGGATGGGCGCCGCCTGGGCCAGGGTGATCTTCATCACGGGATAGACCATGTCGCCCGGCACCACCTGCCAGCCCAGGTTGGCCGCCAGGTGCACCAGCGACTTGTCCACGGTCAGCGGCAACGTCTGGATGAGCCCGATGAGCAGCGAGCCCGCAAAAGCACCGCCCAGCGAGCCCATGCCCCCCACCACCACGACCACGAAGATGATGCTGCCCACGTTGGCGGCCATCGAGGGCTCGGTGACGAAGGTGATGCCGCCGATCACACCGGCCAGGCCGGCCAGCGCGCAGCCGCTGCCGAACACCAGCATGAAGACACGCGGCACGTTGTGGCCCAGCGCGCCCACCATTTCAGGGTGGGTCAGCGCACCCTGGATCACCAGGCCGATGCGCGTGCGTGTCAGCAGCAGCCACAGCGCCACCAGCATCACGAGCGCCGTGCCCATCATGAAGGTGCGCGTGAGCGGAAACCGCGAGCAGGCCACGCCAGCCGCCTGGCAGAGTTCGGCCGGTGCTGCGCCCGGCACTAGGCGCAGGCCGGTCGCGGCGTCCTGCACGATGGTGAAGGCCGGGCCCTGCAGCAGGGCCGGCGGATCGAAAGGCACGGTCGCACGGCCCCAAATCAGTTGCACCAGTTCCAGCAGCACGTAGGAGAGGCCGAACGTGATCAGCAGTTCAGGCACATGACCGAACGCGTGCACGCGGCGCAGGCACAGGCGCTCGAAGGCCGCGCCCAGCAGGCCCACCACCAGCGGCGCCAGCAGCAAGGCGGCCCAGAAGCCGAGCACGCCGGTCAGCGTGTAGGCCACGTAGGCACCCACCATGTAGAAGCTGGCGTGCGCGAAGTTCAGCACCCCCAACATGCTGAAGATCAGCGTCAGCCCTGAGCTGAGCATGAACAGCAGGAGGCCCGAGCTCAGCCCGTTGAGGATGTTGATGAGGACCTGGTCCAAGCGATCGACGGTAGCGGATGGAAAAGGGCCCGGCGGAGATCAGGCTCCGGCGGGCCCGGACGGTGCGCAGCGCCAGGCGCGCTTCAGCCAGGCCGCTTCATCTGGCACGAGGTGGGCGTGCTGGAAACGTAGGGCTCGTAGGTCTTCACGGGCTGGAAGTTGTAGCCCGTGTTCTCGACGCTGTAGTCGTTGGGCTTGGCGCCGGCCTTGCTCCAGACCGCGATGTACAGCGTCTGCTGCAACTGGTGGTCGGTCTTGCGCATCTCCACTTCGCCATTGAAGCTCTTGACCTTCAGCCCTTCCAGCGCCATCGCCACCTTGGCCGGCTCGGTGCTCTTGGCCTGCGCCATCGCGCTGGAAAGCAACGCATAGGCGTGGTAGACGGCACCGGTGTACCAGTCGTCGTTGAACTTCTTCTTGAAGGCGTCCATCAGTTCGCGCGTCTCGCCGGTCATCGCGTTGTGCATGTAGGACGCCTGGTACACCTTGCCGGCCATCGACGCGCCCATCGCGGTGGGCGTGCCGGTGACGCCGGCGTAGTAGGTGAAGAACTTGACGTTGAGCCCGGCGTCGTTGGCCGCCTTCATCAGCAGCGTGAGGTCGGAGCCCCAGTTGCCGGTGATGATGCTGTCGGCACCCGAGGCCTTGATCTTGGCGATGTAGGGCGCGAAGTCGCGCGTCTGCGCCAGCGGCGTCAGGTCCTCGCCGACGAACTGGATGTCCGGCCGCTTGCGCGCCATGATCTCCTTGGCGTACCTGGCCACCTGGTGGCCGTGCTGGTAGTTCTGGTTGATCAGGTAGACCTTCTTCACCTCGGGCATGTCCTTGATGAAGGTGGTCAGCGCCTCCATCTTCATCGACGTGTCCGCATCCAGCCGGAAGTGCCAGTAGTTGCACTTGCTGTTGGTGAAGTCGGGGTCCACCGCGGCGTAGTTGACGTACAGCACTTCCTTGCCGGGGTTGCGCTCGTTGTGCTTGGTCACGCCGTCGATCAGTGCGGCCGCGCCGCCCGAGCCGTTGCCCTGCACCACGTAACGCACGCCCTGGTCGATGGCCGACTTCAGCGCATTGGCGGTTTCCTGCGGGCTGAGCTTGTTGTCGATGCCGATGATCTCGAACTTGACGCCTGCCGGGTTCTTCTTGTTGAAGTGCTCGGCGAAGAACTGGAAGCTCTTGAGCTGGTTCTGACCCACGGGCGCCATCAGGCCGCTCAAGGGGTCGATCCAGGCGATCTTGACCGTCTCGCCCTTCTGCGCCAGGGCGCCGCCGGAGGCCAGGGCGGCGACGGCGAACAACGAAAGGCTGAAAAGGCGCTGGGCAGGTTTCATGCAGTGTCTCCGGGAGTTCTTTGGACCCGAGCGAAGGTAGCGCAAGACCAAGGCCCTTGCGCTCAGTGACTACCCCGAATGCCTGTCGCCCGCGGGACATCGCCGGCCATGACCCCGCGGGCCGAATTGACGTGCCGGCCCACGACAATGCGGCGATGGACGCACTGAAGACCCTGGCTCCGCCCGCCACGCCGGCCTGGCGCGACGACGGCTTCCTGCGTCAGCTGGGCCCGGCCTTTGCGCAGGCCCAACCACCGCAGGCCCTGCCTGCGGCGCACTGGGTGGCCGTCAATCAGGATCTGGCCGCGGAGCTGCGGTTGGGTGAATGGATGGCCGGCCCGCAGGCCCTGGATCTGCTCGCCGGCAACGTCGCACCGCCACAGGGGCTGCTGGCCAGCGCCTATTCTGGCCATCAGTTCGGTGTCTGGGCCGGCCAGCTTGGCGACGGACGGGCGCTGTTGCTGGGTGAGTTGGACACCCCTGCCGGCGCGGTGGAACTCCAGCTCAAGGGCAGTGGCCTGACGCCCTATTCGCGCATGGGCGATGGCCGCGCGGTGCTGCGTTCATCGATCCGCGAGTACCTCTGCAGTGAGGCCATGCACGCGCTGGGCATCCCCACCACCCGGGCGCTGGCCATCGTGGGTTCACCGCTACCGGTGCGGCGCGAAACGGTGGAGAGTGCTGCTGTCGTGACGCGGGTGGCGCCGAGTTTCCTGCGCTTCGGCCACTTCGAGCACTTCGCCCACACGGCCCAGGACGAGGCCGCCCTGCGCCAGCTGGCCGACGCCACACTGGCCCGTTACTTTCCCGATCTGCTGGGCCGTGCCCAGCCCTATGCAGCGCTGCTGCAGACGGTGGCCGAGCGCACGGCAGGCCTGCTGGCCCGGTGGCAGGCGGTCGGCTTCTGCCACGGTGTGATGAACACCGACAACATGTCGATGCTGGGCCTGACGCTGGACTACGGGCCCTTCGGCTTCATGGACGCCTTCGACCCGGGCCACATCTGCAACCATACCGACCAGCAGGGCCGTTACGCCTTTGCCCGCCAGCCGCAGGTGGCCTTCTGGAACCTGCACGCACTGGCCCAAGGCCTGATGCCGCTGATCGGCGACGGCGACACCGCCCTGGCCGCGCTGGAACCCTTCAAGACGCGCTATGCGCAGGACTTCCTGGCCGCCATGCGCGCCAAGCTGGGCCTGCGCGATGAGCGCGAAGAGGACCGCGGCCTGGTCGACGACCTGCTGCGCCTGATGGCCCAGGATCGCTGCGACTTCAGCATCACGTTCCGGCGCCTGGCTGGTTTCAGCACCCTGGCCGACGCGCCCGGCCATCGGGCACTGCGCGAACTGTTCATCGACCGCCCGGCCTTCGATGCCTGGGGGCAGCGCTACGCCACGCGCCTGGCAGCCGAACAAAGCGATGCCGCCGCACGCAGCTTGCGCATGAACCGCGTCAACCCCAAGTACGTGCTGCGCAACCACCTGGCCGAGACCGCCATCCAGCGCGCCCGGGCGGGTGCGTTTGGCGAGATCGACCGCCTGCTGAAAGTTCTGCAGCGCCCCTTCGACGAACAGCCCGAGCACGAAGCCGACGCCGGCTTTCCGCCGGACTGGGCGGCCCGGCTCGAAGTCTCCTGCTCATCCTGAGAACCAGCCCATGCCCCACTCGCACGACGACCCACGCTACCCCATCCGCAAGACCGAAGACGAGTGGCGTGCCGAACTCGATCCCCAGCAGTACCAGGTGGCCCGCCGCGCCGCCACCGAACGCGCCTTCACCGGCGCCTACTGGGACCACTTTGACCAGGGCAGCTATCTGTGCGTAGGCTGCGGCACGCCGCTGTTCGAATCGCGCACCAAGTTCGATGCCGGCTGCGGCTGGCCGAGCTACTGGGAGCCGGTCAACGCCACCGTGGTCGAGCGCGTGCGCGACACCAGCCACGGCATGGTCCGCGTCGAGGTGCGCTGCAACCAGTGCGGCAGCCACCTGGGCCACGTCTTCGATGACGGCCCGGCACCGACCGGCGAGCGCTTCTGCATCAACTCAGCGGCCATCCGCTTCACCCCGGAGCAGACACTATGACCCCGTTGACAGCCGCGACGATCGAGGAGCGGCTGCGCAGCGCCCTGGCCCCGACGCAGATCGAAGTGCTGGACGACAGCCACCAGCATGCCGGCCACGCCGGCGCCCGCGAGGGCCGGCACTACACCGTGCGCCTGACCAGCCCGCGCTTTGCCGGGTTGGCGCGGCTGGCTCGCCACCGCCTTGTGTATGATGCCCTCGGTGCCTTGGCCCCCCAGGGCGTGCACGCCCTGGTCATCGTGGCCAGGGCACCCGGTGAAGGCTGAAGGGCCTGCCGGGCACTGCACCTGCGACGCAACACCATGGTGTCAGCCCAGGGCTGGACTGTGGCGTTGAACAGCCTGCCGCCCGCCGGGCGGCCGTGATGTCCCACTTTGCGCGAAAGCTCCCCGCCCATGAAGACGAAGTTCCCTGCCGCCCGCGCGGCTCTGGCCCTGACGCTGGCCGTCTGCCTCACGCCGCTGGCCGCATCCGCCCAGAACATCGCCACCGTCAATGGCAAGGCCGTGCCCAAGTCGCGCGTCGATGTGCTGCTGCAGGCCGCGGCCCGTGCCGGCCAGCAGGTTTCGCCCGAGATGCAGGTGCAGGCGCGCGACCAGGTCGTGCTGCGCGAGATCTTCGTGCAGGAGGCCACCAAGCGCGGCCTGTCCACCACACCCGACTTCGCTGCCCAGATGGAACTGGCACGCCAGAGCATCCTGATCCGCGAGTTGTTCGACGACTTCCGCAAGAAGAACCCGGTCGGCGATGACGTGGCCAAGGTCGAGTACGACAAGTTCAAGGCCGATTCCACCGGCACCGAATACCGCGCCCGCCACATCCTGGTCGAGAAGGAAGAGGAGGCCAAGTCGCTGCTCGCCCAGCTCAAGGCTGGCGCCAAGTTCGAGGATCTGGCCAAGAAGCACAGCAAGGACCCTGGCTCCGGCCAGAACGGCGGCGACCTGGACTTCGCCAAGCCCGACGCCTACGTGCCGGAATTCGGCAAGGCCATGGCGGCGCTGAAGAAGGGCGAGACGACCACCGAACCGGTGAAGAGCCAGTTCGGCTACCACATCATCCGGCTGGAGGACACGCGGGAAGCCAGCTTTCCGGCGTTCGACGACGTGAAGGGCCAGATCAAGCAGCGCCTGGAGCAATCCCGCCTGCAGCAGTTCCAGGAAGAACTGCGCACCAAGGCCAAGACCGACTACAAGTTCGCCACGCCCTGATCGCGGGCGCGCGTGGAGCAAGGGCCTGTTGCCTCGGCAGCAGGCCCTTTTTGATGGCCGCCTGCAGGGCTGCTCAGGGCATCAGCACCGTGCTGCCGGTGGTCTCGCGCGCCTCCAGGCTGCGATGGGCCTGCGCCACGTCGTCCAGCGCGTAACGCTGGCCGATGCGGATCTTCACGGCGCCGCTTTGCACGACGGCAAACAACTCTTCGGCCATCGTCTGCACCGCCTCGCGCGACGCGATATGCGTGAACAGCGTCTGCCGCGTCAGGTACAACGACCCCTTGGCGCCCAGCAACGCCGGGGCGAACGGCGGCACGGGGCCGGATGCATTGCCGAAGCTGGCCAGCAGCCCGAAGGGCCGCAGGCAATTGAGGCTGCCTTCGAAGGTATCCTTGCCGACCGAGTCGTAGACCACCTTCACGCCGCGGCCCTGCGTGATCTGCTTGACACGCTCGACGAAGTCCTCACGCCGGTAGTCGATGACGTGGGCAGCGCCGTGGTCCAGCGCCAGCTGGCATTTGGCCGCGCCGCCTGCAGTGCCGATCAGTTGCAACCCCAGGGCCCTGGCCCACTGGCAGGCGATCAGCCCGACACCGCCGGCCGCGGCATGGAAGAGCACGTGATCGCCGGGCTGAAGGCCTTCGACCGGCAGCGTGCGCTTGAGCAGGTACTGCGCCGTCAGGCCCTTGAGCATCATGCCGGCGGCGGTGTCGAAGGCGATCTCATCGGGCAAGCGGACGACGGCCAGCGCCGGCATCACACGCGCTTCGCTGTAGCTGCCCGGCGGGTTGCTGGCATAGGCGGCACGGTCACCCGGCCGCAGGTGCGTCACGCCCGCACCGACGGCTTCGACCACACCGGCCCCCTCCATGCCCAGCACCAGCGGCAGGGAGTTGGCGTACAGGCCGGTGCGCTGGTAGACGTCGATGAAGTTCAGCCCGCAGGCCCGGTGGCGGATGCGAATCTGGCCCGGCCCGGGCTCGCCCACCGGCAGATCGACGATCTGCAGTTGTTCGGGCCCGCCGAAAGCGGTGATCTGGACGGCGCGTGGCATGGGTTCACCTCCTTGGGAAACAGGACGTGAGGTTAAGCCAACACGGCCCCACCTGCCGCCTGCCCTGGCGTGGCACCATCGGACGATGATGCGCCGCCTGCTCCAAGCTCCCAATCTGGCCCTGGCCACGCTGTGGGTGGACATGCTGGGCGACGTGGGCATCGCCGCGACGGTGCAGCGGGCCTATGCCAGCGGCATCGCCGGCGAGATCCCGCCGGACCAGAGCCTGCCCGAGATCTGGCTGCAGGACGACACGCAGCACACGCAGGCCGCGGCCTTGCTGCACGAGTGGCGGCACGCGCCCCATCGCCACTGGGTCTGCCAGCGCTGCCACGAAGCGGTGGATGGCCCCTTCGAAGCGTGCTGGAACTGCGGGCAGATGCGCGCCGGATGAAGCTCACCCCGCGGCTGACCTTGCTGATGACGATGCCGCCGCTGCTGTGGGCCGGCAACGCCATCGTGGGCCGCCTGATGATCGGCCAGGTGCCGCCGATGACGCTGAACCTGCTGCGTTGGCTCATCACCGCCGCGCTCTTGCTGCCGCTGGCCTGGCGTGCGTTGCGTCCGCTGGCGCAGATCCGCCAGCGCTGGCGCTACCTGCTGCCGGTGGGCGTGCTGGGGGTGGGCCTGTTCAACTCGCTGCAGTATCTGGCGCTGAACACCTCGTCTGCGCTGAACGTGACCCTGGTGGCGGCCAGCATGCCGGTATGGATGCTGGCCGTGGGCACCCTGTTCTTCGGTGCACGCGCCACGCGGCGGCAGCTGCTGGGTGCGGCCCTGGGCCTGCTGGGCGTCGCGGTGGTGCTCGGAAGGGGCACACTGGAGACACTGCGCCAGGTCCACTTCGTCCCGGGCGACCTGTATGTGCTGCTCGCCGTCGTCGGCTGGGCTTTCTACAGCTGGCTGTTGGCACGGCCCCCGGGGCACATGCAGGGCACCCAGCGGCCCGCCGACTGGGACTGGGCCGGCTTCCTGCTGGTGCAGACCCTGTTCGGCCTGGTGGCTGCTGGCCTGTTCGCCGGGGCCGAGCAGGCCCTGGGCGCGGCCCCGATCCGCTGGAGCCCTGGCGTGATCGCCGCCCTGGCCTACGTGTCCCTGGGAGCGTCCATCGTGGCGTTTCGCTGCTGGGGCCTGGGCGTGGCCGAAGGCGGACCCGCGCTGGCCGCCTTCTTCAACAACCTCACGCCCCTCTTTGCCGCCGTGCTGTCGACGCTGCTGCTGGGGGAAGCACCCAGCCTCTACCATGCGCTGGCTTTCGCCTGCATCGTGGGTGGCATCGCCGTCAGCGCCTGGCGGCCGCGATGACGCCCGGGCCGCCGTTCACCGAGCGTCAATACAGCCGGACCGCCGAATCGAAGTACCAGGTCCGGCGCAACTCGATGACGTCGTACTCGCCCGCCAGAAGAGGCGAAAAGGCCTGATACGGCGCCTGCGCCTGCACGATGCGGCGGATCGCCTCGTCGATCTCGGCCACACCGCTGGAGACCACGAAGGTCACCGACTCGACAGAACCATCGCGGCGTATGGCCACCGTGACCAGCGGATGGGTGTGCGGCCGCTTGACCAGGTCGCGCACCGTGTCGATGGCTGTGTTGAGCTGGATCTTGCGCGCCCAAGCCTCGGCGTAGAGCACCAGTTCGGCGTTGGTATCGGTGCGTCCCAGCAGGCGCCCCCGGCGCATGCTGCTCGCAGACGGTGGCGGCCGGCCCACCGGATGTGGCGCAGCGGCCGCGGCGGCCGCGGCATCACGCTGGGCGGCCTCTTCGTCCAGTTGGCGCCCCATCGCCCTTCGGGATGCCTCTCGCCTGGCCGCGTCGGCCTCTTCTTGCGCGGCCCGGGTCCGGGCGGCCTCTTGACGGATGGCCTCCTGGCGAGTGGCCTCCTGACGAGCGGCCTCTTGGCGCGCGGCCTCCTGCCGGGCCAGTTCCTGGCGGGCGACGGCTTGGCGCGCCAGCTCAACGCGCTCGGCCTCCAGACG
>DAORNK010000026.1:0-298 GCA_035440985.1 Rubrivivax sp. | reverse complement strand
AGCAGCCTGCCTTGCCAGCTCCACACGTTCGGCTTCCTGGCGCGCCGCTTCGGCCCGTGCGGCTTCCTGTCGCGCTGCTTCCTGCTTCGCCAGTTCCAGGCGGGCTGCGGCCTGCCGCGCACGCTCGATGCGTTCGGCCTCCAGCCGCGCGGCCTCAGCCCGCGCCTGCTCCGCCTGCTCCGCCTGCAGCCGTGCTGCCCTTTCCTGAAGCTCCTGGCGCTCGAGCCGGGCTCGTTCCAGCGCCGGGTCCCGGGGCGGCGCATCGCTTCGCGCGGGCACCTGGGCGGCGGAGGCCGCC
>DAORNK010000025.1:0-23144 GCA_035440985.1 Rubrivivax sp. | reverse complement strand
GGACACGGCCAGCCGCACGCCCAGCGCGCCGAGCAGCACGCCGTACCAGGTCAGCAGGGTCACCGGTGGCAGGCGTGCCCACAACAGCAGCACCAGCACCGCCCCACTCAGCAACGTGAAGCCGACGTTGGCGGGCAAGGCCCGGTCATGCAGGCGCAGCCTCTCGTTCAGGAGCGCCGTGCCGAAGGCCGCGCCGGACGATGCGGACGCCTCGGTCACGCCCCGGCCGCTCCGGGGTCGGCGTAACGCTCGGCGATGGCCACGAACTCGGACTTGCGGGCCAGGAATGCGTCAACGACCGCCGGGTCGAAGTGACTGCCGTGCCCTTCGGCGATGGTGCGGTGGACCTGATCCATCGGCATCGGCGCCTTGTACACGCGGCGGCTGATGAGGGCATCGAAGACATCTGCCAGGGCCATCAGGCGCGCCGCCACCGGTATGGCGTCGCCGGCGCGTTGGAAGGGGTAGCCGCTGCCATCCCACTTCTCGTGGTGACCGGCGACGATCTCCCGCGCCACCCACAGGAAATCCAGCGGCCCACTGCCCTGCAGGTCGGCACCGCCGCCGGCAAACAACGCGGCCACGTCCACGCCGTGCTCGCCAGCGACTTCCGCCAGCGCGCGGTCGATGGCCGCGACACCGATCAGCACATGGGTGCGCATTTCGTCGAACTCCGCCGGCGTGAGCTTGCCAGGCTTGAGCAGGATGGCGTCGCGGATCCCGATCTTGCCGATGTCGTGCAGCGGGGCGGCGTTGACGATCAAGGCCAGGCGCGGACCGGCCAGCTGCTCTGCAAAGCGCGGATGATCCAGCAGATGCCGCCCCAGCACGTCGATGTAGGCCTGGGTGCGGCGGATGTGCATGCCGGTTTCGTTGTCCCGCGTCTCGCCCAGGGACGCCAGCGCACGCACGGTCACTTCCTGCACCAGCTGGATGTCGCCCACGCGGCGGGCCACCTCGGCCTCCAGGGCCTGGTTGTGGGCGGCCAGCGCGTCGCGCGCCTGTTTCAGTTCCAGGTGGGTACGCACGCGCGCCAGCAGCACCGCCGGGTTGATGGGCTTGGTGACATAGTCCACCGCGCCCAGGCGCAGGCCTTGTTCCTCGTCCTCGTAGGTCTCCTTGGCGGTCACGAAGATCACGGGGATGTTCGCCGTCCGGGCATCGGCGCGGAGGCGTTCGATGACCTCGAAGCCGTCCATGCCCGGCATCATCACGTCCAGCAGGATCAGCGCAGGCTGGGGCTCACGCACCGCTTCCTGCAGCGCCTGCACGCCTGAACGGGCCAGGCGCACCGCATAGCTGCCGTCCAGCACCTCCCCCATCAGCAGCAGGTTGTTGACGTTGTCGTCCACGACCAGCACGAGCGCTCTATCCTGGGCGCGGGCTTGGACGGGGCGGGTCGACATCTGCATCTCGCGTGGGGCGGTGGCGGGGCGGGTCGTTTGCTGGCTGTCCTGTCGATATCGGCTGGCGTCCGACTGTCCCGAAGGACAGGCCGCGCGGGTTGCCCGCCACAATGCCCCGGTGTCGGCAGGCCTGCCGCTCTTGAAACCCCGCCCCATCTCGATTCTCAGCGCGTCAACATCGCGACGGGTGCCACGATTCTGCACGACGCGACAGGCGCTTGGCCATCCAGGACAGCCCGGACAGCGACGGCAGCAGGGACGGTGGAGGGGCCACGTGCGGGACTGCACCTGCCTGCACGCAGACGGACCCTTGCAGCGCGGTGGCCTCAGCGTGGCGAAAGAAAGCGCACACTGGCGCTGCCATTGGCCGTCGGCCCTTGGTAGATGGGGCCGGCGGCCTTGGCTTCGGTCGCGCCTTCGCGCAACAGTTCGGCGCCGCTGGGGCCGGCTTGCCAGGCCCGCTGGGCTTCGGCCTGCACGGCCACGTCGAAGCGTACGCGCCACTCGAATTGATGCAGCGTGAACATCTCGCCCGTCGGCACGAAGCGCATGGCCAGCCAGGTCTTGAACGCGTAATGGCCGCGGACGCTGCGCAGCAGCGCAACGCCGGGCGTGGCCTGCGGATCGAGCGGGTCGACCCAGCCCAGGTGGTAGGTCCTGCCGGGCACGGCGCGCGGGTCAGCGCCGTGCACGCAGGGCAGGTCGAGATCCCGGGCCATGCCCTGGCCCGTGCCCGGGCCGTCGGACGCGCACAGGTGCTTCAGGTGGTTGGCCCCCAGGAACCTGCGCAGTTCTTCGGGCGCCGGGGCGTTGGGGTTGTCGGCCACGCCGAACCGCCGCACGCCAAGCAGTGTGTTGTCCAGGAAGGGTCCCGCGCCATCGCTGTCGGCACAAGGCAGACAGCGCGGGGCCACGGCAGCCCGCACCCGCAGGCGCTCGCTGGTGTATTCGTACACCACTTGCCCCTCGGTCATCACCTGCACGAAGCCGGCCTCCCAGCAGCAGGGGTCCTGTTGTCCCACGGCAGGGGCATGGGGCGGTGCGTGGAACTCGATCAGTCCAAAGAATTCGCATGGGCGGGTCTTGACGGTGACGCCGAACGCATTGGCGTCGACGAGCATCGTCTTGCCCTGCACGTCGCAGCGCACGGTGTACTGCGGCACGTTGCCGCCGACCATCGCGTAGTGGACGCCTGAGTACCCAGGTGGCGTGCTTCGCATACCCTTCCCCCCGCGGTTCCGGCCTTGGATGCTTTCACTCTAGGCCGGCCTGCAGGGCGTGCCTTGCGCGAACGCAAGTGTGGTCCCGGCCGCATCGAAGTCGGCAGACAGTCTCACTGACAGGACGGCGGGTTGTCAGCCGGCGCCATCGGGCCCGACATGCCTGGGCATTGCGCTTCACGCTTCGGAAAGTTCCAAATCGCCACTGACATCGTTCCGGGACGCGTGCTCATCAGCGTGCAGCAACGGTCACTCCCACTCGATGGTCGCCGGCGGCTTGCTGCTCACGTCGTAAGTGACCCGGTTGATGCCGCGCACTTCGTTGATGATCCGGCTGGACACCTTCTTGAGCAGCGCATAGGGCAACTCTGCCCAGTCGGCCGTCATGAAGTCGCTGGTCTGCACGGCGCGCAAAGCCACCACGTAGTCGTAGGTGCGGCCGTCGCCCATCACGCCCACGCTTTTCACGGGCAGGAAGACGGCAAAGGCCTGGCTGGTCAGGTCGTACCAGCTCTTGCCCGTGCCCTCGTCGCGGAAGTGGCGCAGCTCTTCGATGAAGATGGCGTCGGCGCGGCGCAGCAGGTCGGCATACTCCTTGTTGACCGCACCCAGGATGCGCACGCCCAGGCCCGGCCCCGGGAAGGGGTGGCGGTAGACCATCTCGGCAGGCAGGCCCAGCGCAACGCCCAGTTCGCGCACTTCGTCCTTGAACAGGTCGCGCAGCGGTTCCAGCAGTTTCAGCCCCAGCGTCTCGGGCAGGCCACCGACGTTGTGGTGGCTCTTGATGGTGGTGGCCTTCTTGGTCTTGGCGCCGCCACTTTCGATCACGTCCGGGTAGATGGTGCCCTGGGCCAGCCACTTGGCGTTGCCCAGCTTCCTGGCCTCGCGCTGGAAGACCTCGACGAACTCGCGGCCGATGATCTTGCGCTTGGCTTCGGGATCGGCCACGCCGGCCAGCGCACCCATGAATTGCGCCGTGGCGTCCACGTGCACGACCTTGGCGTGCAGCTTGCCGGCGAACATCTCCATCACCATCGCGCCTTCGTTCAGCCGCAGCAGACCATGGTCGACGAAGACGCAGGTCAGCTGGTCGCCAATGGCCCGGTGAATGAGCGCCGCGGCCACGCTCGAATCCACGCCGCCGCTCAGGCCCAGGATGACCTCTTCGTGGCCGACCTGTTGCCGGATGAGTGCCACCGCTTCGGCGATGTGGTCGCGCATGATCCAGTCACCGCGGGCGCCGCAGATGTCGTGCACGAAGCGGCCCAGCAGGGCCGCGCCCTGCACCGTGTGCGTGACCTCGGGGTGGAACTGCACGGCGTAGTAGCCGCGGGCCTCGTCGGCCATGCCGGCGATCGGGCAGCTGGGCGTGCTGGCCATCAGCTTGAAGCCAGGCGGCAGGGCGGTGACCTTGTCGCCGTGGCTCATCCAGACCTTGAGCATGCCGTGACCTTCCGGCGTGGCGAAGTCCTGGATGCCTCGCAGCAGCTTCGTGTGGCCGTGCGCCCGCACTTCGGCGTAGCCGAACTCGCGGTGGGCGCTGGCTTGCACTTGCCCACCCTGCTGCACCACCATCGTGAACATGCCGTAGCAGATGCCCAGTACCGGCACGCCCAGGTCCCACACGGCCTGCGGCGCCCGCAGGTCATGCGCTTCGTAGGTGCTGGCGTGGCTGCCCGACAGGATGATGCCCTTGGGGGCAAAGTCGCGGATGAAGGCGTCGCTGACGTCGTTGGGGTGGATCTCGCAGTAGACGTGCGACTCGCGCACCCGTCGCGCGATGAGCTGGGTGACCTGGGAGCCGAAGTCGAGGATGAGGATCTTGTCGTGCATGGTGTTCAAGGAACGGTCGGTGCCGGCCCGGCCGCGGGTGCGGCCGTGGCTACGGGAGGAGGCTGTCGCGCTTCGCGCCGGAAATGCCAGACGGCCAGCAGCAGCGCACACGCCTGCAACGCTGCGCAGAAGTACATCGGCGCGCCAAGGCGCCAGTCGCCGGCCGGATAGTGGCTGACCAGGCCCAGCAGCGGTGCGCCGAAGGCCGGCGCGATGACGGCCATCAGGCTGCTCAGGCCGCTCATCGCGCCCAGGGTCTGGCCCTGGTTGTGATGATCAGCCGCACGCGAGACCAGGCTCTGCAGGCTGGCGGCCACGGCCGGGCCCAGCACATTGGCGATGATCACCACATACATCATCCAGCCCTCGGGCACCCAGCCCCAGAAGGCGAAGGCCAGCGTGCTGGAGACCAGGCCCCAGACCGCAAGGCGCTGCGCGCTGAAGCGCTTCAGCAAGCGGCCCAGCAACACACCCTGCACCAGGGTCGACATGATGCCCACCACGAACAGGGACCAACCGTTCTCAGTCGGCCCCCAGCCGAACTTGAAGGTGGCGTAGAGCACCCAGGTCGTGTACAGCGTGAACTGCGCCAGGCTGGCACAGGCCACCACACCGACCAGCAGGCCAACGCCCTTCAGGCGAGCCAGCTGCTGCAGCGAACTCAGCGGGTTGGCCCGTGACCAATCCACCGGCCGGCGATGGCCTGCGGGCAATGACTCGGGCAACACGAAGTAGCCATAGGCCAGGTTCAGCAGCGCCAGGCCGCCCGCCACGAAGAAGGGCAGTTGCAGGTCGACGCCGCCGAGCAGCCCGCCCAGCACCGGGCCCAGGATGAAGCCGATGCCGAACATCGCACCCAGCAGGCCGAATCGCCTGGCACGCTGCTCGGGTGGCGTGATGTCGGCCACGTAGGCGTTGGCCACCGCCGCGTTGGCCTGCATGGCGCCGCCCACCAGGCGTGAAGCGATCAGCATCCAGACCGAGGTGGCCAATGCTGTCGCGAAAAAATTGACGGCCACGCCCATGAAGCCCAGCAGCAGGATGGGTCGGCGGCCCAGGCGGTCCGACA
Organism: Rubrivivax sp.; assembly: GCA_035440985.1. Lineage (GTDB taxonomy): Bacteria > Pseudomonadota > Gammaproteobacteria > Burkholderiales > Burkholderiaceae_C > Rubrivivax. The sequence goes on along the minus strand of DAORNK010000025.1, from coordinate 17,616 downwards.
GGGCGCCCAGCAAGGGCGCGCTGATGAAGCTGGCCAGCGCGAACGAAAACGTCATCCAGCCGAACCAGTAGGTCTGGTCGGCGGGGCCTGCCGTGAACCGGCCCACCAGCGCCGGCAGCACAGGCACGATCAAGCCCACGCCCAGCATGTCGATCAGCACCACCAGCATGATGAAACGCATCGCCGCCGGGCGGCCGGCGGCGATGGCTTCGGGCGGGACGCTGGGCCCCGGGGGCACAGCGGCCGTCATTCCATGCGGTAGTTGGGTGCTTCTTTCGTGATCTGCACGTCGTGAACGTGGCTCTCGCGGATGCCCGCGGTGGTGATCTCGACGAACTCGGCGCGCTCCTGCATCTCCTGGATCGAGGTGCAACCGCAGTAGTGCATGCTCGCGCGCAGCCCGCCGGCCATCTGGAAGATGATGGCCACCACCGAGCCCTTGTAGGGCACCTGGCCTTCGATGCCTTCAGGTACCAGCTTGGCCGTGTTGGGGTTGTTGCCGCCTTCTTCCTGGAAATAGCGGTCGGCGCTGCCCTTGGCCATCGCGCCCATGCTGCCCATGCCGCGGTAGCTCTTGTAGGTGCGGCCCTGGTACAGGATGGTCTCGCCGGGGGCTTCTTCGGTGCCGGCGAACATGCCGCCCATCATCACGCTGCTGGCGCCAGCGGCCACGGCCTTGGCGATATCGCCCGAATAGCGGATGCCGCCGTCCGCGATGAGCGGCACGCCGCTGCCCTTGAGCGCCCGGGCGACGCTGTCGACGGCCAGGATCTGCGGCACGCCTACCCCGGCCACGATGCGGGTGGTGCAGATGCTGCCGGGGCCGATGCCGACCTTGACGGCGTCCGCCCCCGCTTCGACCAGGGCCAGCGCGGCATCACCGGTGGCGATGTTGCCGCCGATGACGTCAACCTGGGGATAGTGGCGCTTGACCCAGCGCACACGGTCCAGCACGCCGGCACTGTGCCCATGCGCGGTGTCCACCACCAGGGCGTCCACACCCGCCTTGACCAGCAGGTCCACGCGCTCTTCGGTGCCTTCACCCACACCCACGGCAGCACCCACGCGCAGCTTGCCCTGGGCATCGCGCGCGGCATTGGGGAAGTCGGTCTGCTTGGTGATGTCCTTGACCGTCATCAGGCCGCGCAGTTCGAAGGCATCGTTGACCACCAGCACACGCTCCAGCCGGTGCTGGTGCATCAGCGCCTTGCCTTCCTCGGGCGAGGCACCTTCACGCACCCAGACCAGGCGTTCGCGCGGGGTCATGATCTCGCGCACCGGCGCATCCAGCCGCGTCTCGAACCGCAGATCGCGGTTGGTGACGATGCCGACCACGGTCCGGCCATTGACGACCGGGAAGCCCGACACGCCATGCAGGCGCGACAAGGCCACCACCTCACTCACGCTGGCCGATGGCGCCACGGTGATGGGATCGCGCAGCAGCCCGGATTCGTAGCGCTTGACCCGTGCCACCTCGGCTGCCTGCTGCCTGGGCGTGAGGTTCTTGTGCACGATGCCGATGCCGCCTTCCTGGGCGATGGCGATCGCCAGGCGGGCTTCGGTGACGGTGTCCATCGCCGCAGAAACCAGCGGCAGGTTCAAGGCGATGTTGCGCGACAGAAGGGTCGAAAGGCTGGTGTCGCGGGGCAACACCTGGGAGAACGCCGGCACCAGCAACACGTCGTCGAAGGTGAGCGCTTTGCCAAGTAGGCGCATGAAAAGGCTCCAGACGCAAAACCGGATTATAGGGATCGCGTGCGTCTCTGACGCCCCTTCGAAGGCGCGCGATCCGGGGCGGCCACGCTCGGACTAAAATGCCTCGCATGCAACCGGCACACCGACCGCTGACCCGCTGGGCGATCCGCACCCTGCCCTGCCTGGCTTTGGCGCTGGCCTTCGGCCTGCCGGCTCATGCGCAGTGGAAGTGGCGCGACAAGGACGGCCGCATCAACATCAGCGATCGGCCACCGCCACACGAGGTCGCCGAGAAGGACATCCTGGCGCGGCCGCAGGCGCAGTCGCGCCGCAGCGTGGCGCCGCCACCGGCTGCATCGGCCGCCAGTGGTGCAGCTTCTGCGCCGCCCACGGCCCTGGAACGCGAAGTCCAGGCCCGCAAGCGCCAGGCCGAACAGGAAGAAGCCGCCAAGAACAAGGCCGAAGAAGAGCGCATCGCCAGCATCAAGGCGCAGAACTGCCGCAACGCACGCAACCAGATTGCCGCGCTGGAAAGCGGCCAGCGCATCGCGCGGGTCAACGACAAGGGTGAGCGCGAGGTGCTGGACGACAAGGGCCGCGCCGAAGAGATGCGCCGCGCGCGCGAAGTCGTCACCAGCGACTGCCGCTGAGCTTGCCGCTGAGTCTGCCGCTGGGCTTCAGGCCTTGGGCTTGAGCGTTCGCCCGCGCTTGTAGCGCAGACGCCGCGCTTCCTTGGGGTCCACGGTGAGCGGGCGGTAGATCTCGACGCGATCGTTTTCGCGCAGCGCCGCGGTCGGTTCGCACGGCCGGCACCAGATGCCCACGCGCAGCCCGTCCAGCGGCAGCCCATGCCGCGGCAGCAGACCGCTGGCCACCAAGGCATCGGCCAGCACGGCACCGACGGGCAGGTCCAGGGCCACGACGTCGGCTTCCCCCGGGCCCGGGCAATACGCCACCTCCACGTGCAGCCGTTCGCTGCCTGGCGCCTGACCGCCCGGCGCAGGTTCAACGGGGGCCATGGACAGTCTCGGCGCGGCGCACGAAGCTCTCGACAAAGGTGTTGGCCACGCGGTCAAAGACCGGGCTGACGACAGCCGCCAGCGCGCGATTCGAAAAGGAGTAGCGCAGATCGAACTCGATCCTGCAGGCCGGCACTTCGTGACCTGGTCGCATGATGGGCCGGAAGTGCCAGGAGCCCTTGAGCGCCGCAAACGGGCCATTGACGAGGTACACGGTGACCTGCTCGCCCGGCAGATGATGGTTGCGTGTCGTGAAGGCGTGCTGGACGCCCATGTAGCTGAGGCCCAGCCGGGCGGTGACGCCATCGGCGTGCTGCTCCAGCACCTCGGCCGAGCTGCACCAGGGCAGGAACTGCGGGTAGTCCGCTATCCCAGTCACCAAGTCGTACATCTCCCGCGGCGAGTACCACAACAGAACCGACTTGCGCACGTGCTTCATACAATGCGGCAATTGTAGAAGCGCGCGGTGCCCCCAACTGCCGAAGCACCATGTCCAACATTGCCGAAAACCGCCGCGCCCGCTTCGAATACGCCATCGAAGAACGCTTCGAGGCCGGCATGGTGCTGGCGGGCTGGGAGATCAAGGCCATCCGCGCCGGCCAGGTGCAGTTGACCGATGGCTATGTGCTGATCCGCGATGGCGAACTCTTCCTGATCGGCTGCCGCATCAACGCCCTGCGCAGCGCCTCCACCCATGTGCACCCGGAGGCCGATCGCACCAAGAAGCTGCTGATGCACAGGGAGGAAATCCGCCGCCTGGTGGGCAAGGTCGAACAGAAGGGCTTCACCCTGGTGCCCCTGAACCTGCACTACAAGGGCGGCCTGGTGAAGGCCGAGATCGCGCTGGCCAAGGGCAAGTCCCAGCACGACAAACGCGACACCGAGAAGAAGCGCGACTGGGAGCGCGAACACGGGCGCTTGATGCGCCACAAGGTGTCGTCCAAAACGTCGGCCTGATCGTCCTTCAGGCCAGCGCCCGGTCCAGCGCCTGCGCCAGGTCGGCCTGCAGGTCGGCCACCGATTCCAGGCCCACGGAGAAGCGCACCAGTGACCCCTGCAAACCCCGGCCCGGCGCTCGCATCGTGGCCAGGTCATAGGGGACGACCAGGCTGATGGGCCCGGCCCAGGAGTACCCGATGCGGAACAGCCTGAGCGCGTCCACGAAGGCATGCACCTGCTGCTGGCTGAACGTGGGCTGCAACTGCACTGAAAACAGCCCCGCGGCCTCTGTGCAGCAGGCGCGCCAGTGGTCGTGGCCGGGCGAGCCCGCCAGCGCCGGGTGCAGCACCCGCGCCACCTCCGGCCGGCCGGTCATCCATTTGGCCAGTTCGCGCCCGGCCTGGTCCTGCGCGGCATAGCGCAGAGGCAGGCTGGCCAGCGAGCGCAGCACCAACTCGGCGTCGTTGGCGCCGACACCCAGACCCAGATGCATGTGGGTCGATTTGATGCGCTGGTGCAGCGCCTCATCGCGCGTGGCAATCGAACCCATCAGCACATCACCGCCGCCGCTGGGGTACTTCGTCAGAGCCTGCATGACGATGTCCACACCCTGTTCGAAGCCACGCAGCGCGACACCCGCACCCCAGGTGTTGTCCAGTGCCGTCGGCACCCCGCGCGCCTTGGCAGCGGCGACCAGTCCGCGCAGATCCGGAAACTCCATCGTCACCGAGCCCGGCGCCTCCAGCCAGACCAGCCGGGTGCTGGGGCCGATCATCGCGCCCAGTGCGGCGGCGTCCATCGGGTCGTACAGGCGGTGCGTGATGCCCCAGCGTGCCAGCTCGTGGCGCGCCAGTTCGCGGCTCGGGCCGTAGACGTTGGCCGGCAGCAGCACCTCGTCGCCACTGGCCAGCAAGGCCTGGTTGACCACCGCAATGGCCGCCAGGCCGCTGGGCACCAGAAGGCACTGCTCGCCGCCCTCCAGCGTGGCGATGCGCTCTTCCAGCGTGAAGGTGGTGGGCGTGCCGTGCAGGCCATAGGTGTAGCCGTCGCGCCTTCGCCAGTCACGCGCCTGCAGCGCCTGGGTGTCGGCGAAGATCACCGTGCTGGCCTTGTGCACCGCCGGCTGCGGCGCCGCAAAGCCGGCGGGTGGCTGGTAGTCGTGGTGGATCAGCTGCGTGCGGATGTCGAGGGCCATGGTCAGGCGTGGTGTTCAGATGGGCTGGGCGACCAGATCGTGGCCCTCGGTGGCCACGATGCGGGCACGGGTGAATTCGCCGACCTTCAGCGTCTTGCTGGCCTTGTCGGGTGGCAGCAGGCGCACGGTGCCGTCGATCTCGGGCGCATCGGCATAGCTGCGGCCGACGCCACCGCGGCGCCCCAGGGCCGGCGCGTGGTCCACCAGCACCTGCATCGTGGCGCCGACACGCTGGCGCAGCTTGGCCGTGGACACGGTTTCGGCCACCGCCATGAACCGCGCCCGGCGTTCTTCGCGCACGGCCTGCGGCAGCATGCCAGGTAGTTCGTTCGCGGCAGCCCCGCGGACCGGCGAGTAGGCAAAACAGCCCGCGCGGTCGATCTGTGCTTCGCGAACGAAGTCCAGCAGGTATTCGAACTCGGCTTCGGTCTCGCCGGGAAAACCGGCGATGAAGGTCGAGCGCACGACGATCTGCGGACAGGCCCGGCGCCAATGCAACAGGCGCTCCAGGTTGCGCTCGCCGCTGGCCGGGCGTTTCATGCGCCTGAGCACGTCCGGGTGCGCATGCTGGAAGGGCACGTCCAGATAGGGCAGCACGCGCCCATCGGCCATCAGCGGCAGGACTTCGTCCACGCTCGGGTAGGGGTAGACGTAGTGCAGCCGCACCCAGGCGCCATGCGCTGAAGCCAGATCGGCCAACCGCGTGCACAAGTCCAACAAGCGGGTCTTGACGGGCTGGCCGTCGAAGAAGCCGGTGCGGTACTTCAGGTCCACCCCGTAGGCGCTGGTGTCCTGGCTGACCACCAGCAGTTCCTTGACGCCGTTTTCGAACAGCGCGCGGGCTTCGGCCAGTACCTCGCCCACCGGGCGCGAGACCAGGTCACCGCGCAGGCTGGGAATGATGCAGAAGGTGCAGCGGTGGTTGCAGCCCTCGCTGATCTTCAGGTATGCGTAGTGGCGCGGCGTGAGCTTGATGCCGGCACTGCCGCGAAACCCAGCCCGCGCTTCGGGCACCAGGTCCACGAAAGGATCGTGCGGTCTGGGCACGTGCCGGTGCACGGCATCCATCACCTCCTGCGTGGCGTGGGGCCCGGTCACGGCCAGCACCTTAGGGTGCACCTGCTGCACCAGGTTGCTGCCGTCCTCCCCCGCCCGGGCACCCAGGCAGCCCGTGACGATGACCTTGCCGTTGCTGGCCAGCGCCTCCCCGATGGTGTCCAGGCTCTCCTTGACGGCGTCGTCGATGAAGCCGCAGGTGTTGACGATGACGAGATCGGCGCCGGCGTAGGTCTTGCTGGTGCGGTAACCCTCGGCGCTGAGTTGCGTGAGGATGAGTTCGGAATCGGTCAGCGCCTTGGGGCAACCCAGCGAGACGAAGCCGATGGTGGGCGTCGGGGCCGCGGTACGGGGGTCGGTCATCGGGCGATTGTCCGGCATCGCACCGGCAGCAGCCCGCCCCAACTACTTCTTGACCGGCGGGAAACCCGGCATGCCAGGGAACAACGGGGCGGCCTTCTGCATCTGCTCAAACAGCTGGCGGCTCTGCTCGACATAGTTGCCCATCAGGTTCTGCAGCATCGGTGCCTGCCCGCCCAGGAACTGCGTCCACATTTCGGGGCTGAGCTGCTTGGGGTCGTACAGCCCCTTGCTCTGGCCCAGGAACTGGTTCTGCAATTCGGCAAAGGCCGCCATGTTCTTCTCGAGCATGGTGCCCATCACACCCTGCATGGCATGGCCGTAGAAGCGGATGATCTGGCTCAGCGTGGCCGCGCTGAACATGGGTACGCCACCCGATTCTTCTTCCAGGATGATCTGCAGCAGGATGCTGCGCGTCAGGTCTTCGGCCGTCTTGGCGTCACGCACTTCGAAGTCTTCGCCGGCCAGCACCATCTGCTTGACGTCGGCCAGCGTGATGTAGCTGCTGGTGCGGGTGTCGTAGAGGCGGCGATTGGGGTACTTCTTGAGGATCCGCACGGGGCTGGCGTCTTCACCGGCGGTTGCAGGGGCCGGGTTGCGGCGAGAGGACGGCATGCAGACATTCCTTGCTGGGGCGCTGTTGGCATTCTAGGAGCCGCTGGGGCATACCCGAGAGGGGACTTCCCCGCGGCGTGGTGACGGCGCCGAGCGGCATCAGCAGGATCGGCGGCATCCTCGCGACCGCCCTGGGTCGACGCCGGCAGCCTGCCGGTGGGCCGACAATCGGCGAGCACGTCGCCAAGCACGTGCGCGCCCATCAACAACACAGGAGGGTTGCCATGCGCCGAATCCGTTCCATGGCCCTGGTGTGGGCCGCCGCCGGCCTGCTGTCGATGCCGGCCTGGGCCTTCGACTTGCAGGCTCACCGCGGTTGCCGCGGCCTGTTGCCCGAGAACACGCTGGCCGCCTTCGAGCACGCCCTGCGGCTGGGCGTGACCACGCTGGAGATGGACATCGCCATCACGGCCGACGGTGTGCCGGTGATCTCGCACGACCCGGCACTGAACCCCAGCATCACACGCGATGCCAAGGGCCGGTGGCTGACCGAGCGCGGGCCGCTGATCCGTTCGATGAGCCTGGCCCAGGTCCAGACCTACGATGTAGGGCGCCTCGATCCGTCCAGCCGCTACGCCCGCGAGTTCCCGAACCAGCAGCCGCGCGACGGCCAACGCATCCCAACGCTGGCCTCGCTGTTCCAACTGGTGAAGGACCTGGGGGCCGACCAGGTGCGCTTCGACATCGAAACCAAGATCAACCCGCACGCGCCGGATGCCACGCTGCCGCCGGAGGAGTTCGTGCAGGTGCTGCTGGGCGCCATCCGCCAGGCCGGCATGGTCGACCGCGTGATGGTGCAGAGCTTTGACTGGCGCACGCTGGAGATCCTGCACCGCGTGGAACCGGCCATCCGCACGATGTACCTGAGCGTGGCCTCGGACAACTTCCACAACCTGAAGGACGGCAGCTGGAACGCCGGCCATCGCCTGGCCGACCACGGCGGTTCGGTACCGCGGCTGGTGCGCGCCGCGGCGGGCGATCACGCGGGCAGCATCTGGGCGCCGTACCACGGCAACCTCACCCCCGAGGCGCTGAAGGAAGCGCAGGCGCTCAAGCTGGTGGTGATCCCGTGGACGGTGAACCAGCCCGACGTGATGCAGCGGCTGATCGATTGGGGCGTGGACGGCATCATCACCGACTACCCGGATCGGCTGCGCGAGGTGATGCGAGAACGCCGCATGCCCTTGCCGGCGCCGGCGGGCACCAGGCCCTGACCCGTGGCCCAGCAAAAAGGCCCCAGGTTCACGTGAACCTGGGGCCTGCGTTGGTAGGCGCGATTGGACTCGAACCAACGACCCCCACCATGTCAAGGTGGTGCTCTAACCAGCTGAGCTACGCGCCTGGGGTAGCCCATGAGTATATAGCAGCCGCGGCCGCATCACCGCCGGCGCGCGTGACGAACGCCCGCCACCAGCACCACCTGGCCCAGCACCTGGGGCAGACGGGCGGCGTCGGGGGCCTCCACGGTGAAGGTCATCCAGGCGCTGCGGCGGTCTTTGGCACTCTGCGTGCGAACGCCGGTGACGTTGATCTTCTCCTTGGCAAAGACCTCGGTGATGTCGCGCAGCAACCCCGGGCGTTCGCTGGCTTCCACCACCACGTCCAGCGGGTACACCACGTGGCGATCGTGCCCCGGTTGACCCCAGGCCACCTCGATGACGCGGTCGGGTGACACCTGGGCCATGTGCCGCAGGTTGCTGCAATCGCGCCTGTGCACCGCCACACCCCGGCCACGGGTGACGAAACCGGTGATCGCATCCGGCGGCGCCGGGCGGCAGCAGCGCGCCAGGGTGGTGAGCAGCGAGTCCATGCCGACCACCAGCACACCACCGCGCCCACCGCCGGCTTCGCTGCGTGGGCGGTGCAGGTGCACACGGTCAGGGTCGGCTTCAGGTTCGGGCGGGCGCAGCAGGTGCTCGATGGTGCGCAGCGAGAACTCGTCCTTGCCCACCACCTCGAACAGGGCATCGGCATCCTTGAAACCCAGTTGCTCGGCCAGACTGTCGCGCTCCAGCGCCGTGCGCCCTTCCCGCTGCAGCAACTTCTCGACCAGTTCACGGCCACGCGCGATGGTCTGCGCCTGGGCCATCGCGTTGAACCAGGCGCGCACCTTGGCCCGGGCGCGGTGGCTGGCGATGTAACCCAGTTCGGCATTGATCCAGTCCAGCGACGGGCCGCCTTCCCTGGCAGCCACCACCTCCACCGTCTGGCCGGACTTCAGCGGCGTGTTGAGCGTGACCATCACCCCATCCACGCGTGCGCCCCTGCAGCGGTGGCCCAGATCGGTGTGCAGGCCGTAGGCGAAGTCCAGCGGCGTGCCACCGGCGGGCAACTCGATCACGGCCGCCTGTGGCGTGAAGACATAGATCCGGTCGTCGAAGGCAGCCGTGCCGGCGCTGGCACCCTGTTCGGCGAAGTCACGCTCCCAGGCCAGCAGTTCACGCAGCACGGCCTTGCGCGCTTCGGCCATCCGTTCCTCGAATTCGCCGACCGCACTGACTCCGGCGTAGCCGCGCGCGCCGGCTTCCTTGTACATCCAGTGCGCCGCCACGCCGTGTTCCGCATGCTCGTGCATGGCGCGCGTGCGGATCTGCACTTCCAGCGGCCGGCCGTCTTCGCCAAGGACCACGGTGTGCAGGCTCTGATAGCCATTGGGCTTGGGCCGGGCAATGTAGTCGTCGAACTCGCCTTCCACCGCTCGCCAGGCTTCGTGCACCCGGGCCAGCGCCGCATAGCAGGCCGCCACATCATCCACCACCACGCGCAGGGCCCGCGTGTCGAAGACATGCGCGTAGTCAAGCCCCTTGCCCTGCATCTTCTTCCAGATGCTGTACAGGTGCTTGGGGCGGCCCTGCACGTCGGCCCGCAGGCCAGCAGCGGCCAGGCGGCCGGCCAGGTGGGCACGTGCCGCCACCACGCTGGCTTCGCGCGCCACGCGTGTCTCGTCGACCAGGCGTGCCATGCGCTGGTATTCGGCGGGATGCAGGAAACGGAACGCATAGTCCTCGATTTCCCACTTGATCTGCCAGATGCCCAGGCGGTTGGCCAGTGGCGCGAAGACCTGCAGCGATTCTTCCGCCAGGTCCGGCGGGCAGGCCCGCTTCTGCGCCGCGAACCAGCGCAGCGTCTGCAGGCGTGAGGCCAGCCGCAGGAGCACCACGCGCAGGTCGCGCGAGAAGGCCAGCAGCATCTTGCGCACGCGCTCGGTCTGCTCCGCACGCTGGCCGGCGCCGACCTGCGCCGACCGGGCCGCGCGCTGGATCTGCACCAGCTTGCGCGTCAGCGTCACCAGGCTGGCGTAGCTGTCGCCAAAGGCCTTGCGCACGACCTCTTCGGGGCGCTGCAGATAGTCGCCGGCGTACACCAGGTAGGCGGCCGCGCACAGCGTGGGCGAGGCCCCGATGTGCCGCAGCAGCATCGCAACGCCATCGGCGTGGCCCAGCGCCTCCTCACCGGTGTCCAGCACCTGGCCGGCCAGCAGCGGTTCGGCGAACGCGCGCGCACGCTGCACCGGGTCGGCCAGGCTTTCATCGGGCACGCTGGCCAGATGCACGATGGCAGCGGCACCTTGCGCGGCGCCGTCGGCCAGGGTCTTCATGGGGCGCGCAGGAACTGCCGCACGACGGACCGCTGCTCGGCCTTGACCAGCATCGGGGCGTGACCGACACCGGGGAAGACCTGGACCCGGGCCTTGGGGCCACGCCGGGACATGGCCTCGGCGGTGCTGGTCGACAGCAGATCCGAGTCCTCACCCCGCAGCAGCAGCGTCGGGCAGCGGATGGCGTCGTACATCTGCCACAGGGCCTGCGTACCGGCAGCGGCCGCTTCGGGCGTCATCGCCCGCACGGGAAGGGCAATGCCCGGGTCGTAGTGCGACTGGAAGCCGGGCACACCATCACGCTCGGCCGCCACCAGTTGCGGCCGGGTCAGGGCCAGCCACTCGTCGCGTGTGTGCGGCCCGAAGCCTTGCGAAATGGTCCACAGCGCGTCGGCTGCCGCATCGAGCGTCGGCCAGAAGCTAGGCACGCCCAGGTAAGTGGCGATGCGCTGCAGGGCCACGGGCTCGATGGCCGGCCCGACGTCGTTGAGCACCAGGCGGCGCACGGGTGAATCCTTCATCGCGGCCAGGCCCAGGCCGATCAGGCCTCCCATCGACGTGCCCACCCAGTCCACCTGCTCCACACCCAGCCGCGCCACCAGAGTGACCATGTCCGCCAGGTAGGTGGGGATGCCGTAGGCCATCGGGTCGGCCAGCCAATCGGACCGGCCCCGACCGACCACGTCGGGGCACACCACGCGGCAGTCGGCGGCCAGATCGCGAGCAAGGCTGTCGAAGTCGCGCCCCTGGCGAGACAGACCGTGCACACAGACCACCACCTGAGGGTTATGGGGGTCGCCCCATTCCCAGTAGGCCATGCGGTGCAGGCCACGGTTGTCCAGGCACTGGACACGGCCAAGGCGCGGTTCGGTCATCGGGAGTCCGGATCAGCAATGCTCAAGCATGGCATCGTAGCAACGCCGAGCGCCCGGCCGCCCGCCGACCAAGCAACCATCCATGCCGCGCCGGGCCAGGGAAAGACATGTAACAGATGGTCTGCCACCCTCGAAAACCCTGGTTGGACCCCGCCACAATGCGTCTGTTACAAATACGGAGTTGCCCATGAACACGACAGCCAACCCCCGCGCAGACCGCATCGTCGTCGTCGACGATGACGCCCGCATCCGCGATCTGCTGCGCCGTTACCTGTCGCAGGAAGGCTTCGATGTGCTGCTGGCCGAGGACGCCAAGGCCCTGAACCGGGTGCTGACCCGCGAAACGGTAGACCTGATCGTGCTGGATCTGATGTTGCCCGGCGAGGACGGCCTGTCCATCTGCCGCCGCCTGCGGGCCGGCAACGACGCCACGCCCATCATCATGCTGACCGCCAAGGTCGAGGACGTGGACCGCATCGTCGGCCTGGAAGTCGGCGCCGACGACTACCTGCCCAAGCCATTCAACCCGCGTGAACTGCTGGCCCGCATCCACGCCGTGCTGCGCCGCCGGCCGGCACCGGAAGCGCCCGGCGCGCCGTCCAAGGAAACGCAGATCGTCAGCTTCGGCCCCTTCGAGTTCGACCTTTCGCTGCGCCGGCTGTCCAAGAGCGGTGAGCAGATCGCGTTGACCACGGGTGAGTTCTCGATGCTCAAGGCCCTGGTGCGCCACCCACGCCAGCCCTTGTCGCGCGACAAGCTGGCCCAGTTGGCCCGGGGCCGCGAGTTCGAGCCCTTCGACCGCAGCCTGGACGTGCAGATCTCCCGCCTGCGCAAGATGCTCGAACCGGACCCGGCCCAGCCACGCTACATCCAGACCGTCTGGGGCGTGGGCTATGTCTTCGTGCCGGATGGCGCCAACTGAAATGGATGGCACACAACGCCAGACCCGCTGATTGAAACCTGCCAAGGCGCGCCGACCGGTCGGCTTCAGTCTGTTCTGGCGCACGTTCTTCCTGCTGGCCATCCTGCTGGCCGGTGGCGTGTTTGCCTGGGTGCAGACCTTGCGCGCGCTGGAGTTCGAGCCGCGCGCGGTGCAGGCTGCGCAGCAGACCGCGGGTCTGGTGAACCTCTCCCGGGCCGCACTGCGCCAGGCCGATGGCATCAACCGTGTGGCGCTGGTCAAGAGTCTGGGCTCGCAGGAAGCCATACGCGTCACACCGCGCGAGCCGGGTGACCGCTGGGAACCCTTCGAAGTCGACCGCTTCACGCGCCGGGTAGGGCAGGAGCTGCGCGCCACGCTGGGCCCCGACGCCGTCGTGGCGCGCAGCGTCAATGGCCGCGGCGGCATGTGGGTGGGCTTCACGATCGACCGCGATGCCTATTGGCTGCAGGCGGAAGCCAGCCATGGCGCTGCCCTCGCCAGCAACACCTGGGCCATCTGGACCGGCATCGCGCTGCTGGCCACCCTGCTGGGATCGGTGGCGATCGCCAGCCTGATCAACCGGCCCCTGCGCCAACTCTCGTTTGCCGCCAGCCGCATCCGGGAGGGCGACCTGGACTCGCGCCTGGACGAGAACACGCTGACCAGCGAGATCCGCGAAGTCAACCGGGGCTTCAACCGCATGGCCCGTGAGCTGGCCCGCGTCGAGGAAGACCGCGCCGTGATGCTGGCCGGCATCAGCCACGATCTGCGCACTCCGCTGGCCCGGCTGCGGCTGGAAACCGAGATGAGCGTCGACGACGACGAGGCCAAGCGCAACATGGCGATGGACATCGACCAGCTCGACGCCATCATCGACAAGTTCATGGACTATGCCCGCCCCGGCGAAACCACGCTCCAGCGCATCCACGTGGCCCAGCTGATCGACCGCGAAGCGGCGCTCTTCCGCGACCCCACGCAGATCCGCATCACCTCGCGCGTGGCCATCGACCTGGAAGTCATGGCCGACGAAACCGAACTGGCCCGCGTCTTTCTGAACCTCTTCGAAAACGCGCGCCGATACGGCCGCGGCACCTACACCGGCGTGGCCGAGGTGATCGTGAGCCACGTGAAGACCGGCCCCTGGGCCATCATCAGCGTGCGCGACCACGGCCCCGGCGTGGGCGCCGACAAGCTGCCGCAGCTGGCCACGCCCTTCTTCCGCGGCGACGCGGCCAGAACGGCGGCCACCGGCGCCGGCCTGGGCCTGGCCATCGTGGAAAAGGCCATGCAGCGCATGGGCGGCAGCCTGGAGATGGCCAATGCGCCGGACGGCGGATTGATCGCCCACCTGCGGCTGCAGCGCGCCGCCTGAATCAGGCGCGGCTCACGGCAGGTCGCCAGGCCTGCGGCACAGCAGGCACACCGCGCGCGCTTCGATCGCACGGCCTTCGCCCACCGGCCCCATCCTCTCGGCGGTCTTGGCCTTCACATTGACGGCGGATGGATCCAGGTTCAGCGCGACGGCAATGCCTTCGCGCATGGCCGGGATGTGGGGGGCCAGCTTCGGCGCCTGCGCGACGATCGTGCTGTCGATGTTGACGATCAGGTAGCCGATCGCCCCCACGCGTTGCACCGCCGCCTGCAACAGGCGCATCGAATCAGCGCCGCGAAAGGCCGGATCGGTGTCCGGAAAGTGCCCCCCGATGTCGCCCAGGCCCGCGGCACCGAGCACGGCATCGGTGATCGCGTGCAGCAGGGCGTCGGCATCCGAGTGACCCAGCAGCCCGTGGGTGTGCGGCACCGTCACACCACCCAGCACCAATGGCCGGCCCGCGACCAGCGCGTGGATGTCCCAGCCTTCACCGATGCGCAGATCCAGCGGGGTCATCGCGTCTCCATCAATCGGGCCGCCAGCACGAAGTCGGCGGGCCAGGTGAGCTTGAGGTTCTCGATCTCGCCGGGCACCAGGCGCGGGGCCAGCCCCAGGGCTTCGATCGCGCTGGCTTCGTCCGTCACCTGTGCGCCCGCCTCGCGCAGCGCGCGCTGCAGCAACCCCAGCCGGAACATCTGCGGCGTCTGTGCCAGCCACTTGTCGGCGCGCGACACCGTGGCCTGGACGCGCCCGTGGGCGGCCTGCTTGAGCGTATCGGCCAGCGGCAGGGCCAACAGGCCGCCCACCGAGTCCTGCCGGCACTCGTCGATCAGGCGCTGCACCCAGGCCGGCTGCAGCAGGCAGCGCGCGGCATCGTGCACCAGCACCCAGTCGTCGGCTGCCGCACCCCGGGTCTGCAGGGCCTGCAGCCCTGCCGCCACCGTGGCGGCCCGCGTGGCGCCACCACAGCGCGCCACCCACACGCCCAGGCGCTCGAACTGGGGTACCAGCGCCTCGAAGAGCGTGTCATCGGGCGCCAGCACCACCAGGGTCGCCTGGATCAGCGGCACGGCCGACAAGGCCTGCAGGGTGTGGGCCACCACCGGCTGCCCGGCCAGCACGGCGTACTGCTTGGGCCCGGCCGTGCCCGCGCGCTGACCCACGCCTGCACAAGGCACGAGGGCAAAGCAGCGCGGAGCGTTGGGCATGGGCGGCGATTCTAGAATCCAGCCTCTCACGCCCCGCTGCGACACGGCCGGGGCTGTTTGTTTTTGTCAGGCCCCGATGCAATTGCCTTCCATCGCGCCGGGCAAGCGCTTCACGCTGCCCCGCCCCACCGGATCCGCCGACGCCCTGCTGTTGGCCCGCCTGGGGCGGCAGCACGCCGAAGCGCGGCGCACCCTGGTCGTCTTCAACGCCGAGCCCGCCGACACGCAGCGGCTGGCCGATGAACTGCCCTACTTCGATCCCGGCCTGCGCGTGGCCGTCTTCCCGGACTGGGAGACGCTGCCCTACGACACGTTCAGCCCTCATCAGGACCTCATCAGCGAGCGCCTCGCGACGCTGTGGCGCATCCACAGCGGCGAGGTGGACGTGGTGCTGCTGCCGGCCACCACGGCCTTGGCCCGGCTGGCCCCGCCATCGTTCCTGGCCGGCACGACCTTCCACTTCAGGCAGAAGTCGCGGCTGGACGAGGCCCGCCTGAAGTCGCAGCTCACGCTGGCCGGCTACCAGCATGTGAGCCAGGTGGTCTCGCCAGGGGAGTATGCGGTGCGGGGCGGCCTGATCGACCTCTTCCCGATGGGCAGCCCGGTGCCCTATCGCGTGGATCTCTTTGGCGACGAGGTCGATTCCATCCGCACCTTCGACCCCGACAGCCAGCGCAGCCTTTATCCGGTGCCCGAGGTGCGGCTGCTGCCCGGCCGCGAATTCCCGATGACCGAGGCGGCACGCACGGCCTTTCGTGCGCGCTGGCGCGAGAAGCTCGATGGCGACCCCACGCGTGCGCGCATCTACAAGGACATCGCCAGCGGCATCGCCGGCGGGGGCATCGAGTACTACCTGCCGCTGTTCTTCGACGAAGCCGCGACGATCTTCGATTACCTGGGCGACCAGGCGGGCCTGGTGCTGCACGGCAAGGTCGACGAAGCGCTGGAACACTTCTGGGTCGACACGCGCGAGCGCCACCGCTTCCTGCAGCACGACCCAGAGCGCCCCATCCTGCCCCCGGCGGCGATCTACATGCCGGCCGAGGAGTTCTTTGCCCGCACGCAGCCGCACGCCACGCTGTCGATGCGCGGCAGCGAGGCCACCGACTGGGCGCGCCCGCTGCCCGACCTGAGCATCGACCGTGGCGCCACCGAACCGCTGGGCACCCTGCAGCGCCACCTCGCCGCCACGCCCCACCGCCTGCTGCTGGTGGCCGAGAGCGAAGGCCGGCGCGAAAGCCTGATCGAGCTGCTGCGCGACCACCGGATCAGCGTCCCCAGCGTCGACACGCTGGCGGAATTCCTGGCCGGTCCGGAGAAGGTGGCCATCACCGCCGCCCCGCTGGCTGAGGGCTTCTTCTGGCACGAGCCCGGCGCCGGCATCGCCGTGCAGTTCGTCACCGAGACCGAGCTCTTCGCCACCACGCCCCAAGCCCGGCGGCGGCGCAAGCAGGAACAGGTCAGCAGTGTCGACGCGCTGATCAAGGACCTGTCCGAGCTCAAGGTCGGCGACCCGGTGGTCCATATCAACCATGGCATCGGCCGCTACCAGGGGCTGGTGAACATCGACCTCGGCGAAGGTGCCTCGGAGTTCCTGCATCTCGAATACGCCGACAAGGCCACGCTGTACGTGCCGGTGGCGCAGTTGCACCTGATCAGCCGCTACACCGGCGTCAGCGCCGAGGAAGCCCCGCTGCACAAGCTGGGTTCGGCGCAATGGGACAAGGCGCGGCGCAAGGCTGCCGAGCAGGTTCGCGACACCGCGGCCGAACTGCTCAACCTGTACGCCCGGCGGGCCGCGCGCGAAGGCTTCGCGCACAGCTTCAGCCCGCATGACTACGAGGCCTTCGCCACCAGCTTCGGCTTCGAGGAAACGGCCGACCAGCGGGCCGCCATCCACGCCGTGATCCAGGACATGATCAGCCCGCGCCCGATGGACCGCCTGGTGTGCGGCGACGTGGGCTTCGGCAAGACCGAAGTGGCGCTGCGCGCGGCGTTCGTGGCGGTGCACGGCGGCAAGCAGGTGGCCATCCTGGCGCCCACCACGCTGCTGGCGGAACAGCACTTCAACACGCTGGGCGACCGCTTCGGCAAGTGGCCGGTCAGGATCGCCGAGCTGTCGCGCTTTCGCAGCCCCAAGGAGGTGAAGTCCGCGCTCGAAGGCATCGCCGACGGCAGCGTGGACATCGTGGTGGGCACGCACAAGCTGCTGTCCAGCGACGTGAAGTTCGCGCGCCTTGGCCTCTTGGTGATCGACGAGGAACACCGCTTCGGCGTGCGCCACAAGGAAGCCATGAAGGCGCTGCGCGCCGAGGTCGACGTGCTGACGCTCACCGCCACGCCCATCCCGCGCACGCTGGGCATGGCGCTGGAAGGCCTGCGCGACCTGAGCGTGATCGCCACCGCGCCGCAGCGCCGGCTGGCCATCAAGACCTTCCTGCGCGCCGAGGGCAACAGCGTGATCCGCGAGGCCGTGCTGCGCGAGCTCAAGCGCGGCGGCCAGGTCTACTTCCTGCACAACGAGGTGGAGACCATCGAGAACCGCCGCCAACGCCTGGCCGAGCTGCTGCCCGAGGCGCGCATCGCGGTGGCGCACGGCCAGATGCCCGAGCGCGAGCTGGAGCACGTGATGCGCGACTTCGTGGCGCAGCGCCACAACGTGCTGCTGTGCTCCACCATCATTGAAACCGGCATCGACGTGCCCAGCGCCAACACCATCGTCATCAGCCGCGCCGACAAGTTCGGCCTGGCGCAGCTGCACC
>DAORNK010000024.1:0-23720 GCA_035440985.1 Rubrivivax sp. | reverse complement strand
CCCCGGGCACACCGGCGCGCGGCTCGGCCTGTGTGGCCGCTGCACCTGTCGTGTTTCGCCAGGTGCCACCGCCAACGGCGCGGCCCGATCTGCGCACCGAACTCGCCCGCGCGCCACGCCGCGTGCGGCGGCTGCCACAGGCCCAGGCTGAACCGGTGGTGGAGCTGGCGCGTGCGGCCATGGTCACACGCGCCCGCTCGCTGGAGGCCTTCTCGTTCGCCGATGCACGCGACGTCTGGCTGGCGGATGACGGCGACGGCCTGGCCTTTGCCCTGCTGGGCGTGGAGCCCGCGCGCCGCCATGCGCTGGCCACCTACTCGGGTGGCCTGACGCTGCGCAACGGTGTGCCCATCGGCTACGTGCAGGCCGACATCGTGGGCCGCAGCGCGGCGCTGTCGTTCAACACCTTCGAGACCTTCCGCGGTGGCGAAGCGGCCTACACCTTTGCGCGCTGGCTGGCGGTACTGAGGGCCGTGTTCGGGACCACCTCGTTCAGCATCGAGCCCTACCAGCTGGGCCTGCACAACGACGAGGCGCTGGATTCCGGCGCCTGGTGGTTCTACGCCAAGCTGGGCTTCGCGCCACGTGATGCAGACACGTTGCGCCGCGCCAGCGCCGAACGGCAGCGGCTCGCACGACATGAGGGCCAGCGCTCCAGCCGCACCACGCTGCAAGCACTGGCTGCCACGCACCTGTTTTTCGACCTCGATGCCGCGCAACCGTACCCGCGCATCCCGCTGGGTGAACTCGGGCTGGCTGCCGGCGCCGCTTTGTCGGCGCAGTCGGGCTGGGACCGCGAGCGGGGGGTGCACGAAGCCGCCACCACGTTGGCCTGTGCCTGCGGCGCTACGGCCTGGAGGCGCTGGCCTGCAGGCCAGCGCGAGGCCTGGCAACGGATGGCGCCCTGGCTGCTGCTGCTGGGTGCAGCGCTTTGGCCGCCCGCCGAGCGCGCAGCGCTGCCTGCACTGGCGCGGGCCAAGGCGGGGCGCAGCGAGCGCGACTTCGTGGCGGCCTTGCTGGCCCACGGGCGGCTGGAACGGGTGCTGAAGGCGTGGGCGGCCGGCGAATGGTCTGCGACGCACACGGTTTGCCACGCCTCCAGCGAACGCTCCAGCCCGCTGCCAACCGCCTGCCATCCAGCGTCCCATCCACGCAACCCGTCAAGCACCAGGATGCCCGGCGGAAAGGCCACATAGCTCCAAGCGGCGCCTGCCCCTCTGCTGTGCCAGGGTTCGAGGGTGATGTGATGCAGCGGCGCGCGGCTGGCTTGCCCTGACCTCGCGGATCCCAGGTGCGCTGAAGGAATTGCCGATCAGGTCGACGTGAGCCACCAGGCAGGTCCTTCGAACTAGGGGTCAAGGCCAGCGCGTCGCAGCTGGGTGGCATGCCGGAGCCTGGACATGTGTCAAGAATTCGTGGATTCTCGTGTGTCATGATAGATTTACACTTGTCTGATGGAGGACATGGCGATGCGACTCGTGCTGATCCACCCCAACTACCACTCCGGCGGTGCTGAGATCGCGGGCAACTGGCCGCCCGCGTGGGTGGCCTACCTGACCGGCTATCTGAAGGCCGGCGGTTACCACGACGTGACCTTCATCGACGCGATGACGCACCACCTCAGCGATGAGCAGGTGCGCGAGCGGCTGATGGCGTTGAAACCCGATGTGGTCGGCTGCACGGCCATCACACCGGCCATCTACAAGGCCGAGGGCCTGCTCAAGCTGGCCAAGGACCTGGACCCGAACGTGGTCACCGTGCTCGGCGGCATCCATGGCACCTTCATGTACCAGCAGGTGCTGAAGGAAGCGCCCTGGATCGACGCCGTGGTGCGCGGCGAGGGCGAGCAGGTGTTCCTCAACCTGGTGCGAGCGATCGACGACGGCAGCTGGTTGCGCGACCCGCTGGGCGTGCGCGGCATCGCGCTGGTGCACGATGGCAAGGTGGTGGCGACGCCGGCCGAGCCCACCATCCGGGACCTGGACCGCATCACACCCGACTGGGGCATCCTGGAGTGGGACAAGTACATCTACATCCCGATGGGCGTGCGCGTGGCCATCCCGAACCTCGCGCGCGGCTGCCCCTTCACGTGCAGTTTCTGCAGCCAGTGGAAGTTCTGGCGCGACTACCGCATCCGCGACCCGAAGAAGGTGGTCGACGAGATCGAATCGCTGGTGCGCGACCACGGCGTGGGCTTCTTCATCCTGGCCGACGAGGAGCCGACCATCCACCGCAAGAAGTTCATCCAGTTCTGCGAAGAACTGATCGCGCGCGACCTGGGCGTGTTGTGGGGCATCAATACCCGCGTCACCGACATCCTGCGCGACCAGAAGCTGCTGCCGATGTTCCGCAAGGCCGGCCTGATCCATGTGAGCCTGGGCACCGAAGCGGCGGCGCAGCTGAAGCTGGATCGCTTCAACAAGGAAACCACGATCGCGCAAAACAAGAAAGCCATTCAATTGCTCAGGGAAGCGGGCATCGTCACCGAGGCCCAGTTCATCGTCGGCCTGGAGAACGAGACCGCCGAGACGCTCGAAGAAACCTACCAGATGGCGCGCGACTGGAATCCCGACATGGCCAACTGGGCGATGTACACGCCCTGGCCTTTCAGCGACCTGTTCCAGGAGCTGGGCGACAAGGTCGAGGTGTTCGACTTCGAGAAGTACAACTTCGTCACCCCGATCATGAAGCCGGACGCGATGGAACGCGGCGAGCTGCTCGATCGGGTGATGCACAACTACCGCCGCTTCTTCATCAACAAGACCTTCCTCCAGTACCCCTGGGAGAAGGAGAAGTTGCGCCGCAAGTACCTGATGGGCTGCCTCAAGGCCTTCCTGAAGAGCGGCTTCGAGCGCAAGTTCTACGACCTGGGACGCGTGGGCTACTGGGGCCCGCAGACCAGGAAGACGGTGGATTTCGCCTTCGACACCAAACGCACGTTCCAGCGCCCGGACGCAACGCAGATCGCCGATGCCGACGCCGGCTGGGTGACCATGCACGGGCCGAAGGTCGAGCACAAGCGCCGCCAGGGTGAGCTCAATGCAGCGCTGGCCTGCGGCGGCGGAACCGAGCAACTGGACGACCCCGAAGCCGAGCGCTATGCGGTCGAAGCGCTGGCACGCGCCAGTGCCGCGGCGCAATCCGACGAGGCCGGGGTGGCGCGGGTCTAGTTCGCACCTGCCATGGAAGCGACGCTGCCGGCCCGGCAGGGCCGCATCGGACCGAATGCCATCATTCGCGTGGCCGAGGTCTTGCGCGCAAGTCGCGGTGAAGACACGGCGGCGGCCCTGTTCAGCCGCGCCGGCATGCTGCCTTACCTGACGCAGCCGCCTGCGGCCATGGTTGACGAGAACGAGGTCACGCGGCTGCACCAGGTGCTGCGCGAGAGCCTGGGCAACCAGCAGGCGCAACAGGTGGCGCGCCAGGCCGGCACCCGCACGGCAGAGTACCTGCTGGCGCACCGCATCCCACGCATGGCCCAGGCTGTTCTCAAGCGGCTACCGGCCGTGCTGGCGGCGCGGGCGCTGTTGGCGGCCATTCGGGGCCATGCCTGGACCTTTGCCGGCAGCGGCATGTTCTGCGCCGAAGCCGGCCACCCGGTGGTGCTGAGCATCCGCTGCAATCCGATGTGCCGAGGCTCCAGGCTCGCCGAACCCGGCTGCGACTTTTACGCCGCGACCTTCGAACACCTGTTTCGTGTTCTCGTGCATCCGGCCTCACAGGTGCTGGAGACCCATTGCGAGGCCTGCGGCGATGCGGTGTGCCGCTTCGAAGTGCGCTGGCGCTGAAGAATGCGGCAGGGCAGCCAGGGCCGGTTGAACGGCGCGTTGCCAGGCTCGCCGCGCACACGGCCGGCACCGCGCCGGAGAAGGGGCCATAGGCTGGACTGACTGGGGCGGGCTGACGTTAGCATTGCGCCACCGATGGCATCCATCACCGCCCCGAACCTGCCGCTGGCCGAGCGACTCAAGTCGGCCACCATGGCCCTGCATCGGCGTGTCGAGCGCGGCGCATTCATGTCGCGGTTGCTGGGTGGCCAGATCGAGCCCGCCGGCTATCTGGCCCTGTTGCACAACCTGAGGGCTGTGTATGACGCGCTGGAAGCCGCCCTGGTGGGGCAGTCCGCCAATCCGGACATCGCTCCCGTGGTGCTGCCGGAGTTGTTTCGGTGCGGCGCCTTGGACCAGGATATCCGGGCGCTCATGGGTACCCGGGCTGGGGTCCGCTCGGCGCTGCAGCCGGCCGCGGTGCAGTATGTGGCGCGCCTGCACGCACTCGAGCAATCGGCACCGCTGTTGCTCGTGGCGCACGCCTACGTGCGCTATCTCGGCGACCTCAACGGCGGCCAAGCCTTGGGCAGAGTCGTCGCGCGTGGGCTGGGCCTCGAACCTGGCAGCGGAACGTCGTTCTACGACTTCGGGGACGATGCCCGGCGACGACAACTGATCGGACGCTTTCGTGACGGTCTGGCCCGCGTTGCTGAGCGGTCCCCGGACGGCGATGCCATCGTGGCGGAGGCGGTCGGCGCGTTCGAAAGACACGAGGCGCTGTTCGAGCAACTTGCTGCAGCCACCTGATCCGGCGGAAGTGCCGGCAAGGCCTCAACGCGGATTCGCGTTGAACGCCCGGATGTGCGTGTAAAGCACCGTGGCGCGTGCGGCGGAGGCCTCGACCTCGTGCAGCAACGGTGCCACCGAGGGCGCGGCGCCCCCGTCGGCGATGTCCATTCCCGCCAGACCGGCGTTGGCGATGATGGCGCCTATCAGTTCCCCGCCCTCGGCCGGTGCTCTGCCATGGCCTACGCGAGACAGCGACTCTTCCAGGTGCCGACGCGCCTCGTTCGCCAACCGGACATCGGTCAGATCATTGAAGATGAAGATGAAGCCGAGCATCGAGCCGTCGCGCGCAGGTACGGGCTCGGCGCGCAAGCCCACGGGCAGAAGTGACCCGTCGCGCATCGACAGCGCCATCTCACCCCGCCAGGACCGTTGTTCGGCGCGCACATGGCCCAGCATCTGACGTGCGGCACTGCGCGGCTCCAGCAGCCCGACCATGGCATCGAGCGAATCGCACTCGCCGGGCTCCCGGCCGGACATGCGGAAAAACGCGGCGTTCGCCAGGAAGGCAGTACCCGCTGCCGAGGCCACGATCACCGGTTCGTTGGCATCCGCCACCATGGAGCGCACATGGTCCACCTGGTGTTCGGCGATGAGCAGGCGCACCGCGTGCACTTGCACGATGATGTCGACCAAGGCATCGCCGATGGCGGCTGCCAGCGCCAGTTCGCCCGGCGTCCAGGGCGTAGCCGTCCCTCGCACGATCTCGGACCAGGCGGCAAACGAACGTCTGGGTGAGAGCTTCAGCGGATCGTTGTCGATCACCGGTTTGGTCGGATCACCGGCCCAGGTGTAGCTCTGCAGCTGCTCCTTGCGCAGCCACACCAGGTAGTCGGGCCGCGTGCCGGACAGGCGCACCGCCAGGATGCCGCTGGCCGTGGGCGTGAGGCTGGCCAAAGCCGGGCTGGCCCTGCCGATCGAGGAGGTGG
The DNA here is from genome assembly GCA_035440985.1 of Rubrivivax sp. Lineage (GTDB taxonomy): Bacteria > Pseudomonadota > Gammaproteobacteria > Burkholderiales > Burkholderiaceae_C > Rubrivivax. Next base: position 18,175 of record DAORNK010000024.1, on the reverse strand, counting down.
CCAGCGGGCTGAGCTCCGAGGCCTGCTCCTCCAGCCAGGCGCACAAGGCCCTGAGTTCGGGGGTCGAGGGCACCTCGCCGCAGCTGAGCACTTCGCCATCGTGGAACAGCGCGGCACCGGTGGCGTCCAACGGCTGTAGCAAGGTGCGCGGATTGCGGAACAGCGCCAGTCGCCAGTCGCCTTCGGTGGATGTGGCTTCGATCAGTCTCTGTTCCAGACGCCGCACCTGTATCGCCACCTGGGCCCGGGCATAGTTCTCGATCGCGGCGATACGGGTGGATATCGCTTCGCCCAACAACTCGCAGGCGGCGCGCACCGCGTAGGGCACATTGCGGGGCGCGTAGTGGTGGCAGGCGATCAGACCCCACAGCTTGCCCTCGCGCACCAGCGATACGACCAGCGTCGCCGTGACACCCATGTTCATCAGGTACTGGATGTGCAGAGGCGACATGCTGCGCAAGTAGCACAACGACATGTCGAGTTCACCGTGTGCATCAGCCGGTCCTCCGGGCAGCAGCCGCGGCATCAGCATGGAAGGCTCGTAGTGCACATCGACCAGCACACGCACGCGGTTGCGCAGGTACAGCTCGCGGGCCCGCTGCGGAATGTCGGTCGCCGGGTAGCGGTGGCCCAGCAGCGCCTCCAGCCGGGGGTCGCGCGCCTCGGCGATGATCTTGCCGTGCCCATCGGGGTCGAAGCGGTAGACCATCACGCGGTCATAACCGACGATGTCGCGCACGCACTGAACCACACTGTCGGTCAGCGTGCCGATGGACGACGCTTCGCTGAAGCGCTGGACCGTGGCGCCCAGACGCTGAAGCAGTTCGGCGCCGTCGATCCTGACGCACTCCGCACCTGGTGGCCGAGGATCCACCGGTTCAAGCTCGACCACCAGCGTGTCCACGCTGCAGCGATGGGCTGCGCCCTCGAAGCACCGCCCTTCGACCGTGCATTGCAGCGGCTGGGGATCGTGCAGGCTCCCCTTTTCGACGAGCAGGCGCAGAAGCCTCGCGAGGTCGCCCTCGAGTTCATCGAGCCTGGCCATCAACAGCCGGTCCACCGGCCGGCCGAGCAAGGTACCGGCGTTGCGGCTGGCCTGGACGATGCGCATCTGCGGCTCGCGCAGCACCAACAGCAGGCCGTGAGGCTGTATCGAACCGGCGAGGTGAATCAGCTCACGCTCGCAGTTGGTCATGTCGGCTTGGCCGAAAGCAGGGCTGCTCGACACGCCTGTCCTATTCGCCTGGTTCACGAGCCGGTTTGCGCGCCGTGTCGTCAGGGGCCAGGCCCTGCATCAACTGCTCGACGCCGATGCCCAGCATGGCCGCAGCCGCATCGGCCCTTCCTTGGGCGCGGGACAGCGCTGACCGAATCAGCTGCTGCTCGATCAGGCGCATCGACTGCGCCAGCAGATCAGCCAGGGGCAGCTCACCAATACGCTGGTCAAGAGCTGCCAGTGCCTGGGCCAACGCGGCGCGTGGCTCGGGTCTTGATTCACAGGCACTGATGGTCAGACCGAAGCACTCCTGTTCACCGTCGACCTGCAGCGCCGCGGTAACGTCCACATCCAGGCTCGACCCGTCACCACGGCGCAAGCTCGAACGGACCAGGTGAGCGATGCCATGCTGGTGCGCACCCTCCAGCAGAGCCGCGACATCGGACTCGATGCGGCCTACCCAGCCGGCGATGGGACGGCCACGCACCTCGTCCTCGCTCACGCCCTGCGCCAACCTGAGGAAGGCTGGATTGGCAACCATGATGCGCCCGCTGGAGTCGGTGACAACGACACCATCGCGGGTGCCTTCCACCATCATCGCCAGATGTCGATGCCCATCGGCGGCGGCTGCCGATTCGGAGCCTGGCTCGCAGCGCACGCGCAGGAGCAGTCGAAGGCCGTCTCCAGCCCGGAAGGGCGTGGCCGCCACGGCGGCCATCTCTTGTGCGCCCGGGAGTCGAACATGAACCTCGGCAGGGCGGCCCGTGCTGCCGGCGTTCAGCAACAACTCCTGCAGCACGGCACGCGAGGAGCGGTCGAACAGGTCCAGCACAACCTTTCCTGCCAGCACCACGCCCGTCCCAAGCAGGCTGACCGCCGCTTGATTGGCTTCGAGCACCCGCAGCGACCGGGCATCCACCGTCAATACCGCGTCAGTCGCCACCTGGAACAGCAGGCGGTAACGAGACTCCGCCTGGCGCGCGCGCCAATAGCCGCGCTCCAGTTCCTGCTGTGCATCCAGAAAGCGCTGCTGGATCGCGGAAACCGCCCGGAGATCGCGACCCACCGCCAGCACCGGACCGGCTGCGCCCAGGCGCAGCGCGGAGAACGCCACCGGCACCTCGCCGGATTGAACTCCGGCCACGTTGACCTCGCGACGCCGTGCGACGCCGGTGGCCTTCAGGTCGGACAGCATGAGCTCCACCTTGCGGCGCGTGTCGCCGGTGACCGTGTCGACCCACGGGCGACCGACCCACTCGCTGGCGGAGGCCGTAATCGGTGCGGCGGGACTTTGCGCCACACTCTGGATCACACCCTGTTCGTCGATGATCAAGGCGATGTCGCTGGCCAGCGACACGAAGGCCTCGGCCAGTTCCGCGGCACACCCCGACAGGAGGCCGAGATTAGCCGGCTCAGCGGCGCGGCTCGTCACGATCGAAGTCCTTCAGCTTGACGGATCAGGATGGTGGTCTCACCCGAACGCTCGTCCAAGGCGCAGGGGATGGTGAATCGACCATTGAGCAGAGCATAGTCCAAACTCGGCTCGATGTGGCAGAGCCGACCTGCGTGCTCCCTCATTCAGGCGGCGGGCAGCGCCGGACTCCGAAGGCGCTCAGAAAGGGCCGTTGAGCCGCACCACGGCCAGGTTCAGATAGGCCGCAAAGCCCACCCACAGCAGGTAGGGCAACAACAGCCATGGCGACCAGCGGTCGTGTGCCGCACAGACCGCCATCAAGAGTGCGATCGAGAGCCACAGCGCCGGCACTTCCAGCAACGCCCAGTCCGGGCGGCGCAAGCGGAAAAACAGCCAGCTCCACACCACATTCAGGACGCCGTTGAGGACGAAGGCCGCCACCAGCCCGTGCCGAGCCGGGCCCTCGGCCGCACCGCTCCAGGCGCGCAGGCCGGCCACCGCGCTGAGCACGAAAATCGTGGTCCACACCGGGCCGAACCAGCGGTCGGACGGTTTCCAAGGCGGCTGCTTCAATGCGTAGTACCAAGGGCCCAGATCGGTGGCCAATGCGCCCAGGCCGATCACAGCCATGGTGCCCAGCACCGCCGCCAGTACGGCTGAACCGCTGGCGCCGCCGATGATCCCCATCACCGGCGGACCGGGCGTCGCCGCCCGTGGCCCGGTGCGACCTGCGAGGCTTCGCTCATGCGCGCACCAGCCCGAGCAAGTGGGCAACGTCCTTGAAGAAGATGCGCACGTGGGCCATCGGCTTCCGGCGCACCAGTTGCTTGTTCATGTAGGACTCGAAAGTGAGCTGCTGCACATCCCGGTCCTTGCAGATGCTGACGAAGCTCTCGCGACGCTTGTCGCTGCTGTACCAGAAGCGCTGCATGATGCCCAGCACCCAGAAGACCCGGCCGTGTGCGCGCATGAACTGCTTGCGCGCGCCGGCCAGCGCGCGGGCATCCCCGGTGGCCAGGAATTGCCGCGCGGCATCGGCTGCCAGGCGTCCGCCGTACATCGCGTAGTAGATGCCCTCGCCCGATGCCGGTGCCACGACACCGGCCGCATCGCCGGCCAGCACCACCTCGCGGCCGTTATCCCAGCGCGGCAAGGGCTTCATCGGAATCGGTGCACCCTCGCGTCGGATCGTCTCCAGGCCGTCCAGGCCGCTGGCTCGACGCAGCGCCGCAGTCCCGGCACGAAGCGAGAAGCCCCGGTCGGCGCTGCCGGTGCCTATGCTCAGCGTGTCACCGTGCGGGAACACCCAGCCATAGAAGTCGGGCGAGAGCTGGCCACGGTAATAGACATCGCAGCGCGCGCCGTCGTAGCCCGGCATGCCAGCCGCCGGAGCACGCACGATCTCGTGATAAGCAAAGACATAGCGCATCCTGTCGGCGCCAGGCACCATCTGCCGCGCCACTTCGGAGCGCGCACCGTCGGCGCCGATGACGCAGCGGCAGCGTACCGATGCGGGGTGTTCCCGCCCGGCACCGGAATCGCGCGCACGGAAGTGCACGACACTCAGGCCATCGTCGGTGCGCTCGATGCGCTCGAAGGTGCCGGTGCAGCGGACGGCGCCGCCTTCGGCCGCGCGCTGGCGCAGCCATTCGTCGAATCGGCCACGATCGACCATGCCCACGAATCCGCCTTCGATCGGGATGTCCACCTTGACATCGGCTGGCGAGATCATGCGTGCCGATCGGGCCCGGGCCACAAGCAGATGATCGGGAATGGCGAAGTCCTTGATCAGGCGCGGGGGTATCGCGCCGCCACAGGGCTTGATGCGCCCGGCGCGGTCCAGCAGCAGCACCGCGATTCCCTGGCGGGCGAGGTCGTTGGCTGCAGTGGCGCCGGCTGGGCCTCCGCCCACCACCACCACGTCGTAGACGCCAGCAGCCTTCAAAGGATTCATGGCCTACCTCCCGCGGGCAAGCCGGGCAAGCTGCCCGGCACGGACTCTTCCAAGACCGGCTTGGTCGGTTTGACGGCGGCAATGCGCTTGGCCAGCGCGGCCGCAGCCAGGAACATCAGGGCCTCGAGCAGGAACACCGATGCGTAGGCCGCTGCTGGTGCACCCAGCAATTGGCGCGCCAAGTCGCTGGCTGCGGCACCAAACAGCCCGCCCAACGCAAAGCCGACGGCCTGTGCCGCGCCCCACAGCCCCATGCGCGTTCCCTCACGGCCACCGCGGCCGCCGCCGGCCAGCGCCATCATCGACCCGATGGCGGCGATCGAGAAGGCGCCGTTGGCCAGGCCCAGCAGGAAGACGTTTGCCCGCAGCGGCCAGTGCGGCGCCCACAGCCCGGCCAGCACAAGGCCAAGCAGCGCCAGAGCGGAGGCCAGGCACCCGCCGATCGTCCAGGCGCGCAGCGAGCCCAGGGCAGCGCCGGCCACGCGGCGGCCAGCCAGTGCTGCCAGCAGCATGCCGGCCAGCGCACCGCCATGCTGCACCCCGGCCAGCTTTGTGGATTCGCCCGGCGTGAAGCCGAACAAGGCGCCGGCAAAGGGCTCGAGAATCAGATCCTGCGTGCTGTAAGCCAGCATCGAGACGAAGACGAAGATGGTGAAGCGTCGTGCATCGGCGTCACGCCACACCTCCTGCAATGCGGCGCGGAAATCGGGCCGCGCCGTGTCCGCCGGTGCGCCGGTGGCGCCTGGAACCGGGCCCTCCAGGCCGCGCAGCGCCAGCACCGAGACTCCCACCGAGGCCAAGGAGACGACCGCTGAGACCGCCACCAGCCGTTCGGGGGTGTAAGGGTCCAGGAACTGTCCGGCTACCCCGGCTGTGACGGCGAAGCCCACGATCATCATCACCCAGACGGTGGTGGCAGCGGCGGCCCGCCGCTGCTCGTGCACGCGTTTGGCCAGCAGCACCAGCAGCGAGGTGCCCGCCGCGCTGACGCCCAGGCCGACCAGAGCAAAGGCCAGCACCGCCAATGCCATGCCGGACCAGCGTTGCGTGCCCATCCAGGCCACCGCTGCCGCTGCGAGGAAACCCCCGGCGGCCAGCACCGCCATCCCCCCCAGGATCCAGGGTGTGCGGCGCCGCCCGCGATCTGACCCGTAACCCATGCGCGGCCGTGTCATCTGAACGGCATAGTGCAGTGTCACCAGCAGTCCCGGCAGCAGCGCGGGCAGTGCCAGTTCGACGACCATTACCCGGTTCAGCGTCGACGTGGTCAGCACCACCACCGAGCCCAGCATGGCCTGCACCAATCCCAGCCGGATGATGCCGGCCCAGCCCAGCGGGGTGCCACTCACGCGCCGGCTCCGACCAGAGCGCGCAAGGCGAATGCACTGACCATCATGCCGCAGACGAACAGGGGCACGCCGAAGCCGCTGTAGAACAGGGCCTGCCTTTGAGGTGACCGGAGGAATCGCGTCATCAGCACCGCCTGCGCGAGCAGCAGCAGGAACACGCCAAAGGCATGGCCCGGAGCGCCCCAGGCCCACAGCGCAGCGATGACGACCAGTTGCGGCAGCACCATCATCAGGCAGGCCGCGCGCGCAGCGCCATCGATGCCCAGCTGCACCGGCAGAGACCGGATGCCCATCTGCCGATCACCCTGGACCGACTTGAAGTCGTTGAGCGTCATGATGCCGTGTGCGCCGGCGCTGTACAACGCGGCCAGCAGCAATGAGCGTGCATCCGGCATCGTGTCCTGGGCCATCACGGCTGCTCCGGTTGTCCAGGCCAGGCCTTCGTAACAGAGCCCGCAGGCGGCGTTGCCCCACCAGCCGTTGCGCTTCAATCGGATCGGCGGCGCACTGTAGGCCCAGGCCAGCGAGAGTCCGACCAACGCGGCGCCGAAGCCCCAGGGGCCCAAGGCCAGCGCCCACAGCAGCGACAGTGCCGTCCAGGCCAACGCCACGTACAAGCCCCAACGGCCCGGCATGCGCCCGGAAGGGATGGGCCGGTGCGGCTCGTTGATGGCATCGACATGCCGATCGAACCAATCGTTGACGGCCTGGCTGGTGGCACACACCAGCGGGCCGGCCAGCACGACCCCGAGCACGATCAGCGGCCAGCGGCCGGCCGGCGCAACCCCGGAAGCCACCACGCCGCAGGCAAAAGCCCACATCGGCGGGAACCAGGTGATCGGCTTGAGCAGCTCGGCGACCGCCGACGCTGCCGGATAGGACACGCCGCTGGAAGTTGCCGTGGAAGACATGGTGCGATCTTGCACCCGCTGTCGGCGACCGTCAATCTATGTTTACATCAGCACATGTCACACCGAACGAAAGCCTGACTCAGGACTCATCATCTTCGGCGCCGGCGGAGACCATGCCGTAGCGACGCAGCTTGACGTACAGGCTTTGCCTGGACAGGCCGAGCAGCAGCGCCGCTGAAGCCCGGTTGTCGCCGGTCATGCCCAGCGCCGTCTGTATGCACAGCTGCTCGATCAGGTCGGTGGTCTCGGAAACGATGGCCTTCAGTGGCGTGCGTCCGACCAGCTCCGTCAACTCGGCGACCGAGCGCGGCATGGTTGATGAAGCCGCCTTCGATTCGGGTTTCACGCGCCGCTCGATGTCGCGCACCGCGAAGGCCAGCAGGGTGTCGTCGCCCATCTGCAGCATCGCCGCCGAGATCTCCACTTCGGCGCTGCCGCCATACTCGCCACGCAGGGTTGTCACGAACAAGCCGACACTGCCGCGCTGGCGCAGCGTGACGATCAGCACGCTCAATTCGACGCCTGTGCGGCCGAGCCAGCGGTCCAGCTGCTGGCCACGCACCTGCTCCTCGGCATTGAGCTCGGCAAGCGCCACGAAGGCGCGGTTGGCCAGCAGGACCCGCCCACCGACATCGCAGAATACGAGACCGTCCGGTGCGTTGAGCAGGTAGGCCTGCAAGAGGGCGTCGCTGCTGTTTTCGCGGCCCTGCACCGGCGTGCCCATGCTGCGCGGGCGCGCCTCGTGCTTCTCGGCACGCAGCTGCGTCAGCCGGATCAGCACGAAGCTGGAGTCGTCCTGACGAAAGACCGAGGCCGACACCGACACCTCCTTGCCGGCACCGGCCAACTGCGCGCGCAAGGCGTCCTGGCGACCCACGGTGCGCGCCGCGGCCACCAGGTTCTGCAGCCGCTCCGCGTGGCGCGCTTCGAAAAGCGTAGGCAGCGGTGCGCCGACCAGCCGCGCGCGGCGCGCGTCACACAGACTGCGGGCCGCCGGATTGGCCTCCAGCACCTTCTGCGTCGACCCGTCGACGATCAACACCGCTTCGGCCGTGGTCTCGAAGAGGTGACGGTAGCGGGTTTCGGCCTCGCGGTAGCGCCAATAGTCGCGCTCCATCGCCTGTTGCGATTCGATCAAACGACGCTGCAAGGCCACCGTCTCGCTCAGGTCGCGACCGAACGCCAGGATGCGGCCCCTGGCGCCCCGCCCGGCATCGGGCGCCACGCGCATCGCCGAGTACAAGAAGGGCAGGTCGTCGCCGTCCTTGACCGGGTGGTTGACCTGACGCCAGCGAACGCCCGCATCGACTGCAGCCTGCGCATCGCGCAACAGCGCCTCGACCTTCTGCCGGCTCTCGGTGGTGACGATCTGCACCCATGGACGGCCCAGCCATTCGCGGTTGCCGCGCGTACCCAGTTCCTGGCGCTGCGTCACCACCTCGATGATCGTGCCTTCGTCGTCGAGCACCAGCGCGAGGTCGCTCACCGCGCCCACGAGGCGTGTCACCGACCTGGCATCCAGTTCGCCAAGCGTGTGTCTCGCTTCCTTGAGGCGTGTCATGGGGGTGCGTTCGTGCTGCCCGGGTTTACACCCCACATTGTTAACGCAAAAGCGACCCCCGGCGTGCCTATCTGCGGTGGGGCCTGGCCATCAGCAGGCGCGCCGCCACACGCGGCGCATCGCGAGCATCCTGCGCCGTGCCGTCGGCCCCGACATCGGACACCCAATCGGGGTGCAGCCGGAAGATCGGTCCACCCACCATCACCACGACAGCCGGGTTGCAGGAAGACGCGCGCACCGCGGCGATGCACTGGCGCAGCCAATCCATGCGGCGCTCAGACCCGATCGACAGGCCAACGACATCCGCCCACTCCTTGCGCGCCCGCTCCGCGGGGTCCTCGACACCGCAGCCGAAGGCGCCGAACACATCCCAACCCTCGCGGCGGAAGAATTCGGCCACCATGCTCAGGCCGAAGCTGTGCTGCTCGTCGCAGGCCTGGGCAAACAGCGCCCGACGACCGTTGGCCGGGTACTCGACCTCGGTGCCGAAGGCCGGGCTCAGTTCGCGCAGCAGGCGCTGTAGCCGCCCCAATGCCACGGTGACGGTTGAGAAGTCGCATTCGTCGTCCGACCACATCTCGCCCAGCAGCCGCGCCGCCGGAGCGAAAAGGTCCAGATAGAGCGCTTCGACCGATAGTCCGGCACGGCGCTTGGCATCCACCGCAACCTGCACGTCGAAGTCGCTGTCGCCGATGATCAGCGCCACGAAGCCTGCCACCTGATCGGCCGATTGGCCGGGTGGGCCGAGCGTCTCGATCTCGGGGGTGGCGGTGCGGCGCGACTGCACAAGGCGCGGGATGACGTCCGCCTCAAGGGTGCGCGCAAGCTGGGCCAGGCGCTGCTTGGCCTCCTTGTTGCGCGCCACCAGGCTGGAGAACACTGGAAGCCCACCGTGCAACGGCATGAAGCCGAGGTCGCGCTCGCATTCAGCAGCCAACGAGGCGCTGGGTGATTCATGTTGCATCGATGCCTCCTGTCACCGTCGGCGCTGCACCATCACCGCCTTCAGGGATCGCCATGGCAACCCGGAAGCGCCAGCCTGCCCGAATCTGTGGCAACAGGCCGGATGTTCGGATCGGGGATCGGCGTTGCACCGTCAATAGGGCTGGCTTTGAGCCCAGCCCGATCGCAGTCCTTTTACCCCCGTCAACAGCGGTCGTCAAAACAAGGCACATCAGTGTTTCTACTATTGTCGCAAGTGTCGGAACGGTATCTCCCCAAGCCGGTTTGCTCGCTGGGAGCCGGTTGGGCCACCACGGCAGGCCGGCGCCATGATCGGTGTAGTCGATGCGAGTGTCAATTACCGAACACGTCAATCAAGATTGACACTTGTCGATCCAGGCTCTAGTCTTGATGGCATGGATCGCACAGGCGGGATGTCAGGGTCGATGACGGTGCGTGAGCCGCGTGCTCGCCGACGTCTGTACACACCGGCTGAGCGCCAGCGGCGCGATGCGAGCGGCTGGACTCTGGTGCAGGGCGTGCTGGCACCGGTGCAGTTCCTCGTGTTCCTGGTCAGCCTGGGGCTGGTGCTGCGCTTCCTGGTCAGCGGTGAGGGGTACGCGCTGGCCAACGCCTCTGTGGTGCTGAAAACGCTGGTGCTCTACACCATCATGGTCACCGGCTCGATCTGGGAAAAGGTGGTCTTCGACAGATGGCTGTTCGCCCCAGCCTTCTTCTGGGAAGACGTGTTCAGCATGCTGGTGCTGGCCTTGCACACCGCCTACCTGGCCGCGCTGGCCACAGGCGCGCTCGATGCACGCGGCCTGATGTGGCTGGCGCTGGCCGCCTATGGCAGCTACCTGATCAACGCGGCGCAGTTCCTGATCAAGCTGCGCGCGGCAAGACTCGATGCGGCGCTGCCGCAGCCCCTGGCCCACGGGGCCTGCACGCCATGAACGCCAAAGAGACGTTCATCACGCCGCAGTCTCTCGCCGGTCCGGGCTGCACCACCCCGGTGGTGCTCAAGGAACGTGGCCAGCGTGAAGTGTTCTGCGGCCTGACCGGCATCGTCTGGCTGCACCGCAAGATCCAGGATGCGTTCTTTCTCGTGGTGGGCTCGCGTACTTGCGCACACCTGATCCAGTCGGCGGCCGGGGTGATGATCTTCGCCGAGCCCCGCTTTGCCACGGCCATCATCGACGAGCGTGATCTGGCTGGTCTGGCTGACGCTCAGGACGAACTCGACCGGGTCGTGACCCGCCTGCTGGAGCGCCGCGGCGACATCCGCTGCTTGTTCCTGGTGGGGTCGTGCCCTTCCGAGGTGATCAAGCTCGACCTGTCGCGCGCCGCAGCGCGCCTGAGTCAGCGCTTCGGGCCGCAGGTGCGCGTGCTTCACTATTCGGGCAGCGGTATAGAAACCACCTTCACCCAGGGCGAGGACGCGTGCCTGGCGGCCTTGGTGCCGGGCCTGCCGGCGTCGAATGAGGCTTCGCTGATGGTGGTTGGCGCACTGGCCGACGTGGTCGAGGACCAGTTCGCCCGGCTGCTGGCCGAGATCGGAATCACCCGGCTTGGCTTCCTGCCGGCAAGGCGCAGCGACGCCATGCCGGCGGTCGGCCTGAATACCCGCTACTTGCTGGCCCAGCCCTTCCTGGCCGAAACCGCCCGCGCGCTCGAAGCACGCGGGGCCCGACGCATTGCGGCGCCTTTCCCACTCGGCGTCGAGGGCACCACGCGCTGGCTGCAGGCCGCAGCCAAAGCCTTCGGCATTGGCAACCCGGTCGTCGATCAGGTCACGGCCAGCGCCCGCGCGAGGGCAGAAGCGGGTCTGGCGCGGCAACGTCAGGCCTTGCAGGGCCGGCGCATCTTCTTCTTCCCCGATTCGCAGCTCGAGTTGCCCCTGGCACGTTTCCTGGCCCGCGAACTGGGCATGCGCCTCACCGAAGTCGGCACGCCCTACCTGCATCGCGAGCATCTGGCGGAGGAAGTGGCGTTGTTGCCGGCCGAAGCACGGCTCAGCGAAGGGCAGCATCTGGAAAACCAGCTTGACCGCTGCCGCGGCGAACGCCCCGACATCGTGGTCTGCGGATTGGGCCTGGCCAACCCGCTGGAGGCCGAGGGCCTGACCACGAAGTGGGCCATCGAACTGGTGTTCACGCCGATCCAGGGCTACGAGCAGGCCTCGGACCTGGCCGAACTGTTTGCACGCCCCCTGCGCCGTCGTGAGCTGCTGGCTGCCTGACATGAATCCCTTGCGTGCACGCGGTTCGCTGTTCCCCGACCGGGCGAGTCAGGCCGTAGGGGCACTCCGGCAGGGCTGACCATGCAGTTGACGCTCTGGACCTACGAAGGCCCGCCGCACATCGGCGCCATGCGCATCGCCACTGCGATGCGTGGGTTGCACTACGTGCTGCATGCCCCTCAGGGCGACACCTACGCCGACTTGCTGTTCACGATGATCGAGCGTCGCGACCGACGCCCGCCGGTCACCTACACCACCTTCCAGGCGCGCGACCTGGGCAGCGATACGGCGGCGCTCTTCAGGACCTCCGTGCGCGAGGCCTTCGAACGCTTCAAGCCCCAGGCGATGATCGTCGGCGCGTCCTGCACTGCCGAGCTGATCCAGGACGACCCGGGCGGCCTGGCCGAAGCGCTGAACCTGCCGGTGCCGGTGGTACCGCTGGAGCTGCCGGCCTACCAGCGCAAGGAAAACTGGGGCGCATCGGAGACGCTGTACCAGCTGGTGCGCAAGCTGGCTGGACCCCATGCACCGACGCCGGCAACGCGGCGCGAGCGAGCGGCCGGCCAGCCGGCGCGCTGCAACATCCTCGGCCCCACGGCCTTGGGCTTCCGGCACCGCGACGATCTGCGCGAGGTGCGCGATCTGCTGCAGCGACTGGGCGTCGCGATCAACGTGGTCGCGCCGTTGGATGCCACGCCGGCCGACCTGTCCCGGCTGGGTGATGCCGACTTCAACCTCGTGCTGTACCCCGAGGTGGCGCTGCTGACCGCACAGTGGCTGCAACGCAACTTCGGCCAGCCGATGGTCAGGACGGTGCCGATCGGCGTGCGAGCAACGCAAGCCTTCATCCGCGAGGTGGCGGGGCTGGCCGGTGTCGACCCGCAGGCGGCGCTGGACGACCCGCGTTCGCGCTCCGGCTGGTACGCGCGCTCGGTCGACTCCACCTACCTGACCGGCAAGCGTGTCTTCATCTTCGGGGATGCCACCCACGCGGTGGCGGCCGCACGCGTGGTAAGCCGGGAGTTCGGCTTCACCGTCGTCGGCATCGGCACCTACAGCCGCGAATTCGCGCGCGACGTGCGCGAAGCCGCCCGGTTGTACGAGGTGGAGCCGCTGATCACCGACGACTACCTAGAGGTCGAGGCGCGGGTGGCCGAGTTGCAGCCTGAACTGGTGCTGGGCACGCAGATGGAGCGGCACATCGCCAAGCGCCTGGGCATACCCTGCGCGCTGATCTCCGCGCCGATGCACGTGCAGGACTTCCCCGCACGGCATGCGCCGCAGATGGGTTTCGAAGGCGCCAACGTGCTGTTCGACACCTGGGTGCACCCGCTGATGATGGGCCTGGAGGAACACCTGCTGACGATGTTCCGCGGCGACTTCGAGTTTCACGATCGTGCGGCGGCCTCGCACCTGGGCCATGGCGCAGCCAGGCCGGCCGAGCCGGTGGCGTTGCCGGCACCGGCCGCCGCCGCCTCCTCCGAAGCCATCGTCGTCACCGGCTGGGCACCCGAAGCACAGAAGGAGCTGCAGAAGATCCCCTTCTTCGTACGCGGCAAGGCGCGCCGCAACACCGAGCGATTCGCCGCCGAACGCGGTGTGGCGCTGATCACCGTGGAAACACTGTATGACGCCAAAGCGCACTTCGGCCGCTGATCCGGCCGCCGCGCCCTTGCGCGTGGTGCTGGTCACGATGGACAGCCACCTGGCCGGCGCGGCCGAGCGTGCCAACCGCCTGCTGGCGCGCGAGCTGCCGGGTCTGACGCTGACGGTACATGCGGCCGGCGAATGGGGCAGCGACGGCCCGGCCCTGGAGCGCTGCCGCAGCGACATCGCGTGCGGCGACATCGTCATCGTCACGATGCTGTTCATGGAAGATCACTTCATGCCGGTGCTGCCGGCATTGAAGGCGCGACGAGAACACTGCGACGCGATGGTCTGCGCCATGTCCGCAACCGAAGTGATGAGCCTGACGCGCATGGGCCGTTTCAGCATGGACAAGCCGGCCAGCGGGGCGCTGGCGTTGCTCAAGCGGCTGCGCGGCAAGCCCGAAGCCAGGAGCGATGCGCCCGGCGAACGCGCCAACGCCGGTGCCCAGCAAATGAAGATGCTGCGGCGCCTGCCCAAGATCCTGCGCTTCGTGCCCGGCACCGCGCAGGACGTTCGAGCCTACTTCCTGGCGCTGCAGTACTGGTTGGCCGGTTCTCAGCAGAACATCGGCAACCTGGTTCACATGCTGGTGCACCGCTACGCCAGCGGCCCCCGCGCGGGGCTGCGCCTGCTGGCCAGGCCACAGCCGCCGCTGGAATACCCGGAGATTGGTGTCTATCACCCGCGCATGGTTGGTGAGGGCGTCAACAACGGCATGGCGGCCGATCTGGAACGGTTGCCGCGCGTGGCCACCAGTGGCCAGCGCGGCACGGTCGGCCTGCTGGTCATGCGCTCCTATCTGCTGGCCGGCAATGCGGCGCACTATGACGGCGTGATCACCGCGCTCGAAGCGCGGGGCCTGCGCGTCATCCCGGCCTTTGCCACCGGGCTGGATTCGCGCCCGGCGATCGAACGCTTCTTCTGCGACGGTGACCGCACGCGCATCGACGCTTTGGTGTCGCTGACCGGCTTCTCGCTGGTCGGTGGGCCGGCCTACAACGATTCGAAGTCCGCCGAGGACATGCTGGCCCGCCTGGACGTGCCCTATCTCGGGGTGACGCCGGTGGAGTTCCAGACCCTGGAGAGCTGGGCCAGTTCCGACCGTGGCCTGCTGCCCGTGGAAGCGACGATGATGGTCGCCATTCCCGAACTTGACGGCTCCACGGGACCGATGGTGTTCGGCGGGCGCAGCGAATCAGGTGGCAGTGGCGGTGACCATGACATGCATCCGTGCACCGAGCGTTGCGACATGCTCGCTGCGCGTGTGGCCCGGCTGGTCGACCTGCGCCGCAGCGAGCGCGCCGAACGCCGCATCGCTGCGGTGATCTTCAACTTCCCGCCCAATGCCGGCAACACCGGTACCGCGGCTTTCCTGTCGGTGTTCGAGTCCCTGCACAACCTGCTGCAGGCGATGCAGCGCGAGGGATACACAGTGGAAGTGCCGGCCACGGCGGACGACCTGCGCGAACGGATCATCCACGGCAATGCCGAGACCTTCGGCGCCAGCGCCAATGTGCATGCCCGCATCGCGACCGATGACCATGTCAAGCGCGAGCGCTGGCTCGAGGCGATCGAAAAGCAGTGGGGCCCGGCGCCGGGCAGACAGCAGAGCAACGGCAGTTCGATCTTCGTGCTCGGCGAGCGCTTCGGCAACGTCTTCGTCGGTATTCAGCCGGCCTTTGGCTACGAAGGCGACCCGATGCGCCTGCTGTTCGAGAAGGGTTTCACACCGACGCACGCCTTCTCCGCGTTCTACCGCTGGCTGAAGGAGGACTTCAAGGCGCATGCGGTGCTGCACTTCGGCACCCATGGCGCACTGGAGTTCATGCCCGGCAAGCAGGCGGGGCTGTCGGGCGAGTGCTGGCCCGACCGGCTGATCGGCGATCTGCCGGACTTCTATCTGTACGCCTCCAACAACCCCAGCGAAGGCACCATCGCCAAACGGCGCGCCGCGGCGACCCTCATCAGCTACCTGACGCCGCCGGTGGCGCAGGCCGGGCTTTATCGCGGCCTGATCGACTTGAAGGGCGCGCTGGACCGCTACCGAAGCCTGGAGCCGGGCGAAGCGGAACGCGCCGAGCTGGCGCTGATGGTGCAGGCCCAGGCGGCCGAACTCGAACTCGCCGAGGCCGAACCGGCCTGGGCGGAGCAGGCCGACTCCCGGATCGCCGCGCTCAACGATGCAGTGCTGGAGCTCGAGTACACGCTGATCCCGCACGGCCTGCACGTGGTGGGCCAAGTGCCGAGCGCCGGGGAGCGGGTCGAACTGCTGCTGGCGGTGGCCGAAGCTTCGCACGGCAAGCGGCCCGAGCGGGCCGCGGTGCAAGCGCTGGTGGCCGGCAAGGCGCCCGCGGCTGCGCTGGCCGCCGCAGGACAGGCTGCCGACGAAGCGGCACTGGCCCTGTTCACCGAACTGGCCGGCATCAATGTCCAGCTGGCCCAGGATCATGAAATCGCCGCATTGCTGCATGCCCTGGACGGGCGCTTCGTGCGCCCTGCACCGGGCGGCGACCTGCTGCGCACGCCGGCCATTCTGCCCACCGGGCGCAACCTGCACGGCTTCGACCCCTTCCGCATCCCCAGCGCCTACGCGGTGAAGGATGGTTCTCGCCAGGCCGAACGCCTGCTGCAGCGCTACCAGACCGACGGCCACGCGTTCCCGGAAACGATCGCGCTGGTGCTCTGGGGCACCGACAACCTGAAGACCGAAGGCGCCCCCATCGCCCAGGCGCTGGCCTTGATCGGCGCAAAGCCGCGCTTCGACAGCTACGGCCGGCTGGCCGGCGCCGAACTGTTGCCGCTGGAGCAACTGGGGCGGCCACGGGTGGACGTGGTCGTCACGCTGTCGGGCATCTTCCGCGACCTGCTGCCGTTGCAGATCAAGCTGCTGGCTGAAGCCACGTTCCTGGCCGCCAGCGCCGACGAGCCGCTGGATCGGAACTTCGTGCGCAAGCATGCGCTGACCTACCAGGCCGAATGCGGCGGTGACCTGGAGACGGCTTCCCTGCGCGTCTTCGGCAATGCCGAAGGTGCCTACGGTGCCAACGTCAACCACCTGGTGGACAGCAGCCGCTGGGAACAGGACGACGAACTGGCCGAGACCTACAGCCGCCGCAAGGGCTTTGCCTACGGGCGCAGCGGCCGGCCGGTGCAGCAGGCCAGACTGCTGACCAGCGTGCTGGCCGGCGTCAACCTGGCCTACCAGAACATCGACTCGGTGGAACTGGGTGTGACCACGGTGGACACCTACTTCGACACGCTGGGCGGCATCAGCCGCGCGATTCAGCGCGCCAAAGGCCAAGGCTCCGGCGTGGCGCCGGTGTACATCGGCGACCAGACCCGCGGCGACGGCGTGGTGCGCACCCTGAGCGAGCAGGTGGCGCTGGAAACGCGCACGCGCATGCTCAATCCGAAGTGGTACGAAGGCATGCTGGAGCACGGCTACGAAGGCGTGCGCCAGATCGAGCAGCACATCACCAACACGATGGGCTGGTCGGCCACCACAGGCCAGGTTCAGCCCTGGGTCTACCAGCAACTGACCGAGACCTTCCTGCTCGACCCGGCCATGCGCGAGCGCCTGGCCAGATTGAACCCGACCGCATCCGCCAAGGTGGCCAACCGGCTGCTGGAAGCTTCGGCCCGCCAGTACTGGCAACCCGACGACGATGTGCTCGACGCGCTGCGGCGCGCCGGCGAGGAGCTGGAAGACCGGCTCGAAGGCGTCTATGAGGAAGCAGCCGCATGAGCAGGCAGATTCGTCCCCAGTCGCGTTTGACGCAGTGCCCAGCGCAGAGGATCGCGCGATGACCGAGTTGGCCGAAATCCGCATCGACCAGATCCGCCGCGGCCCCGCACCGTCACGCGGCCTTGACGGCGAAGGCAGCGTGCAGGTGCAGCTCGACCCGGGCGTGAAGATCGGTGCGGCCAAGGTCTTTGCCATTTACGGCAAGGGCGGCATCGGAAAGAGCACCACCTCCAGCAACCTGTCGGCGGCCTTCTCCAAACTGGGCAAGCGCGTGCTGCAGATCGGCTGCGATCCCAAGCATGACAGCACCTTCACGCTGACCAAGAAGATGCTGCCCACCGTGATCGACGTCCTCGAGTCGGTGGACTTCCACGCCGAGGAGCTGCGGGTGGAGGACTTTGTCTTCCCCGGCTACAACGGCGTGATGTGCGTCGAAGCCGGTGGCCCGCCCGCCGGCACCGGCTGCGGCGGCTACGTGGTCGGCCAGACGGTCAAGCTGCTGAAGGAGCATCACCTGCTGGAAGACACCGACGTGGTGATCTTCGACGTGCTCGGCGACGTGGTCTGCGGCGGCTTCGCCGCACCGCTGCAACACGCTGACCGGGCCATGATCGTCACCGCCAACGACTTCGATTCCATCTTTGCGATGAACCGCATCGTGCAGGCCATCGGCGCGAAGGCCAGGAACTACAGCGTGCGCCTGGGCGGCGTGATCGCCAACCGCAGCGCCGCCACCGACCAGGTCGACAAGTACAACGCCAGGATAGGCCTGAAGCTGGCCGCCCACTTTCCCGATCTGGACGTGATACGGCGCAGCCGGCTGAAGAAGAGCACGCTGTTCGAGATGGAGCCTTCGCCCGAGCTGGAAGCGGTGCAGAACGAGTACATGCGGCTGGCCGCGGCGCTGTGGGCCGGCACCGAACCGATGCAGGCCCTGCCCATGAAGGACCGCGACATCTTCGACTTGCTGGGATTCGACTGAAGCCATGAACACCGCCAGCTATCAGCACCGGCGCAGCGAGATCGAGCACTACTTCGATCGCACGGCTGCGCAGACCTGGGCGCGGCTGACCTCGGACGCGCCGGTCGGCCGCATCCGGGCCACGGTGCGTGCGGGGCGCGAGCGCATGCGCACAACCCTGCTGTCCTGGCTGCCGGGTGACCTGCGCGGCCGGCGCATCCTCGATGCCG
>DAORNK010000023.1:0-24671 GCA_035440985.1 Rubrivivax sp. | reverse complement strand
GTGCAGCAGCACGTCCACCGTGATCTCGGGGTGGACCGGCAACAAGCGTCCTTGAGCCAGCGCAGGCGCTGCCATCTGTTCGGGCATCACGGCCACGCCCCAGCCCATCGTGGCTGCGCGCACCTGGGCCTCGGTGGAAGGGACGAAGCGCTCGTTCAGGCGCGGCATGCGCACGCCGAACGCCGCACTGGCCCAGGCTCGGTCCATGTCGTCCTTGCGGTTGAAGACGAGCCAGGGCACCTTCGCGAAGTTGCCGCGTGTCAAGCCTTTGGGCAGCTGACGCGCGACGAAGTCCGGGCTGGCCACCGCGACATAGCGCATGCAGCCCAGGGCCACCACGGTGCAGCCGCGCAGGGCCTCGGCCACGGTGCTCACGCAGCCCAGCACTTCGCCTTCGCGCAGCCAGTCATGCGTGAAGTCCTGGTCGTCCACCACCAGGTCCAGGCCGTAACCCTCGCGCAGCCCCTGCTGCACGACCTGGTCCAGAGCCGGCAGCACCCAGGTGGCCAGGCTGTCGGCGTTGACCGCAATCGGCAGGCGCCCCTGCTGGGCCTCGCTGGTTCCGAGTTCGCGCGCGATGTCGGCGCGCAGCGCCTGCATCTGGCGTGCATAACGCAACAGCACCTTGCCGGGCTCGGTCAGGCGCAGCGGGCGCGAGCGCACCACCAGCAGCCGGCCGAGGCCGGCTTCCAGCGCGCGCAGCCTTTGCGAGACCGCCGACTGCGTCACCGAGAGCTGGCCGGCCGCCCGCTCGAAGCTGCCGGTTGCAGCCAACGCGGCCAGGCAATCGAGGGCGGCGGAGTCATATGCATTCATAAGCTTCGCTAATGTATATCGAAGTTTCGTGATCGATCTTCATGTTTGACCCGACTTACCGTGAAATGCGGGCTCCACCACAGGAGACAAACATGCGCATCGGAGTACCTAAGGAAATCAAGAACCACGAATACCGCGTCGGCCTCACGCCCGCCAGCGTGCGCGAACTGACGATGCACGGCCATTCGGTCACGGTGCAAGCCGGTGCCGGCACCGCCATCGGATTGACCGACGAATAGTATCTGCAGGCCGGCGCCAAGCTGGCGGCCACGGCGGCCGAGGTCTTTGAAGGCGCCGAGATGGTGGTCAAGGTCAAGGAGCCGCAGCCGCAGGAGTGCAAGATGCTGCGCCCGGGCCAGATCCTCTACACCTACCTGCATCTGGCGCCGGACCCCGAGCAGACGGCCGCGCTGGTCAAGTCCGGCGCCGTCTGCATCGCCTACGAGACCATCACCGGGCCGCATGGCGGCCTGCCGCTGCTGGCCCCGATGAGCGAGGTGGCCGGCCGCATGGCGGTGCAGGCCGGCGCCGCGCACCTGGAAAAGTCCAAGGGCGGCATGGGCCTGCTGCTGGGCGGCGTGCCCGGCGTGCCGCCGGCACATGTGATGATCCTGGGCGCCGGCGTGGTGGGCACCAATGCGATGCAGATGGCCGCCGGCCTGGGCGCGCGCGTGAGCGTGTTCGACCGCAACATCGACCGCCTGCGCCACCTGGACCTGATCTACGGCAACCGCATCGAAACCGTCTACTCGACGGCCCATGCGATCGAGGAGCACATCGTCCAGGCCGACCTGGTGATCGGCGGCGTGCTGATCCCCGGCGCCGCCGCGCCCAAGCTGGTCTCGCGCGCCATGATCTCGCGCATGAAGCCCGGCGCGGTGATCGTCGACGTGGCCATCGACCAGGGCGGCTGCTTCGAGACCGCGCATGCCACCACGCACGCCGAGCCCACCTACGTGGTCGATGGCGTCATCCACTACTGCGTGGCCAACATGCCCGGTGCCGTGGCGCGCACCTCGACCTTCGCGCTGAACAACGCCACCATCGGCCACGCGCTGGCGCTGGCCGACAAGGGCTGGGTGCGCGCCGCCACCGAGGACGTGCACCTGCGTGCCGGCCTGAACGTGGTCAAGGGCCATGTCACCTACGAAGCGGTGGCACGCGATCTGGGCTACGCCTTCGTCGACGCGAGCACGCTGCTGAACTGAGGCTTCCCGTGCCGGGCGCCTGCGGGCGCCCGGCCGGTCACGCCCCGGTGCAGCAAGCCGCGGCCGGCGGGCTTGGCAACGCCGGCCGCTCCTTCTGATCGAGCATTCCAAGCCCATGGGTTTGGGCCGTCGCATGCGGCCCGAGCTGTGGTCTCCCGCCGTAGAAACTGCAAACCAATTCCACCCGAGGAGCCAGAGTCATGAATTTGCTGGGCATATCAACTGCGGTTGACGACTTCTTCTGGAGTCAGGTGATGATCTATGGATGCCTGATCGTGGGCATCTACTTTTCGCTGATCATGAAGTTCCCCCAGGTGCGCCTGATCAAGGACATGGTCAGGCAGCTCTTCAGCGGCAAGTCGTCGGCTGAGGGCGTTTCATCGTTCCAGGGCTTCGCGATGGCGCTGGGCGGCCGCGTGGGCACCGGCAACATCACCGGCGTGGCATCGGCCATCTTCTTCGGTGGCCCGGGCGCCGTGTTCTGGATGTGGGCGATCGCCTTTCTCGGTGCCGGCTCGGCCTACATCGAATCGGCCCTGTCCCAGGTATGGAAGGAGCAGGTTCACGGTGAGTACCGTGGCGGCCCCGCCTACTACATGGAGAAGGGCCTGAAGAGCCGCCCGCTGGGCATCGCCTTTGCCATCCTCACCATCTTCGGCTGCGGCCTGGCCCTGCCGGGCATCCAGACCAACGCCTTCGCGCAGGCCGCCAGCCTGTCGCTGGGCATGTCGCCCTGGATCGCCGGCTTCATCTATACGGTGCTGGTGGCCTGGGTCGTGCTCGGCGGTGGCCGGCGCATCGCCAAGACCGCCGAGATGGTCGTTCCCTTCATGGCCATCGCCTACATCCTGCTGGCCTTCGTGGTGCTGTTCGCCCATGCCGACAAGATCGTCTCGATCTTCCAGCTGATCTTCAGCTCGGCGTTCAACATGAACGCCGCCTACGGCGCGGTGTTCGGCCTGGCCATCCAGTGGGGCGTCAAGCGCGGCATCTTCTCCAATGAAGCCGGGCAGGGCACCGGTGCGCAGGCCTCCGGCGCGGCCGAGGTTTCGCACCCGGCCAAGCAGGGCCTCGTGCAGGCCTTCTCGGTCTACGTCGACACGCTGTTCGTCTGCACGGCCACGGCCGTGATGATCCTGGCCACCAATGCCTTCAACGTGGCCGACCCGGCCAACAAGGGCGGCTTCATCGCGCAGTTTGTTCCGGGCGTCGAGAAGTCCAACTTCACGCAGGTGGCGGTGGACAACGTGCTGCCGGGCTTCGGCGGCAGCTTCGTCGCCATCGCGCTGTTCTTCTTCACCTTCACCACCGTGCTGGCCTACGCCTTCTACACCGACTCCAGCATCGCCTACTTGTTCAAGAGGAACCAGCAGGGTTCGGGCTACCGCTTCGGCATCCTGGCCACCCGCGTGGCGATCGTGGCGATGACCTTCATCGGTGCCGTCAGCTCGGTGGACGTGGTGTGGAACTTCGGTTCGGCGGCCGTTGGTGCGATGGCCTGGTTCAACATCATCGTGATCGTCCTGCTGACCAAGCCCGGCATCGCGACGCTCAAGGACTACGAGGCGCAGAAGAAGATGGGCCTGGACCCGGTGTTCATCCCCTCACGCTGCGGCATCCAGGATGCCGAGCTGTGGAACACCATCGCCGAGCGCAGCTACCCGCAGCAACTGGCCGCCCTGAAGGCCAAGACCAAAGTCTGAGCCGGGACCGAGCGGCCACCTGCGTGGCCGCGAGTGCTGGGCGAAGGCCTGGCCCCTGCATGGGCCAGGCTGAGCCGGGACCGAGCGGCCACCTGCGTGGCCGCGAGTGCTCGGAATCCTCCGCGGTGTTGTTGAAGCGCTCGTACTCGACCGTCTTGCGCGGCTGGAGGCGACGCCGTGGCTCGTAGGGCGATGCGGCGGGCCGGAATTCGACCTGCCACACGCCGTGCTGCCGCAGGGCGTGGTCGAAGTCGTTGATCTCGCCGCAAGCGCGCGTCCCATCGGCCTTTTCGCAGAGGCCGTCGACGCGCTCGACCAGCACGCGGCCGTACCCGCAGCGGTCGAACAGCGTTGAGCGGCCCCGCCACGGCAGGCTCCGCCAAGCGGTCCAGCGATTGCGCCAGCGCGTGCTCGCAGGCTGCCTTGGCCATGGGCCGGACGGGCTGCACGGCCCTCGCCGCTGGATAAGGCGCACCGCTCCGGCAGGCAGCCACAAGGGGACGCACCTCATTCGCCTCATGTTCGGGCAGGGCGTGATCGCGAGACCGTGCGCGCGCACGTCCGAAACGGCCGCACGGTGCTGCAGCTGGCCCGGCGCATGCCGCCGGAAACCCGTTTCCTCTCGATGAACACGAACGAGGCCAAACCGAAAGTGCGCGACGGCCTGCTCGATTTCAGGACCAAGACCGGCGATACCCCCCGAGGGCTAGAAGTGGATGCCGCGCATCAACTGCTGCATGGCCACGGCTTCGGCGCTGAGCTGGGGCTTGGCGCTCTTGTCGCCCTCCTTTCCACCTTTCGCCGCCGACGAATCGGGGAACATGCGGAAGCTCGTGTTCATGCCGATCTGCGCGATGCGCGGCATCAGCGCGTGCAGCAGCTGCCCGGTGATGCCCAGCCTTGTCGTGATGCGCACCGGCTTGCTGATGCAGGCCTGGGCGATCATCTCGGCGGCTTCCTCGGGGCTCAGCGTCGGCACATTGTTGTAGAGCTTGGTGGGCGCGATCATCGGCGTGCGCACCAGGGGCATGTTGATGGTGGTGAAGGTCACGCCCACGTCGGCGAACTCGCTGCTGGCGCAGCGCGTCCAGGCGTCCAGCGCAGCCTTGCTGGCCACGTAGGCACTGAAGCGCGGCGCATTGGTCAGCACGCCTATGCTGCTGATGTTGACCACGTGGCCCTTCTTCCTGGCCGCCATGCCCGGCAGCAGGCCCATCGTGACGCGCAGGCAGCCGAAGTAGTTGAGCTGCATGGTGCGCTCGTAGTCGTGGAAGCGGTCGTAGCTGCTTTCGATGGCGCGGCGGATGCTGCGTCCGGCGTTGTTGATGAGGACGTCGACGCCGCCGTGGTTGTCGATGAGCAGCTTGACGAAGCGGTCGCAGTCGGCCATGTCGGCGATGTCGGCCGGATAGGCGATGAACTCGTAGCCCTTGGCCTTGGCTTCCTTGCAAGCTTCGTCGAGCTTGTCGGTGTCGCGGCCGCAGATGACGGTGACGGCGCCGGCCTCGGCGAACTTGTGCGCCGCGGCCAGCCCGATGCCCGAGCTGCCGCCGGTGACCAGCACCACCTTGCCGGCCACCGTGCCCTTGAGGCTGCGGTCGATGAACAGGTCGGGGTCGAGGTGGCGCTCCCAGTAGTCCCACAGCACCCAGGCGTAGTCGCGCAGGTTGGGGCACTCGATGCCGCTGCCCTGGAGTACCGCGTCGAGCTCGCGCCGGTCGTAACGGGTGGGGAAGTTGATGAAGGTGAACATGTCGTCGGGCAGGCCCAGGTCCTTCATCACCGCGTTGCGGATGCGGCGCACCGGCGCCAGCGCCATCAGGCCCTTCTTCACGCTACCTGGGATGAAGCCCAGCAGCGCGGCGTTGACGAACAGGTTCATCTTGGGGGCATGCGCGGCCTTGCTGAAGATGTCCAGCACGTCGCCGACGCGGTAGCCCTGCGGATCCACCAGGTGGAAGCACTTGCCCTTGAGGTTGGTCTTGGCGTGGCTGATGTGGTCGATGCACTGCACGACGAAGTCCACCGGCACGATGTTGATGCGGCCGCCTTCGATGCCCACGCTGGGCATCCAGGGTGGCAGGATCTGCCGCATGCGCTGGATGAGCTTGAAGAAGTAGTAGGGCCCGTCGATCTTGTCCATCTCGCCGGTCCTGCTGTCACCGACGACCAGGGCCGGGCGGTACACCGTCCAAGGCACCTTGCATTCCTTGCGCACGATCTTCTCGCTCTCGTGCTTGGTCATGAAATAGGGGTGCTCCAGGCCTTCGGCTTCTTCGAACATGTCCTCGCGGAACACGCCTTCGTACAAGCCGGCGGCGGCGATGCTGCTGACGTGATGCACGTGCCCGGCGTCCACCGCCTTGGCGAAGTCCACCATGTGGCGCGTGCCTTCGATGTTGACCTTGACCTGGCTTTCCTCGTCCGCCGACAGGTCGTAGACCGCCGCCAGGTGGTAGACCGCATCGATGCGGCCTTTGAGCGCCTTGATGGCATCCCCGCCGACACCCAACTTGCGCGCCGTGAGATCGCCAATCACCGGCACGGCGCGGGTCTTGCCGACCCCCCAGTAGTCGTACAGCGTTTCCAGCTTGCCTTCGCTGCCCGGGCGCAGCAGGAAGTGCACCACCGCGCCGCGGCGCGCCAGCAGGGCCTTGACGAGCCGTCTGCCGATGAAGCCGGTGGCACCGGTCACGAAATAGTGCATGGGGTTGTCTCCAGGAACAGCGAGGGCCGTCGAAGGCCCGGTGGGGCCGGTGGCGACGAAGCATAGAGCCGTCTCACTAGAGAATTCGGATGCGGTCGCCAGGGGGGAACCCTATATTCCGGTCCATGGTGCAGCGCGGCGGTCCGGCACCGCCTATTCCATCCATCGATGCACCGCCAAGACGTAGGAGACGTCATCATGGTCAAGAAGATGAAGAGCACGGCCGCCAGGTCCACACCCCGCACCAAGGCTGCCGGCCTGATGGACAGCCAGTTGGCCGCATCCGTCAAGGAGTCCGCACAGCAGATCTGGCTGGCTGGCATGGGCGCGTTCAAGCAGGCGCAGGAAGAAGGCACCAAGGTCTTCGAGACCCTGGTCAAGGAAGGCCTGACGCTGCAGAAGAAGACCCAAGGGCTGGCCGAGGACAAGATCAACGAAGTCACCGGCAAGATGACGGCGATGGCCGGCACGGTCTCGGCCAAGGCGGGCCAGAACTGGGACAAGCTCGAAGCCATCTTCGAGCAACGCACGGCCAAGGCCATGAACAAGCTGGGCGTGCCCACCGCCAAGGACGTGGACGCGCTCATCAAGCGCGTGGACGACCTGGCTGCTGCGGTGGCCAAGCTGTCCAGGGGCGGCGCGGCGCCCGCGGCAAAGGGCGCCGCCAAGGCGCCGGTGAAGGCAGCGGCCAGGAAGACCCGGGCCCGCGCCCCGCGCAAGGCAGCAGCCTCTACTTGAGCGGGCCCTGGCATGGTTGAATCGAGGGGCGCGTTGTGCGCCCTTTTTCACGTCAGGCGGGTCGATCGATGAGCAGCACCAGCAACACCAGCAAGTCCCTGCCCCATCCGCAAACGAGGCCACGAGTCGGTCTGGCCCTGGCCGGCGGCGGCCCCTTGGGGGCGATCTTCGAAATCGGCGCGCTGTGTGCGCTGGAAGAGGCGGTGCGGGAACTGGACCTGAACGCGCTCGATGGCTACGTCGGCGTTTCCGCCGGTGGCGTGGTGGCGGCCGGATTGGCCAATGGCATGACGCCGCGCCAGTTGTGCACCGCATTCATCGAAAACGACGGGCCGCGCAGCGACATCATCAAGCCCAGCCTGTTCGTCCGGCCGGCGCTGCTGGAATACGCGCGGCGTCTGGCCTCGCTGCCGGCGCTGGCGGCGCAGGCCTGCTACGACTTCACGCTGGGGCGCGGGTCGCTGCTGGCGGCATTGGAGAGGTTGGGCCGTGCCTTGCCCACCGGGGTATTCACCAGCGGACCGCTGGAAGCGCAGCTCAGGCGCATGTTCGCCGCGCCGGGCCGCAGCGACGATTTTCGCCAGTTGAAGCGCCGGCTGGTGCTGGTGGCCACCGACCTGGACAGCGGCAAGGCCGCGCCCTTTGGCTTGCCCGGCTGGGACCATGTGCCCATCTCCCAGGCCGTGGCCGCGAGCGCCGCGCTGCCCGGGCTCTTCCCGCCGGTGCAGATCAATGGACACTCCTACGTCGATGGCGCACTCAAGAAGACGCTGCACGCCCGTGTGCTGCTGGACATGGGCCTGGACCTGGTTCTTTGCCTGAATCCGCTGGTACCCTTTGACGCCAGCCGTTCGCATCACCACCGTGTACTGGGTGGTGCGGAAGAGCGCATCCCGCATCTCGAAGACGGGGGGCTGCCGGTGGTGCTGAGCCAGACCTTCCGGGCCCTGATCTACTCCCGGCTCCAGCAGGGCATGAAGAGCTACGATGCCAGCCACCCGGGAACGGACATCCTGCTCTTCGAGCCCGATCAACGAGACGCGGAGATGTTCCTGGCCAACACCTTCGGCTATTCGCAGCGCCGCACGCTGGCCGAGCACGCCTATCAGAGGACCCGGGCCGACCTGCGTTCCCGGCGCAGCGTGATCAGGCTCACGCTGGCGCGCCACGGCCTGACGCTGGACGATGCGGTGCTGGACGATCACCGCCGCGTGCTGGTACGCCACCGCCGCCGGCCCCGCACCGGGACGCGCGTTTCGCGCGCGCTGAAGCGGCTGGATGAGGTGCTGAACGACCTGGACAAGGCGCTGGCCGCACGCGCCTGAGTCCGCCCGCCCTCAAGCCTGCGCGGCGGGCGCCGATATCCGGTTCAGCCACCCGCTGCGCGATGTCCAACCCACCCACCGTTCCCCTGGATCCGGCTGCCGAAAGGCTGCGCGGACGCTTGATGCAGCAGTCGCTGGGCCAGTTGCTGGACCGGGTGCGTGGCTCGCGCGAAGTGCTGCCACACCTGGCAGCCTTGGAGAACTCGCTCGGCCGGCATGGCACGGCCGTGATCGCCAGCATTCCGGCGAACGGCCTGGCCAAGATCTGCTCACAGCTTTCCAGCCTGCCCCTGCCCAAGGAAGACCCGCCGCTGCACGACCTGCTGACCCGGTTGATGGACGCGCTGGAGGCCACACGGCCGACGCCGCAGTTTCTCTCCACCTTCGTGGGCGAGGACACGCTGGTCATCCATGACGTGAGCCATTCGGAGTTCATGGACGTGGCGATGGCGCATGCCGACACCGAGCCGATGCCGCTGGACGATGACCGTCTGCGCCCCCCCCCTGAGGTTCAGGCGTAGCGCGATTCCAGGTGGGCGCGGAAGTGCGCCGGGTTCAGCGTCTCGCCGCTGGCGCGCCGCGCCAGTTCGTCCGTGGTCCACCGGCTGGCCTGTGACCAGATGTTGTGGCGCAGCCAGTCGAACACCGGCGTCAGGTCACCGGCGCCGATGCGCGCATCCAGGTCGGGCGTGGCCCGGCGCATCGCGGCAAACCACTGGGCCGCGTACATCGCACCCAGCGAATAGCAGGGGAAGTAGCCGAACGCCGCTTCGGGCCAGTGCACGTCCTGCAGCGGCCCGTTGGTGAAGTCCCCACGGGTGTCCAGGCCCAGCAGTTCCATCATCTTGGCATCCCACAGGGCCGGAATGTCTTCGGGTTCGATCTCGCCCTCGATCAGCGGGCGTTCGATCTCGTAGCGCAGGATGATGTGCGCCGGGTAGGTGACCTCGTCGGCATCCACGCGGATGAGTCCGGGCTTGACCCGCGTCATCAGGCGGTACAGGTTGCGCGGTGACAGCGCGGGCTGCTCGCCCAGGGCCTGCGCCACCAGCGGCGCCAGTCGGTTGACGAAGCCCGGGTGGCTGCCCAACTGCATCTCGAAGCTCAGGCTCTGGCTTTCGTGCAGCGCCATCGAACGGGCGTCGGCCACCGGCTGCCCCAGCCATTCGCGTGGCAGGTTCTGCTCGTAGCGGCCATGGCCGGTCTCATGCACCGTGCCCATCAGGCTGCCCAGGAAGTCGTCTTCGCGGAACCGCGTGGTCATGCGCACGTCTTCTGGCACGCCGCCGCAGAAGGGGTGGGTGCTGACATCCAGCCGGCCGGCCTCGAAGTCGAAGCCCAGCAAGCGCATGACCTTCTCGCACAGCGCGCGTTGCGCGGCCACGGCGAAGGGGCCCCTGGGCTCGATCAGCGGGTCGGCCTGCTGTTCACGCGCCTGCTTGTCCACGACGCGCCGGATCAGCCCCGGCAGCCATTGCCGCACGTCGCCGAAGACACGGTCGACCTGGGCACAGGTCATGCCGGGCTCGAAGCGGTCCATCAGGGCGTCGTATTTGCGCAAACCGGTCTGCGTCGACAGCAGGGCGGCTTCTTCGCGGGCAATGGCCAGCACCTCGCGGAAGTTGCCCAGGAAGCCAGCCCAGTCGTTGGCCGGGCGCTGTGTGCGCCAGGCGTGTTCGCAGCGCGAGCTGGCCAGTTGCCGGCGCTGCACCAGCGACTCGGGCAAAGCGTTGGACGCATGCCACTGGCGTTTCATCTCGCGCAGGTTGGCGCGCTGCAGCTCCGACAGCGGCTCCTGTTCGGCGCGCGCCAGCTGTTCCGGCAATTGCGGATCCGTGCGCATGCGGTGCAGCAAGGCGGCCATTTCTGCCATCGCGGCGGCTCGCGCCTCGTTGCCCTTGGGCGGCATGTTGGCGGCCTGGTCCCAGCCGGCGATCGATTGCAGGTGCGACAGGTTGTGCATGCGGGTCCAGGTCTTGGACAGGATCTCGTAGCCGGGAGTGGTGGTGCTCATGGTGTCCTCGAAGCCGGCGCCACCGGGGCGCTGGCAGGTGGTGGATTCTCGTTACGGTGTGAACTGCCCCGGGAACACCCACAGCAGCGCCGCGGTCATGGCCACGTAGCGCAGGAACTTGCCGATCGCCATGTACAGCAGACAGGGCCAGAAGGCCAGCTTGAGGAAGCCGGCCAGCGCGCACAGCGGATCTCCCACGCCGGGCAGCCAGGACAGCAGGCAGGCCCTGGGGCCGAATCGTTCCAGCCACTGCAGCGCATGCGCTTCGAAGCGCTTGTGCTTGACGCGCTCGTAAAGCGCCTCGGCCCCGTAGCCCATCCACCAGCTGATGGCACCCCCCAGCGTGTTGCCGACGGTGGCCACCAGGATGGCAGGCCAGAACATCGCTGGATCGAGCTTGACGAGGCCGAACACCGCCGGTTCGCTGCCCAGCGGCAGCAGCGTGGCCGAAACCAGCGAAATGATGAACACCGCGGGCAGGCCGAGGCTGGGCAGCGAAAAGGCCGCCAGCAGCGAGTTGATCCAGGATTCCAGCATGAGCAGCCATTATGGGCAGACCCCCTTCAGGCCCGCCGAGGCGGAAGTATCGACAGGGGCGCCGCTATACTGCCGCCTCTTTTTTCAGCAGCGCCTTGGCGGCTGCCGTCGTCACTCCCAGCGTCCTCCGACCCGCCGCATGCGCATCGGTTCCATCGAATTGCCCAATGCCTTGTTCGTGGCACCCATGGCGGGTGTCACGGACCGGCCATTCCGCATGCTGTGCCGCAGCCTGGGTGCGGGCCATGCGGTCAGCGAGATGGTGACCAGCAGGCGCGAACTGTGGGATTCCCTGAAGACCTCCCGCCGCGCCGATCACCAAGGGGAGCCGGCGCCGATCGCGGTGCAGATCGCCGGTGTGGATCCGCAGGAGATGGCCGACGCGGCGCGCCACAACATCGATCGTGGCGCGCAGATCATCGACATCAACATGGGCTGCCCGGCCAAGAAGGTCTGCAGCAAGTGGGCCGGCTCGGCGCTGATGCAGGACGAGCCGCTGGCGCTGCGCATCGTCGAGGCCGTGGTGCGGGCCTGTGCGCCCATGGGCGTGCCGGTGACGCTGAAGATGCGCAGCGGATGGTGCGCCGGCGAGCGCAATGCGCTGAGCGTGGCACGTGCAGCCGAATCCGCCGGTGTGGCGATGGTCACCGTGCACGGCCGCACGCGCGAGCAGGGCTACGGCGGCGTGGCCGAGTACCACACCGTGACCGCCGTCAAGGCGGCCTTGCGCATTCCGGTGGTCGCCAACGGCGACATCGACAGCCCGGTCAAGGCGCGCCAGGTGCTGCGCGCGACGGGCGCGGACGCCCTGATGATCGGCCGCGCGGCCCTGGGCCGGCCGTGGATCTTTCGCGAGATCGCGTTTTTCCTGGCCCATGGCCGCGAAGCGCCAGCCCCGTCAGTGCGCGACGTGCAGCGCTGGCTGACCGCCCACCTTCACGACCATTACGGGCTGTACGGCGAGCGCACGGGCGTGCGCAGCGCGCGCAAGCACATCGGCTGGGCCGTGCAAGGTCTGCCCGGCGGAGCGGGTTTCCGCGCCACGATGAACCGGCTCGAAACCTGCGAGGCCCAGCTGCGCGCGCTGACGGGTTTCTTCGATCAACTGGCCGACGCCCACCGGTTGCTGCCGGCAGCCAACGACGTCCTGGCCGAAGTGGCGGCCTAGAGCGATGAGCAGGCACGAGATCGACGACTGCATCCGCAGCAGCGTGGAGCGCTACTTCAAGGACCTGCGCGGCGCCGAGCCCGATTCGCTGCACGAACTCTTCCTGGGCGCCGCCGAGAGACCCCTGCTGGACGTGGTGCTGCGCCACGCCCAAGGCAACCAGAGCAAGGCGGCCGAGTGGCTGGGCATCAACCGCAACACGCTGCGTCGCAAGCTGCTGGATCACAAACTGCTCAAGTGACACACCGGCGCGGACCATCCGCGCCCCGAGGACCCTGAAGGCCATGCCTGAACTGACTGCACTCGTTTCGGTCTCCGACAAGACCGGCATCGTTGAATTCGCCCGGCAACTGGCCGCTGCCGGTGTGCGCCTGCTGTCCACCGGCGGCACCGCGCGCCTGCTGGCCGACGCCGGCCTGGCGGTGACGGAAGTGGCGGAGGTGACCGGCTTTCCGGAGATGCTGGACGGCCGCGTCAAGACCTTGCATCCCCGCATCCATGGGGGCTTGCTGGCGCGGCGCGACCTGCCGGCGCACATGGCGGCCCTGCGCGCACAGGGCATCGCCACCATTGACCTGCTGGTGGTCAACCTGTACCCTTTTGCCCAGGCCACGGCACGTGCCGATTGCACGCTGGAAGACGCCATCGAGAACATCGACATCGGTGGCCCGGCCATGCTGCGGGCCGCGGCCAAGAACTGGGCCGACGTCGCCGTCGTGATCGATCCGGCCGACTATCCCCGGCTGCTGGCTGAACTGGGCCAGGGCGGCATCCGCCGGGCGACCAGGTTCATGCTGGCCCAGAAGGTGTTCGCGCACACGGCGGCCTACGACGGCATGATCAGCAACTACCTGCATGCGTTGAAGCCCGGCGCCGAGGAGATGCCCGCCGCGGTACCGCTGCGTGATGCCTTCCCCGCGGTCGTCAACCTGCAGATCACGAAGACGCAGGACCTGCGCTACGGCGAGAACCCGCACCAGGCCGCCGCTTTCTACCGCGACGGCCGGCCTGCCCCCGGCCTGCTGGCCGGTTGGACGCAGTTGCAGGGCAAGGAACTGTCCTACAACAACATCGCCGATGCCGACGCGGCCTGGGAGTGCGTCAGGACCTTCGACGCACCGGCCTGCGTCATCGTCAAGCATGCCAACCCCTGCGGCGTGGCCGTCGGCGCCACGCTGACCGAAGCCTATGGCAAGGCCTGGCAGACCGACCCGACTTCGGCCTTCGGTGGCATCCTGGCTTTCAACCGGCCGCTGGACGAAGCCACCGCGCGCAAGATCGGCGACAACAAGCAGTTCGTCGAGGTGCTGATCGCTCCGCAGGTCAGCCCGCAGGCGCGTGCCGTGCTGGCCGCCAAGCAGAACGTGCGCGTGCTCGAAGTGCCGCCGGGTCCGGCGTTGAACGCGCTGGACTTCAAGCGCGTGGGCGGCGGCATGCTGCTGCAGACGCCGGACGCCAAGAACGTGACACCGGCCGAACTGCGCGTCGTCACGCGCATCGCGCCGACGGCCACGCAGATGGAAGACCTGATGTTCGCGTGGAAGGTGGCCAAGTTCGTGAAGAGCAATGCCATCGTCTTCTGCGCTGGAGGGATGACGCTGGGCGTGGGCGCCGGGCAGATGAGCCGCGTGGACAGCGCGCGCATCGCGCGCATCAAGGCGGGCCATGCGGGCCTGTCGCTGGCCGGCTCGGCGGTGGCCAGCGATGCCTTCTTCCCCTTTCGCGATGGCCTGGACGTGGTCATCGACGAAGGGGCCGGCTGCGTCATCCAGCCCGGTGGCAGCCTGCGCGACGACGAGGTCATCGCGGCCGCCGACGAACGGGGCATCGCGATGGTCTTCACAGGTACCCGGCACTTCAGGCACTGAAACGAGGGCCCCGATCTGCGGGGGATGGCCCGGCCCAAGGCGTGGTCCGGCCATGCCTAGGTCGTGGACGACGTGTTGCAGCAGTGGCAAGCTCTCGGCGTGAGGATCAGCCCTGCACCGACCATGCCTGCCGCCCTGGCACCACGATGGCACCCGGGCCGCGCGCCATGAGCTTTCTGGACACCGAACCGGCCAGCATCGACCAACTGGACTTTGCGGGCGCCTGGGACCGTTTCCACGTCGACGACCCCCGCCGCAAGCTGGCCACGCTGCGCGAACTGTGGCGCGCCGACGTGCCTCTGACGCTGGGCCGGGCCGGTGCCCCGGTCCTGGCGGTATCGGTTTGGGCGGTCGACGAAGACCGCGCGCGGCTGCATCTGCGGCTGCTGTCCGGCGACATTCCCGCCGCCACGCGGCTGGCCGAACACGGCAGCCTTTGGGCGGCCGGCTATTTGCAGGGTGCCAAGGTGCAGTTCAACGTGCGGTCGCTGGCCAGCGAAAGCCGTGTGGCGCCGGACCGGCTGAGCTGCGGCTGGCCGCAGATGATGTTCCATCTGCCGCGGCGGCGTGTGGTGCGCGTGCGCCGGGCCACCCAGCAAGCCCCGCAGCTGCACTTCGAGCACCCACTGGCACCCGAGCTGCGCGTCAGCCATCGGCTGCTGGACATCAGTACCGAGGGCTGCGCCTTCCTGTCGCCACCAGACGCCCTGCCGCTGAGCCCGGGCATGCTTCTGCGCGCCGCCGAGCTGGAACTGGATGACCAGCACTTCGTCTTCACGGACGTGCGCGTGCAGCATCTGGGCGCCAGCCGCAGCCCTGCCCATGGTGGCGCGCTGCGCGTGGGTGGAGGCTGGACCGGCATGCCCCCCAGTGGCCAGGAGACCCTGCAGCGCTGGATTCGTGCCGGCCACCGCCGGCGCGACTGGGTCTCGCTGCGGCCGGCCCCCTGACCGGGGCACGGGGGGCCGGATGGGGCGCGGATGCGGCTAGCATCCACCCCATGTCACGCGCGGACCTCATGGGCCTGTTGCTGGCCTTCATCGCCCGGTTGATCACCGGGGCACAGGGCCACTGGAAAGGCTGCCCCCCCAAGGCCGAGCAGCGCATCTACTTTGCCAACCACCAGAGCCACCTGGACTGGGTGCTGATCTGGGCGGCGCTGCCGCGCGAGCTGCGTGCGCGCACACGGCCCATCGCGGCGCGCGACTACTGGACTTCGTCGCCCTTCAAGCAGTGGCTGACCTCGGCTGTCTTCAACGCGGTCTACGTCAGCCGCACGCGCAGCGACGAGCAGGACCCGCTGGAACCACTGGTCGAAGCGCTGCAGGCGGGCGACTCGCTGGTGATCTTTCCGGAAGGCACCCGCAGCAACAAGGACGAGCCGCAGCCCTTCAAGAGCGGGCTCTTCCACCTGGCCGAGCAGTTCCCGGCCGTGCAGCTCATCCCGTGCTGGATCGACAACGTGCAGCGGGTGATGCCCAAGGGGGAAGTGATCCCGGTACCCATCCTGTGCACGGTCACATTCGGGGCACCGATGAACCTGGAGCCCGATGAGGACAAACGGGACTTCCTGCAGCGCGCGCGTGACGCGGTATTGGCCGTGCGGCCGGGCCGGAGCTGACCACCATGAACCTGCATGCCTTGCGCGACTTGACGGTGGACCAGCAGGTGGGTCTGCTGTTCGTGACACTGTTCGGCATGCTGCTGCTGCTGTCACTGGCCTTGCTGGTGCGCACGCTGCGGGACGATGGCCAGGCCCGCGAAGTCCTGCAGCCGCTGTGGCGCGACCTGCGCGCGCTGTGGCTGGGTTCGGTGGTGTTCTGGCTGGCCTGGGTGTCCGGCCCGGTGGGCGCCACACTGAGCTTCGGCGTCTTCTCGTTCCTGGCCCTGCGCGAATTCATCACGCTGGTGCGCACGCGCCGGGGCGACCACCGCAGCCTGCTGCTGGCCTTCTTCGCCGCGCTGCCGCTGCAGTATCTGCTGGTGGGCCAGCGGGCCTTCGACTCCTTCACGGTCTTCGTGCCGGTCTACGTGTTCCTCGCCATCCCGGTGGTCGGCGCACTGGCGGGTGATCCGGCACGATTCTTCGAGCGCAATGCGAAGATCCAGTGGGGCATCATGGTCTGCGTCTACGGCCTGAGCCACGCGCCGGCGCTGTTGCTGCTGGACCTGCCGCGCTTTGCCGGGCGTGGTGCCTTCCTGCTGTTCTACCTGGTGGTGGTGGTGGCCGCAGCGCAGATCACCCAGGAACTGGCCAGCCGCTGGTTGCGACGGCGGCCGGTGGTGCGCCAGATCGACCGCAGCTTCTCCTGGCGCGCCTGGTGGTTGGGCGTGCTGGCCTCGCTGCTGGTGGGGGGGCTGCTGTTCTGGATCACGCCGGTGGCGCCCTGGCGTGCCGCGGTGATGGGTGCACTGGCCGGTGCCTGCGGCACGCTGGGCGACCTGGTGATGCGGGCCCTGAAGAAGGACGCCGGCGTGCGCTACTGGGGCAACCGCAGTTCCGTCACCGGGGCCGTCGGCCTGCTGGATCGTGTGGCACCGCTGTGCTTCGCGGCGCCGATCTTCTTCCACTCCGTGCGCTGGTACTTTGCGCGATGAAGATTCTGGGCATCGATCCGGGCCTGCAACGGACCGGCTTTGGTGTCATCCAGGTCGAAGGGGCGCGACTGGCCTACCTGGCCAGCGGCACCATCAGCACACTGGAAGCGCCTCGCGGTGATCTGCCCCGGCGACTGAAGATCATCTTTGAGGGCGTGCGCGAGGTGGTGGAACGCTACACGCCCGATGGCGCCACCGTGGAGATCGTGTTCGTGAACGTCAACCCGCAAAGCACGCTGCTGCTGGGCCAGGCCAGGGGTGCCGCGCTGGCGGCGCTGGTGTCTGCGGGCCTGCCGGTGGCCGAGTACACCGCGCTGCAGATGAAGAAGGCCGTGGTCGGCCACGGTCTGGCGAACAAGGCGCAGGTGCAGGAGATGGTGAGACGGCTGCTCAGGCTGCCAGGGCTGCCGGGCAAGGACGCCGCCGACGCGCTGGGCCTGGCGATTGCGCACGCGCACGCCGGCGCGTCTTTCGCGGCGCTGGCGCAGGCAGCGCCGCTGGCACGCCGGCAACATGCTCAGTACCGCAAGGGGCGGACCTACTGAAGCTTCGGAGGCGGACCGCCATGCACGCGCCCGTGGTCACGCAATGGATGGACATCCGCCCGGGGTTTGAAGGCTGTCTGGCCCTGCCAAAAAAAGGCCCCGGGCTCGAGGCCCGGGGTTGAAGTGGGTCCCGCAGGGCGAGACTCAGGAGGATCGGTGCCGACGACAGCGCCTCAGGCGCGCGGCTGCGTGACGTGGGCCATTTGCGCCGCTGGGTCGGGCAGTTCGGCCAGAGCATGAATGCCCAGCAGCATGCCCAGCGTGAGCACGGCGGACAGGGTCAGGGCCAACAGGCGGGCATGACGGGGGGCTGCCAGGGGCGTGTGGTACGGGGTGTTCATGATGGGCTCCAGGTGAAGTGCGTGGTGTCGCGATGAGCTCAATGTAGGTGGCCGCGTGCCGCGGCGCAGGCCTCTTGCGATGGGCGGATCCTGGCGATGGATGAACTGCCAGAGCCGGCGATGAGCCGTGTGGCCGGCACCTTGCTGCCGCAGGTGTCCCATCAACGCCCCGCGGCCATGCGACGGGGGCCTGGGTCAGAATAGGCGCATGCTGTCGCGCGCCCTTTCCACCCTCGCTGCAATGGCCTGCCTGCTCATGCTGGGGCTCGTGCCGCCAGCCTTGGCGCAGCCGCAATCGCCGGCGCCAACGTCCGCAGCGGGCGCGTCACGGCCCAAGGTCGGTCTGGTACTGGGTGGCGGTGGCGCGCGCGGCGCGGCGCACATCGGCGTGCTGGAAGTGCTGGAGCGGCTGCGCATTCCGGTGGACTGCGTGGCAGGCACCAGCATGGGCGCACTGATTGCCGGATCGTGGGGCGCCGGGCTGAGCACGGCCCAGATGCGCGAAGAGCTGGCCCGGGCCGACTGGTCCGACATCTTCGTGGACAACCCGGACCACGATGACCTGAACTTCCGCAACAAGCGTCTGTACGAGCGCTTTCTGCCGGGCAGTGAAACCGGCTTCAAGGATGGCGGCGTCGTCGCGCTGCCGGGCGTGGTGGCCGGGCAGAAGATCAAGCTCTTCTTCAACCAGCTCGTGCGCGCCAATACCGGCGAACCGGAAATCCAGAAACTGCCGCTGGCGGTATCCATCATCGCCACCGACATCGGCACCGGCGAGCGCGTCGTGTTCCGCGATGGCAGCCTGACGCAGGCCATGCGCGCGAGCATGTCGGTGCCTGGTCTGATGGCGCCGCTGCAGTACCGGGCCCGCAAGCTCGTCGACGGGGGCCTGGTCGACAACGTGCCCGTGCGCGAAGTGCGCGACCGCTGCGGGGCCGAGGTGGTGATCGCCGTGAACGTGGGCTCGCCACCGCTCAAGCCCGACGAGGTCTCGGGCCTGCTGAGCATCACCGCGCAGATGGTGGCCCTGCTCACCGAACAGAACGTCGCCGCATCTCTGGCCACGCTCAAGCCCCAGGACATCTACATCCAGCCCGACCTGGGCCCCGTCACCGCGACCGACTTCCAGCTGCACGACCAGGCCGCCGAGCGGGGCCGCATCGCCACCGAAGCGATGGCGCAACGCTTGATGCCGCTGGCCATGAGCGAGGCGGACTACGCCCGGTGGCGCAACCAGGTGGCCGTGCGCGAACGAGAGGTGCCCCGCATCGACGAGATCAAGATCGAAGGCATGCTGCGCGCCGATCCGGCCGTCGTGCAGCGCTACGTGGAGCAGCGCCTGGGCGAACCGCTGGACAGCGTCCGGCTGGACCGAGACCTGCTGCGTGCCTACGGCGATGGCTACTACGAGCGTGTCGACTACAGCGTCTACACCACGCAGCGCGGCCGCAATGTGCTGACCATCCTCCCGGTGGAGAAGACCTGGGGCCCGGACTACATCCGCCTGGGCGTGCGCTTCGAGGGCAACCTCAGCCAGGGCAGCAATTTCCTGCTGCGTGGGGCCTATCACAAGACATGGATCAACGATCTGGGTGGTGAGTTGCTGTCGACGGCGGAACTGGGCAGCGTGACGAGCCTGTCCACCGAGTGGTATCAGCCCCTGACATGGCAGCAGGGCCTCTTCATCAGCGCGACCGCCGAGCACCGCCGCGAGCGTACCGACTATTTCTACATCGAGCAGCGCATCGCCGAGTACCGCAGTGCCCGTTCGCGGCTGGATCTGATGGCGGGGATCAACCTCGACCTGCTGGGCCAGGTGCGCCTGGGCTGGCGGGCCTGGAACGTCAACCACAAGTTGGAAACCGGGATCGACATCTTCTCGTCGGTGCGTGACCACAGCGGCGGCGGCTGGCTGCTGGCAGCGGACATAGACCGGCTCGATCGGATGTACTTCCCGCGCCGCGGCTGGGCGGCCCAGGCCAGCTGGTTCAAGTCACCCTCGAAGGGCTACTCCCGTGTCAGCCTGGAAGCGCGCGGCGCGATGCCCTTCCTGGACTGGGTGCTCGCCGGCCGCGCCACCTGGACGGGTTCACCGAGCGGCAACCTGCCCTTGCACGACGCGGGCAGGCTGGGCGGCTTCCTCAATCTGACGGCTTTCAGCAGCGGCCAGCTCCTGGGCGACGAGGTCGGCTACGCCCATGTGCGCGCCGAACGCATCATCGGCCGCCTGCCGGCCGGGTTGCGTGGCGACATGCGCCTGGGCGTCGCCATCGAAGCGGGCAAGGTGGCCCAGCCCTACACGGTGCAGCGGCGCAATGGCTGGTTGAACTCGGTGGCCGTCTACCTTGGTGGCGAGACGCCTCTCGGTCCGGTCTACCTGGGCATGGGCCGTGGCAACGATGGGCTGACCAATGCCTATCTGTTCATCGGTACGCCCTGAGTCTGAGAGGCTGCAAGCCCGGCCAAGGCCTGCCTGGCGGCCTCCAGGCCCTGTTCGACGATGCGGGCCTTCCACGCCGGCGTGTCGGTGTAGAAGGCGTCCCGGAAGCGCTGTTTCACCGCTGCCCGCGCATCGGCCGGCGCTTCGGGATGGTTCTCCATCCACTGTTCGGCGCGCAGGTTCATCACGATCTGCGGCAACGGCAGGGTGCCGTACTCGAGCGCGATACCGGTGTACTCGGCCTGCGGGCACTCCTGGTAGGCGGCCATCCACATCAGGCCGCTGAGCAGGGCCGATGTCGACGAGCCATCGTAGATCGAGGTCACGCCCGAGCCCCACCACTGTCGGGCGCGGGCCAGGGCCGCCGCGTCATCCCGGCAGGCGAAGATGCGTTCGCCGACGCCGCTCGGGCCCAGGCCGGTGTGCAGATCGATCCAGCCCAGGCGCACGCAGCGCCTGCCGTGCTCCTGCAGCACATGGCGCAGCGTCTGCTGGCTCCAGGTGGGGTTGTGGCCACCGTAGAACAGGCCTTCGGGGTGTGTGTACTGGCCGGCGCTGAGCGCCGTCTGCAACGCACGTTCGCCATGTTGGCGGGCATAGGTGGCCAGTGCGGCTTCGTTGTCGGTGCTGGGCGGCCAGGTTGCCGGCAGCAGCAGGTGGGCGATGCGCTCGTACTCGGGGTTGGCCGGCAACGGCGCCGCGAAGTCCTGCCAGTTGCGGTTGAGATCGACGTTTTCGTGCGTGACGCGGCGCCACCACGAAAAGCCATACGGGTTCAGCGCATGCACGTACAGCACGGCCACCCCGGCCGCCAGTGCCGTGCGCCGAAAGTCCGCATCGGCCAGCAGCGCCCCTTGCACGCCCGAGCCGCAGAATCCCTCCACGCCATGGCAGCCGCTGCTGATGATCAGCACGGCCGGCGCATCGGCGGGCCCGCAGCGGGCCACGTCCATCGCCAGTTCTTCGCCGTCGCGGCCCAGCAGCGGGTGGCGGTGCGCGTGCACGTCCAGACCGGCGGCCTCGCCGGCGGTGATGAACTTGCCCCGCGCCTGGGCGTAGCTCTGCGCGAAGAACCCCTCGCTCACTTCGGTGCAGGCCTAGCCAGCCAGGCTTCGGCCAGGCGCACCCAGGCCGTGGCCCCCAGCGGGATCAGCTCGTCGTTGAAGTCGTAGCTGGGGTTGTGCAGCATGCAGGGTCCCAGGCCGTGGCCACCTTCGCGGTGGCTGCCGTCGCCATTGCCGATGGCGAAGTAGCAGCCGGGCTTGGCCTGCAGGAAGAAGCTGAAGTCTTCCGCCCCCATCGTGGGTTCGAAGGGCACCACCATCGCCTCACCGACGACACCCGAGAGCACCTGCTTCACGAAGGCGGTTTCGGCGGCGTGGTTGACCGTGGGCGGGTAGTTGCGGCTGAACTTGAAGTCGCAGGTGGCGCCGAAGGCCGCGCAGGTGTGCTCGGCGACCTGCTTCATGCGCTGCTCGATCAGGTCCAGCGTCTCGAAGCTGAAGGTGCGCACCGTGCCCTGGATCTCGCAGGAGTCGGGCACCACGTTGGTGGCTTCGCCGGTGTGGATCATGGTCACGCTGATCACGCCGGGGTCTATGGGCTTGCGGTTGCGCGTGATGATGGTCTGGAAGGCCATCACCATCTGGCAGGCCACCGGCACCGGGTCGATGCCCAGGTGGGGCAACGCGGCGTGGCTGCCCTTGCCGGTGATGGTGATGTGGAACTCGTTGCTGCTGGCCAGCATCGCGCCGGGGTTGACGCCGATCGTGCCGACCGGCATGCCGGGCCAGTTGTGCGCGCCGAAGATGGCCTCCATCGGGAACTTCTCGAAGATGCCGTCCTTGATCATCTCGCGCGCACCGCCGCCACCTTCCTCGGCCGGCTGGAACACCAGGTAGACCGTGCCGTCGAAGTTGCGGTGCCGGCTGAGGTGCTTGGCCGCTGCCAGCAGCATGGCGGTGTGGCCGTCGTGGCCGCAGGCGTGCATCTTGCCCGGGTGCTGGCTGGCGTGGGCGAAGCTGTTGTGTTCGGTCATGGGCAAGGCATCGATGTCGGCGCGCAGGCCCACGCCGCGCGCTGACGTGCCGTTCTTGACGATGCCGATCACGCCGGTCTTGCCCAGCCCGCGGTGGATGGGAATGCCCCACTCGGTGAGCGCCTTGGCGATCACGTCGGCGGTGCGTACTTCCTCGAAGCAGAGCTCGGGGTGGGCGTGGATGTCACGCCGGATGGCGGTGATGGCGGCCACGTCGGCCAGGATGGGTTCGATGAGGTTCATGCCGGATCCCGGGGATGCTGATCGCAAATCTTAAGCCGCAGCCTTGCCGCCGGGAGCGGGCTTGCACCAATGCCCCCAGGGCCCGCCGCGCGGGGCGCATGGGCTACAGACGGCTGGCCGCTGCCAGCAGCCGCCGGTGCACGGGGTGGCGGTGCATGAACGACTCCACGAACTGGGGTGGCACATGCGGCAGGGCCTGCTGCTGCAGCCAGGCCAGGCCTTCGCACAGGGCCTGGCGCGCTGCTTCCACCTGGCCGGCTTCGGCCAGGGCCTGCCAAAGCAGCGCATGCAGTTCGGCGCGACCCAGGCCCGTGGGCCAGTAACCGCGATCCAGCAACTCTTGCGCGGCGCGAGCCGCTGCGGCGGCAGCGTCGTGCAGCCCCACGGAACCGCCGGCCTGCGCCTGCCAGGCCAGGCAACTGAGCTCCAGGCCGTGCATCTCCTGGCTGCGGGCCAATGCTCGCAGGCGAACGGCTTCGGCCAGCCGCTGCTCAGGTGGCTGGCCGCGCAGCACGGCGACCTGAACCTCCAACCCCGGGCCCATGTCGCCGGGGACCAGGGCGACGGCTTCCTGAGCCCATGCCGGGTCCAGCGGCTGCTCCTGCAGGGCTGCCAGTTCCAGGCGATGCTGGCGCCGCTGGGCACGCAGGCGCGGGGGCGACTCCGCATCCGCGCCCATCAGCGCGCTGCGCGCCCGTGCGGCCTGACCCAGGCGCACGTGGATGTGCGCCTGCAGCAGGGCGGCGGCCTCGGGCCAGAAGGCCAGTTGCAGGGACTGCAGCAGCGGCAGCACATAGTCCAACAGGGTGAGCGCAGGCGCGTAATGGCCCAGGTCGGCCAGGTAGCGGGCGTGCGTGAACAGCGTTCCGCCCTCCCGCATGGAGCCGCGTTCTTCGGGCGCACACAGGCCGGCGGCTTCGCGCGCGGCGCTTTCGGCCTGAGGAATCAGGCCCGCGCGGCCGTAGCTCACGGCCAGGTGTTGCAGGCTGGTGGCCACCAGCACCTGCACGCCCTGTTCGCGCTCGATGGCCAGGCAACGTTCGAGCAGCAGGCGGCCTTCACCCATGCGGCCCAGGTTTTCGGCTGCGGAGGCGCGCAGGCTCAGGTAGCGGGCGCGTTCGAGTGGATCGCCGTGCGCCTCCACCCAGTCCTGCAGCGGCAGCAGCAGGGCTTGTGCTTCGTCAGCACGACCATGCAGGAACAGGCAGCCGCAGACCGGTGTCGCCAGCCACAGCAATTCCTGTTGCGCGTCCACACGCCGTGCCAAGGCCATGGCCTGCAGACCCTGGTCCAGGGCCCGTTCGGTTTGGCCACGGTTGGCCAGCAGGTCGACTTCCACCCGCAAGGCCTGCACACGCTGCAGATCGGTCCGGGCCCATTGGTGCAGCGCCGCAGCCTCGGCCAGCACCTCGTCGCGGCCCTGGCCGTGGGTCAGTGCATTGAGGCGGTGTACACGGGCCTCGAAGGCCAGGGCCGCTTCGCCTGCCAGCTCGAACTGGTCTGCTGCCAGGCCCTGCAACTCGGCTGCCTCCTGCGAGCGCGAAGCGTGGGCGGCCCGGTCGGCGGCCTGCTCGAAGGCCTGTGCGGCCCGCAGCGGGAGTCCCCCTTGCTGCCAGTGGCGCGCCACCCGCGCGGGTTCGCAACCGCGGGCTTCCAGCCACGGCGCGCACAGCGCATGCACGCGCCGCGCCACGACGCGTGGCACGGACCGCAGCACGGTCTCGGCCACCAGGTCATGGGCAAATGACTCGTCGCGCAGCACCTGTGCGTCCTGCAGTTCGCGCCAGGCGCTGGCCAATTGCACGGCGCTCTGGCCGATGGCGGCTTCGGCGAGTTCGATGTCGAAGTCCACACCCGCGATGGCGGCTACGCGGGCGAGGTTGAGTGCCGGCTCGCTCAGGCGCAGCAGGCGCTGCTCGATCAAGGTGCCCACCGCCAGCGGGCGCGGCAAACGCCCCTGCGCCAGGCTGCCGTCGACCAGGCCCTGCTTGAGTGTCTCCAGCATGTAGAAGGGGTTGCCGCCGGTGTGTTGCACCAGGGCGGGGGCCAGCGTCCCGCTGTGCAGATCAGGGATCGCCAGGGCCTCGATCAAGGCATTCGCTGCGGCCGTGTCCAACGGCGCGAGGGTGATCACCGCCAGGCAGCCGGCCTCGGCCAGGGCGTCGCGCAGTTGCCTGGCGGCCGCGGGTGTTTCGGAGGGGCGTTGCGCGAACAGCCATTGGCGCGGGCTGTCATCTGCGGCAGCCAGGCCGGTGAGGAGCTCCAGCGTGGCCGCATCGGCAAAGTGCAGGTCGTCCAGCACGACGGCCGTGGTGCCCGTAGCCAGCAGCAAATCGCTCACGGCATGCGCCATGTCCTGGGGACCCAGGGGGACGCGCTCAC
>DAORNK010000022.1:17619-25211 GCA_035440985.1 Rubrivivax sp. | reverse complement strand
TGGCGTGAGCTGCTGCGAATGCACTTCGCCAACCGCTCGTTGCCACGCGCCCAGGCGCTGGTCCAGGGCCACGCCGCGCTGGCGGCCGCC
The DNA here is from genome assembly GCA_035440985.1 of Rubrivivax sp. Classification (GTDB taxonomy): domain Bacteria; phylum Pseudomonadota; class Gammaproteobacteria; order Burkholderiales; family Burkholderiaceae_C; genus Rubrivivax. The sequence goes on along the minus strand of DAORNK010000022.1, from coordinate 25,121 downwards.
CAGGGTGTACGCCTGCTCGCCAGCGACCTGGCGACGCCGGGCGTGGCTTTCGATGTGCTGCTCAATGCCACTGCCAGCAGCCTGCAGGGGCATGCCGCACCGGTGCCCGCCACCGTGCTGAGGCCCGGCACGCTGGCGGTGGACCTGATGTACGGCCCGGCGGCCGAGCCATTCCTGGCCTGGGCACGCAGCCACGGTGCGGTGGCCCGCGACGGACTGGGCATGCTCGTGGAACAGGCCGCCGAGGCCTTTGCGCTGTGGCGCGGCGTGCATCCGCAGACAGCTCCGGTACTGCAGGCCCTGCGCGCCGAGATGGCGGCTGGCCGCTGACCCGCCGGATGAACCTTGGCAGCACCCTGACCCGCCTGCGGCGCATGCCGGCCGTGCGCCAGGCGTGGCGCATGGCTGCGCTGCTGCTGGTCTGCATCGCCTGCATGCAGGCCGTGTTCGCGGCGCGCATCGCGCTGATGGCCTTCATGGACCCACAGTCCACCAGCTTCCAGCGCAGCGAAGCCTGGCGTCTGCTCGTGGACCGGCACGCCCTGCGCTGGAGCCAGGAGTGGGTGGACGCCAGCCGCATCGCGTCGAACCTGAAACGGGCGGTGATCGCCAGCGAGGACGCGGGCTTCGTGGACCACGGAGGCGTGGACTGGGAAGCCATCGAAAAGGCCTGGGCACGCAACCAGCGCGCCGAAGCGCGCGCCGAAAGCCAGGCTCGACGAAACCCCACACGCCCCGCCAATGCCAGGCTGGTGGGCGGGTCGACGATCAGCCAGCAGCTGGCCAAGAACCTCTTCCTTTCCGGCGAAAGGACCACGGTGCGCAAGGCCCAGGAACTGCTCCTCACCCTGATGCTGGAGGCCTTGCTGTCCAAGCAGCGCCTGCTGGAGATCTACCTCAACCATGTCGAATGGGGTGAGGGCGTGTTTGGTGCGCAGGCCGCGGCCCGGCACTACTTTGGCATCGATGCCAGCCGGCTGGGTGCAGAGCAGGCCGCCCGGCTGGCAGTGATGCTGCCGGCCCCCAAGCGCTTCGAGAAGCTGCCGGGATCCGCCTATGTGGCGGGCCGGACCTCCACCATCGTCGCGCGCATGGGCGCCGTCACGCTACCCTGATCGGCCAACTGACACGAAGAACATGAGCACGACCGATGCGATCGCCGCAGCTGCCGCACGGCTGGTGGTGGAAGAGGGCATGGAGTACGCCGCAGCCAAGCGAAAGGCGGCGCGCGACTTCGGTTCCCGCCCCGAAATGCCCAGCAACGAACAACTGGAAGACGCGGTGCGGGAACACATCGAACTCTTCTGCGCCGACAGCCAGCCCATCGAGTTGCGGGCGCTGCGCGAAACCGCCCTGGTCTGGATGCGGCGGCTGGCCGAGTTCCGACCCCACCTTTCCGGTGCCGTCTGGCGCGGCACGGCCACGCGGCTGTCGGCCGTGCTGCTGGACCTGTATTGCGACGACCCCAAAGCAGCCGAAATCGCCCTCATCAATGCCGGCGTGGCCTATGACGTGGCGAGCCTGAACCGTCCGGGCCGGGAAGCTCTGAACGTGCTCATCGTCAGCGAACCTTGTGCGGCCCTGGGCGAAGCGGTGACGCTGCAGCTGATGCTGCACGACATGGACGACCAGCGCGGCGCACTCAAACCCGATGCGCGGGGCCGCAGCTGGCGTGGCGACCTGCCCGCCCTGCAGCGCTTGCTGCAGCCCGCGCCATGAAGCGCCGTGGCTGGATGTTCGCCGCCGCCGGGGGCGTTGCAGGCGCCGCAGGCCTGGCCTGGCGTCACGCCCGCGAAGCAACCAGCGATGCGGCCCCGCTTGCCGAGCTATGGCATGCCCGCTTCGAACGCCCCGAGGGCGGCGAGCTGGCGATGGCGAGCCTGCTGGGTCGCCCGGTGGTGCTCAACTTCTGGGGCAGCTGGTGCCCGCCTTGCGTGAAGGAGATGCCTGAGCTCGATCAGCTGCAACGGCAATGGCGCGAAGGTCAGGTCGTCGGCCTGGCGGTCGACAACCCGAGCGCGGTACGCGAATTCCTGGCTCGGCGCCCGGTTGGCTATACCATCGGACTGGCGGGCTTTGAAGGTGCGAGCCTGAGCCGACTGTTGGGCAACACGCAAGGCAGCCTGCCCTTCACGGCGCTGTTCGATCGCCGGGGCGTCGTCGTCCAGCGCAAGCTGGGGGCCGTTAGCCTGCCCGAACTGCTGGCCTGGACACGCGCCCTCTAGGCGAGCCATTCCGCCAGGCAGTCAAAGGCGCCTTACTTCCTGCAAAACAAGGCTTTGCGCTTGGAACATCGACCAAAACGCGTAAAGTTCGGCTCTCCGGCTGCAACTGTCGACCGGTTCCTGGCACCGGACCAGGGTGCGCAATAATCGCCATTTCAGCGCGGCCAACGCTTCTGGGCCATTCCGTAGCCGCAACATAAGAGTCAGTTCAACGACAGATGCAAGCAGATCGAAACCAAAGCATGCACGAGGCCACTCGCTGACAGACAGCCTGCCCGTGCCGTGCAGAACGAACGGCAACTGACGCCGAGCCGGCAGCCCCAGCGGTTTGCCTCAAGACCAACCCCGCCTCTGAGGCAACGATGGACCTGCGCAAACTCAAGACCCTGATCGATCTGGTCTCCGAATCCAATATCTCCGAACTGGAAATCACCGAAGCCGAAGGCAAGGTACGCATCGTCAAGGGTGGATCGGCGGGCACAGCCGCAGCGCCCCTGATCTATGCACCTGCGCCATCCCCGGTGGTCGCCCCACCGCCCACCGGTGCCGAGGCCACGGCCGCGCTGGCCGCCGCGACCGCAGCCGAAAGCCCGGCGGACCCGGCCGGCAAGGTCATCAAGTCGCCGATGGTCGGTACCTTCTACCGCTCAGCCAGCCCAGGCGCCAAGCCTTTCGTCGAATTGGGCGACAGCATCAAGCCGGGTCAGCCGGTCTGCATCATCGAGGCCATGAAGATCATGAACGAGATCGAAGCCGACTGCGAAGGCAAGGTGGTGCGGCTGCTGTGCGACAACGGCGAGGCGGTGGAGTTCGGCCAGCCGCTGTTCGTCGTCGAATAGGCGACAGCGCGTGTTCAAGAAGATCCTGATCGCCAATCGTGGCGACAACGCGTCAGGCGTTGCGGCGAAGCCAAATTGCGCTGCGTGCGCAGCACGCTAAGGGCGATTGAGCCGAGGCACCATGTTCAAGAAAATCCTGATCGCCAATCGAGGCGAAATCGCCCTTCGCATCCAGCGCGCCTGTCGCGAGATGGGCATCAAGTCGGTGGTCGTCTACTCGGAAGCCGATCGCGAGGCCAAGTACGTGAAACTGGCCGATGAAGCGGTCTGCATCGGCCCGGCGGCGTCCAGCCTGAGCTACCTCAACATGCCCGCCATCATCGCCACGGCCGAAGTGACGGACGCTGAAGCCATCCATCCTGGCTACGGTTTCCTCAGCGAGAACGCCAACTTCGCCGAGCGTGTCGAAAAAAGCGGCTTTGTCTTCATCGGGCCGACACCGGAGTCGATCCGCACGATGGGCGACAAGGTCGCCGCCAAGCAGGCCATGATCAAGAGCGGCGTGCCCTGCGTCCCGGGCAGCGAAGGCGCCCTGCCCGACGACTCCAAGGAGATCATCCGCCAGGCTCGGCTGATCGGTTACCCCGTGATCATCAAGGCCGCCGGCGGTGGCGGCGGCCGCGGCATGCGCGTGGTGCACACCGAGGCAGCGCTGATCCACGCCGTACAGACCACCCGCGCCGAGGCCGGCGCCGCCTTCGGCAATCCCGCGGTCTACATGGAGAAGTTCCTGGAGAACCCGCGCCACATCGAGATCCAGGTCCTGGCCGACACCTTCCGCAACGCGGTCTGGCTGGGTGAACGCGACTGCTCGATGCAGCGCCGGCACCAGAAGATCATCGAAGAAGCCCCCGCCCCGGGCATCGCGCGCCGCGTGATCGAGAAGATCGGCGACCGCTGCGCCGCGGCCTGCAAGAAGATCGGGTACCGGGGCGCCGGCACCTTCGAATTCCTCTACGAAAACGGCGAGTTCTACTTCATCGAGATGAACACGCGCGTGCAGGTGGAGCATCCGGTCACCGAGATGGTCACCGGCATCGACATCGTGCAGATGCAGATCCGCGTGGCGGCCGGCGAGAAGTTGCCCTTCACGCAGCGCGGCATCGAGATGCGCGGCCACGCGATGGAAGTGCGCATCAACGCCGAGGACCCCTACAAGTTCACGCCCTCACCGGGGCGCATCAGCCTGTGGCATGCGCCGGGCGGCCCGGGTGTCCGCGTGGATTCCCATGTCTACACCAACTACTTCGTGCCGCCCAACTACGACTCGATGATCGGCAAGATCATCTGCCACGGCGACACCCGTGAACAGGCGCTGGCCCGCATGCGCACGGCCCTTTCGGAAACGGTGGTGGAAGGCATCCTCTCCAACATCCCGCTGCACCGCGAACTGATGGCCGACGCCAAGTTCGTCGCGGGAGGCACCAGCATCCATTACCTGGAAGGCTGGCTGGCCCAGCGACGGCGGTGATGTTCGAACTCGTCCTGCGTGCCCCCGAAGCGCTGGTGGAATCCGTTTCCGACGCGCTGATGGAAGAACTCGACGCGCTGTCGGTGTCGGTGGAGGATGCCGATGCCGGAACCCAGGGCGAGCGGGCCTTGTTTGGCGAGCCGGGCATGCCGGCGCCCGCTGCGGGCTGGGACCGCTCCACGATCAAGGCCCTGTTCGAGACCGAAAAGGCCGCCGAAGAAGCGGCCACCCTGCTGCTGGCACAGCCTTGGGGCACCGGGCTGCATGTGCAGGCACTGGCGGCGATGGCCGACCAGGACTGGGTGCGGCTGACGCAGAGCCAGTTCCAGCCGGTGGAGATCACGCCCGAATTCTGGATCGTGCCGAGCTGGCACCAGCCGCCAGCCGGCGCACGCCAGGTGATGCGGCTGGACCCCGGGTTGGCCTTCGGCACGGGAACCCACCCCACCACACGCCTGTGCCTGCGCTGGCTGGCCCACCGGCCGGCCGACGCCGACCTGTCTCGCGTGCTGGACTACGGCTGCGGCTCGGGCATTCTGGCCATCGGTGCGGCCATCATGGGTGCCGGCCAGATCGACGCGGTGGACATCGATCCCGCAGCCGTGCAGGCCACGCGCGACAACGCCGGCCAGAATGGTGTGAGCCTGCAATCTGGCCTGCCCGGTCTGGCGCAGGGCACCTACAGTCTGGTACTGGCCAACATCCTGGCCACGCCACTGAAGCTGCTGGCGCCGCTGCTGACGGCCCATCTGGCGCCGGGCGGCTGGCTGGTGATGGCCGGTATCCTGGCGCGCCAGGCAGAGGAGATCTCAAAGGCCTACGCCACGATGCTGGATGTGCGCGTGACCGCTGAAGAAGAAGGCTGGGTGCTGATGTGCGCGCGCCGCCCGCTGCCACCGTCCTGAGGACTTCCGTCGCCAATGGCCAGCACCCCACTTGCCGCCCGCTGTCCCGCCTGCCACACGGTGTTCCGGGTCGTGCCGGACCAGTTGCGCGTATCGCAGGGCTGGGTGCGGTGCGGGCGCTGTTCGGAAGTCTTCAACGCCACGCTGTCGCTCGTGGACGTGGAAACCGGTGCGCCGCGCGCGGCGGCCGAGGTGCTCTCGCCGCGCGAGCTGGGCATCGAGGTGGTCGCGGCCCACGAAGAACCGGAATGGGCACATCCCACGGCGGCCGAGGCCGAGGCCCGTGTCCCGCGCGATGCCGAGTCCGATCTGGCCCAAGGCCCGGCCCCGACGCCCGCCCCTGATTCGGCGCCGGCGACGTCCGAGGCGATGGCCGGCGCTGAACGCATCGAGCCTCGCTTCGAAATCGGCCCCTCGCAAGGCGGCGTGCCCGAGGCACCGCCCCCACCGTCCATGGGCGACACCGAGAGCAGCGCTGCGGCGCCGCCGGGCTCGTCCGATGAACCAGCCGAGGGGGCATCAGCCGTGGCGCCATCCTTCCTGCGCCAGGCCGAGCGGGCTGCCCGCTGGCGCCAGCCGCGGGTACGGGCCGGGTTGGCAACGCTGGGCCTGCTGGCGGTGGTCATGCTGCTGGGCCAGATCCTTCTGGAGTACCGCGACCTGGCTGCGGCGCGATTTCCCGGCATCCGCCCGGCGCTGGAGTCGACCTGCGCCGCACTGGGCTGCCGGGTCGAGGCGGCACGCGCCATCAACAGCCTGGCCGTCGAAAGCAGCGGCCTGGTGCGCATCGAGCGCTCCAACATCTACCGCCTGCAGGTGGCGCTGCGCAACCGTGCCGGCATCGACGTCGCCCTGCCCTTGCTCGACCTGAGCTTCACCGACAGCCAGGGCCGGCTGATCGCCCGCAAGGTGCTGCGGCCCACGGAACTCGGCGTGTCACAGTCCACGCTCGGTGCGGGTCGTGAGCTGGCATTGCAGACCACCCTCCAGACCGGCGCCGGCGAGCCGATCTCCGGCTACACCATCGAACTCTTCTATCCCTGAGCGCCCCTGCGCGCCCCATCCCTGGAGCAACCATGCCCGCCTTGATCTGCGGATCCCTTGCCTTCGACACGATCACGACCTTTCCCGGCCGCTTTGCCGACCAGATCATGCCCGAGCAGGTGCACATCCTGAACGTGTCCTTCCTGGTGCCGACGCTGCGGCGGGAATTCGGGGGTTGTGCCGGCAACATCGCCTACAACCTGCAGGCCCTGGGCGGCCAGCCGGTGATCCTGGGGGCGCTGGGCATCGACGGCGGCGACTACCTGGCACGCGTGCAGGCCTGGGGCGCCGACGTTTCGCTGATCCACCGCGACGCGCAACTGCACACCGCGCAATGCCACATCACCACCGACCGCGACAACAACCAGATCGCCGCCTTCCACCCCGGCGCGATGAGCCAGGCCCACGAGATGGCCGTGCCGACGCGGGCCATGCGCAGCGACCTGAACATCGGCATCATCGCGCCGGACGGCCGCGACGCCATGTGGCAGCACGCGCAGCAGATGGCCGAGCAGCGGATCCCGTTCATCTTCGACCCCGGCCAGCAGCTGCCGCAGTTCAACGGCGAAGAACACCGCCAGATCCTGGCGATGGCGCGCTGGGTGGCGGTCAACGACTACGAAGCACGCATGCTGGAAGAACGCACGGGCGAGGGGCCTGCCGAGATCAGCCGCCGCCCCAACATCCAGGGCATGGTGGTCACGCTGGCCGATCAGGGCTGCGAGCTGTGGATCCGGGGCGAACGCCGGCACGTGCCCGGCGTCGCCGCGCGCTGCGTGGTGGACCCCACGGGCTGCGGCGACGCGTTCCGCGCCGCGCTGCTGTACGGCCTGGAGCGCGGCTGGACGCTGGAGCGCTGCGCCGCGCTGGGCAACCGGCTGGGCGCCTTGAAGATCGCCGAACGCGGGCCGCAGAACCACCGTATCGACGCGGAACTGATCGCGACGAGCTGATGGCCCTGCACGGGCCCGGCCTTACATCACTTTCTGCGCCAGCTCGCCCGCCGCGTAACGGCGGG
>DAORNK010000022.1:0-17548 GCA_035440985.1 Rubrivivax sp. | reverse complement strand
TGCAGACCTTGTAGGCGGCCTCGCGCGCCGGCTTGAGCCATTCGCGGGCGTCGAACTTGTCGGGGTTCTCGGCGAAGAACTTGCGCACCGCGCCGGTCATCGCCAGGCGGATGTCGGTGTCGATGTTGATCTTGCGCACGCCATGCTTGATGGCCTCCTGGATTTCTTCGACCGGCACGCCGAAGGTCTCCTTCATCTTGCCACCGTACTGGTTGATGATGGCCAGCAGCTCAGGCGGCACCGATGAAGACCCGTGCATCACGAGGTGCGTGTTCGGGATGCGCTTGTTGATTTCCTTGACGCGCCCGATGGCCAGGATGTCCCCGGTGGGCTTGCGGCTGAACTTGTAGGCGCCGTGGCTGGTGCCGATGGCGATGGCCAGCGCGTCCAGTTGCGTGGCCTTGACGAACACCGCGGCTTCTTCGGGGTCGGTCAGCATCTGGCTGTGGTCCAGCTTGCCGGCGGCGCCGATGCCGTCTTCTTCACCGGCGTCACCGGTTTCCAGGTTGCCCAGGCAACCCAGTTCGCCTTCCACCGTCACGCCCACGGCGTGCGCCATCTCCACCACCTTGCGCGTGACCTCGACGTTGTAGTCGAAGCTGGCCGGCGTCTTGCCGTCTTCGCGCAGCGAGCCGTCCATCATCACCGAGCCGAAGCCCAGGTTGATGGCGCCCTGGCAGATGGCCGGGCTCTGACCATGATCCTGGTGCATCACCAGCGGGATGTTCGGATAGGCTTCCACCGCCGCCTGGATCAGGTGCTTGATGAAGGGTTCTCCGGCGTACTTGCGCGCACCCGCACTGGCCTGCAGGATCACCGGCGCACCGACTTCCTGGGCCGCCGTCATCACGGCCTGCACCTGTTCGAGGTTGTTGACGTTGAAGGCCGGGATCCCATAGCCGTTTTCGGCGGCATGGTCGAGCAGTTGGCGCATCGAGACGATTGGCATGTTGGGCTCCGCAAGTGGATGAACGACCGGCCCTCGGGCGAGGGCTTCCTGCAGCAGGTGCGCAGGGGTGGATTCACGGGGGATTCTAGGCCTCAGCCCCGGTGAAGCCACGCCGCTTTGGCACCCTGTTTTGCTGGGTTATCGGGCCTGAACTGGACTGCAAAGACCCTAGTTTTCCGACTCAAGTCCTCCTCGCTGGCCGCCACACTGGCAGCGGGGCGGCCATGGTGACCGCTCATTGACTGCACCCGCCCATGCCACCCATCTCAACGTTGACCCCGTGGATCACGGCCGCCGCGCTCCAGCACGGCGCTCGGCTGCCCGAGCACCTGATGCAGCGCCTGGGCATCCCGAAGCGTGCCGCCAACGCCCAGCTCAAGGCGCTGGTGGCTGCCCAGTGGCTGCAGCGCACCGGCCAGGGCCGAGCTGCCCACTACGCTCCCGGCGCGCTGCGTCAGGTCGTGCAGCGCTATCCGCTGGCCACCCTGCAGGAGGACTCGCCCTGGCGGCAGGACTTTGCCCCTTGCTTCGATCTGCCACCCGAAGTGGAGCGGCTGGTGCGTCATGCGTTCACCGAGCTGCTCAACAATGCCGTCGACCACAGCGGCGGCAGCTCGGTCACCGTTTCGCTGCGCCAGACCCCGCTGCAGGCGCAGTTGCTGGTGTCCGACGATGGTTGCGGCATCTTCAACCGCATCGCGCAGGGCTTCGGCATACAGGATCCACGGTTGGCCCTGCTGGAGCTCAGCAAGGGCAAGCTCACCAGCGACCCCGCCGCCCACTGCGGGCATGGGCTGTACTTCACCGCCCGCCTGGCCGACGTGATGTGCCTGCATGCCAATCGGGTAGGTTTCCAGCGCCGCGCCTGGGAAGCCCAGCCCTGGCGCGACAGCTACGCCGCCGTGCAGGGGGGAACCTCGGTCTACGTGGCCATCGCGCTGGACACCCCGCGCCGGCTGGACCAGGTGCTCGGCGGCTACAGCCTGCAGCCGGGCGGCTATGCCTTCGAACGCACCGAGGTACCCCTGCAGCTGCTGGCTCAAGATCAGGTGCTGGCCAGCCGCGCCGAAGCCCGGCGTGCGGTGGCGCGGTTGGACATGTTCCGCCGGGCCGACATCAACTTCAGCGGCATCCGGGACATCGGCCAGGGGTTTGCGGACGAGATGTTCCGCGTCTTCCGCCGCCGTCACCCCGGCGTGGAGCTGGTGCCCCAGGGCATGCTGCCGCAGGTGGCGGCAATGGTCGAGGCCGCGCGCAACGGTTGACGCCGCCCCGGGCCGCCCCGGGGCGCCGGGCCAGCATACTGGCAACTCGCTGTGAAGCCTACGCGACCTGGCAGACCTTGAGCATGTTGCTGCCACCAGGGTGCCCCATCGGCTCGCCGCAGGTGATGGCGTAGGTGTCGCCCGGACGCAGCACGCCCTTGGCCACCAGGATCGCCTCGGCCTGGGCCAACGCTGCATCACGTTCCACCTGCGGTGGCATCAGCAAGGGCCGTACGTTGCGGAAGAGGGTCATCCGGCGCTCCGAACTGCGCTGGGATGTCAGGCCGTAGATCGGCACCTTGATGTTGTGCCGGCTCATCCACAGGGTCGTCGAGCCGCTCTCCGTCAACGCCACGATCGCCTTGCAGCCCAGGTGGTGCGCCGTGAACAGCGCACCCATCGCAATGCTCTGGTCGATGCGGCCGAAGCGCCGGTTGTGGAAGTCGGTCTCGATGGAGACGTCGTCGGCGCGTTCGGCCTCCAGCGCGATGAGGTGCATCTGCTCCACCGTCTCCACCGGATACTTGCCGGCGGCCGTTTCGGCGCTGAGCATCACCGCGTCGGTACCGTCCAGCACCGCGTTGGCCACATCGCTGACCTCGGCGCGCGTGGGTACGGGCGCCAGGATCATGCTCTCCATCATCTGCGTGGCCGTGATCACCACCTTGTCCAGCGCGCGCGCCATCCGGATCATGCGCTTCTGCAGCGCCGGCACGGCGGCATTGCCGACCTCCACGGCCAGGTCGCCGCGCGCCACCATGATGCCGTCGCTGGCGCGCAGGATGCTCTCCAGATGCGGGATGGCTTCGCTGCGCTCGATCTTGGCAATCATCGAGGGCTTGTGCCGGGTGGCTTCACCGGCCACGTTGGCGAGCTGGCGTGCCATCTCCATGTCGGTGGCGTTCTTGGGGAAGCTCACCGCCACGTAATCAGCCTGGAAGGCCATCGCCGTGCGGATGTCTTCCATGTCCTTGGCGGTGAGGGCCGGCGCCGTCAGGCCACCGCCGGCCTTGTTGATGCCCTTGTTGTTGGAAAGTTCGCCACCCAGTACCACCTGGGTGTGCACGGCTTCGCCCTGCACCCGCGTCACGGTCAGCTTGATCAGGCCGTCGTTGAGCAACAGCGTGTCACCGGGGCGCACGTCGCGCGGCAGTTCCCTGTAGTCCAGGCCGACAGCGTGGATGTCGCCCGGCTCGGTGCGCGACGCATCGAGCACGAAAGCCGCGCCCGGCGCCAGCACGATCCTGCCCTCGGCGAACTTGCCCACCCTGATCTTGGGGCCTTGCAGGTCGGCCATCAGCGCCACCGGCTTGCCCACCTTGTGGGCCATGCTGCGCACCAGCTCGGCGCGGGCGATGTGGTCCTCGGCCTTGCCGTGGCTGAAGTTCAGACGAACCACGTCAACCCCCGCGCGCAGCAAGCGCTCCAGCACTTCCGGGTCGCTGGAAGCTGGCCCCAGGGTGGCGACGATCTTGGTGGCACGGGTCATCAACGGGAACTCCGGTCGGCAGGCGGTCGAGGATTATCGACCGCCGGGGGCCACACGGGTTACAGGGGAGGTACGCAGCCAGCTGGGCCCGGCACCCCACCCATACCAACGTCGGACGGCCGCATCCTCCTCAGGGCCTACATTGCGCGCTATGCGGCTACCATGCCGGCCCGCACGTCAAACCAAGATTCGAGGATCCTTGCATGAAGTACGCTCAACTGGCCCTTGGCCTGGCCATCGCCTTCGCCGCTCACGGTGTCACCCAGGCTCAAAGCGCTGCTTCGGCTGCGGCACCGGCACCGGCACCCATGGCCGCGCCAGCCCCCGCGGTTGCAGCGCCGGCTCCCATGGCGACCAAAGGCGCCGATGCGATGGAAGGCAAGATCGCCCACTACGGCCGCAAGTTCACGGGCCGGCGCACCGCCAGCGGCGAGCGTTTCGATCCCGGTGCGCTGACGATGGCCCACAACACCCTGCCCTTCGGCACCATGGTGCGCGTCACCAACCTGGCCAACAAGCGCAGCGTGGTCGCCCGCGTCAATGATCGTGGGCCCACCACGCCGGGGCGCATCGCCGACCTGTCCACCGCATCGGCCAGCCGCATCGGCATGCTGCGTGCCGGCATCGTCGAGGCCAGGCTCGAAGTCGTGAGCACGCCGACGGCCAAGGTCAAGCGCGCGAATAAGGCCTGAACGGCCACCCGCCTGCGGCGGGCAGCCGCCCGGAGCGGCAGTCTTCAGAGCGCAGCGCGGCCCGTCTGAGCCGCTTCGGCGGCATCCGCCACCGCCAGCGCCGTCATGTTGACGATGCGCCGGACGGTGGCCGACGGTGTCAGGATGTGCGCCGGCTTGCGTGCCCCCAGCAGGATGGGGCCGACCGTCACGCCATGGCCGGCGGTGGCCTTGAGCACGTTGAACAGGATGTTGGCGGCATCAAGGTTGGGCAGCACCAGCAGGTTGGCACTTCCCGTGAGGGTGGTTTCCGGCAGGTAACCGCGGCGCACCGACTCGTTCAGCGCGGCGTCGCCGTGCATCTCGCCATCACACTCGATCTCTGGCGAACGGGCCGCGAACAGGGCGTGCGCCGCACGCATGCGCTGCGCCGATGCGCGCTGCGAAGAACCGAAGATCGAGTGCGACAGGAAGGCCAGCTTGGGCGGCATGCCGAAGCGCCGCACCTCGGCGGCGGCCATCTGCGCGATATCGGCCAGTTCTTCGGCCGTCGGCTCCTCGTTGACGAAGGTGTCAGCGATGAACAGCGTGTGCTGGTCCAGCATCAGCGCGTTCATCGCGGCCATCGTGCGCACGCCGGGCTTGCCGCCGATGACGTCCCGCAGGTGCTCCAGATGAGCGTCGTAGCGCCCGACCAGGCCGCAGATCAGCGCGTCGGCCTCGCCGCGGCGCAGCATCAGCGAGGCGATCAGCGTGTTGGACCGCCGCACGGTGGCCTTGGCGACCTCTGGCGTGACGCCTTCGCGCGCCTTCAGGCTGCGGTAGAGTTCCCAGTAGCTGCGAAAGCGCGGGTCGTGCTCAGGGTCGCACAACTCGAAGTCGCGCCCCACCTCCAGCCGCAAACCGGCCCGCGCGACACGCATCTTCACCACCTCGGGCCGCCCGACCAGCACGGGCCGCGCCAGGCCTTCGTCGAGCACCACCTGCACCGCCCGCAGCACGCGCTCGTCCTCGCCTTCGGCGAACACCACACGCGCACTGCGCTGGCGGTTGAAGGCCGCGGCCGATTCGAACACCGGACGCATGAACATACCAGTCTGGTAGACAAAACGCGACAGGTTCAGCTGGTAGGCGTCGTAGTCGGTGATCGGGCGTGTGGCAACACCCGACTCGGCGGCCGCCCGCGCCACGGCCGGCGCGATGCGCAGAATCAGCCGCACGTCGAAAGGGGTGGGGATGATGTAGTCGGGCCCGAACCTCAGGTCCTTGCCCTGGTAGGCAGCGGCCACCTCGTCGCTGGCCTCGGCCTTGGCCAGCGCGGCGATCTCACGCACGCAGGCCAGTTTCATCGCCTCGGTGATCTTGGTCGCGCCGCAATCCAGCGCGCCACGGAAGATGTACGGGAAGCACAGGACGTTGTTGACCTGGTTGGGGTAGTCGCTGCGCCCGGTGGCGATGATGCAGTCCGGCCGCGCCGCCTTGGCCAGCTCGGGCCGGATCTCGGGCTCGGGGTTGGCGAGCGCCAGGATGATGGGCTTGGGGCCCATGCTCAGCACCATCTCGGCCGACAGCACACCGGCCGCGCTGCAGCCCAGGAAGACATCGGCCCCGGCCACGATGTCGGCCAGCGTGCGCGCCTCGGTGCGCTGGCAGTAGCGCAGCTTGCTCTCGTCCAGCCGGGCAAAGTCCTCACGCCCCTCGCGCACCACGCCCTTGCTGTCGCAGACGAAGATGTTCTCGCGCTTGACGCCCAGGCCCACCATCACGTCCAGGCAGGCGATGGCCGCTGCGCCGGCCCCGCTGACGGCCAGCTTCACGTCGCCGATGGCCTTGCCCACCAGTTCCAGCCCGTTGAGCAGGGCCGCGCTGCTGATGATGGCCGTGCCGTGCTGGTCGTCATGGAAGACCGGGATGTTCATGCGCTCGCGCAGCTTCTTCTCGATGTAGAAGCACTCGGGCGCCTTGATGTCCTCGAGGTTCACGCCGCCCAGCGTGGGCTCCAGCGCCGCGACGATCTCGACCAGCTTGTCGGGGTCACGCTCGGCCAGCTCGATATCGAACACATCGATGCCGGCAAACTTCTTGAACAGGCAGCCCTTGCCTTCCATCACCGGCTTGCCGGCCAGCGGGCCGATGTCGCCCAACCCCAGCACGGCCGTGCCGTTGGTGACCACCGCCACCAGGTTGCCGCGGCTGGTGTACTCGTGCGCCAGCGAGGGGTCTTCCTCGATCGCCAGGCAGGCATAGGCCACGCCGGGGGAATAGGCCAGCGACAGATCGCGCTGGTTGCTCAGCGGCTTGGTTGGCGTGACGGCGATCTTGCCGCGCGTGGGGCTGCGGTGGTATTCCAGCGCGGCGTCGCGCAGGGCGGATTCGGCGTCGGATAGTTTTTTCGCCAAGGCTTGTCTCCTTTGCGGTTGTGGTCCGGAGGGTTCTCGCGGAGGGTCGAATTCTCCACGCTGGCGCAAGTCGGAGTGAAGCGTCTCCATGTCGAACTGCCTTACAGGTCGGCTGGCAGATCGTCTTCGCGGGTGCCCACGGGCCCATCCATGCTGCGGTCTCCAACAACCAACCCAGCCCGGTCTACCCACAAAGCTCAGTAGGCACACCCGCCCGGGCACCGCCGGTCGCCCACAGGATGCATGTCGATTTTTCTTACAACCACGGCTTCAGTCGCCGGCCTTTGGCATGCGCTCCGTGCATGGACCCCTTGACTCAGGGGGGGTGAGAACTGCTCACGCTTCTGTTCCGTTGACGCCTTAAGGAGCGCATTCCTCGCTTTTCTGAGACCGATGCTGTACGCGCTGGTCCCCCAATGTGCTAACTTGCGAAGCGGCGGTGCCATGGCGAACAGACGGGAGCGAAAATTGCTTATGAGAGTTCAAGACAATCGGAGCGCCCTTTGAACACCCCTGCCAACCCCCCGCATCAGACCGACCCGGCCCGTCGCCGCCTGCTGCGCGGCAGCTTTTCCGCGCCTGCCGTCCTGGCCTTGACCAGCGGCAGCGCACTGGCCGCCCAGAGTGCGACCTGCCTTGCCAAAGCGACCGCTTCGCCGAGCACCGCTCCCATGGTCAGCGGCTCGTCGCTTGACACGTTGATGCGGGTCAGGTTGCGCAAGCGCGATAACAACAACGTTCACTTCGTCGCACGGAGCGACCTTGGGGCCTTGCCTATCGCCTTGTCGCTCTGGGGCGTCAATACCCTATGGCAACGCTTCGGCGTCCTGTCGACAGTCCCTGCCGAGTTCAACATGTTCTACGGCAACCAGCAGACCAACTCGGTGCCTGCCAATGTCCAGGTGGATCTGTACGTGGCCATGCGCTTCGACGCCGGCGGCAATGTCGTCGGCATGGGCCTCTCGGGCACCGGATCAGTTGTCGGAAGCAGTTGCTGGACCTCGATCAAGACCGTTTAGCCTTGACGGTGCCGATGCGCACGCCGGCTGGTGTGCGGTCCACCGACCTGGGTCCGGTCTGGGCGGTCTACAGCCCGCTGTCGGGTCAGACGCTAGTGCTCAATACCGAAGCCGTCGCCATGCTGGAGGTGTTGCGCGACGAGCCCGGTGATCTGGCCCATGTCTGCAGCATCCTCGCCGCCGACGGCCAGCATGATGCCGCCGAGCTGGAAGCCCTGTGTGGTGCTGCCTGGCGACACTTGCTCGATGCCGGCCTGCTGGAGCCTGCAACAGCGGCCATTGGTTGCCCGAAGGCAACGTGAAGCCTTCGTCAACGCAGCGCAGACTTGGTGACTGCCAGCCGCGCGAAGTGCTTGACCGGCTGAGGCGCGGACAGGTGTGGCTGGACTATGGCGCTACCTCGGTGCGCCTGCACAGCGACTCACCGCACCTAGCTGAACAACTGACCAGGGTCTATGCCCAGTTTCCTTTGGTTGACCAAACACCTTGGGCAGACCATCACGTCTCGATCGCCCGCGTCGGTGGATGGCGGCGCCTGGTCCGGCCGCAAGTTGGCTTCGCCTGTGACTTCCAGCACCCGTTTGCCCCTTTCCCGGCCGACACCGCATTGCCCCTTTTCGAGTGGGGCAGCAATTGGCTCATTGGCCAACGCCTGGCGCACCTGTTGCTGCTGCATGCCGGTGTCCTCGAACGTGATGGCCTGGCGCTGGTGCTGCCGGCCACCCCTGGGTCAGGCAAGAGCACCCTGACAGCGGCTCTATCGCTGCGCGGCTGGCGCTTGCTGTCCGACGAATTCGGTGCCTTCTGCCCGGAACGGATGTGTTTCATCGCCATGCTCAAGCCCGTGGCGCTGAAGAACCAGTCGATTGACCTGATTCGCAGCTTCACACCGAGAGCCCCGCTGGGACCGAGCTTCCCGAAGACACGCAAGGGCACGGTCGCCCACCTGTCGGCCGACCTTGCCGCGGTCGAACGGCGAAACAGCTGGGTACGGCCAGGGGCCGTGGTCATACCGAGGTGGGCTGCAGATGCATCGTTGAAGCTCGAACCACTGGCGCCACACGTCATGTTCGGCGCACTGGCGTTCAACGCCTTCAACTATCAGGACACCGGTGTGCGCGGATTTGACGCGGTGTCGCACCTCACGACGGTCTGCAACGGCTGGCAATTGACCTACAGCCGCCTGGACGACGCCATCTCGGCGCTGCAAGGTTTGTGGCCCGCAGTCCGCGAGCGGCAAGGCTCACCCACCGGCTCTCGCCAGGAGTCCGTCTGATGCGCTGGCCATGGCTGCACGCCTTGAGTCACCCCGAGATCACTGCCGGTTGGACCCTGACCGAATGGGAGGTGGCGGTGCGGCAGACCCGCCGCTTGCGGCTCCTGGCGCGCCTGGCCGAGTCCATCGCGGACGCCGGTCTGCTTGGCGCCGTGCCGGAACCTGCAGCCCGGCTGCTGCATGCCGAGCGCCTGACATCGGCCTATCGGCAACGCATCGTGAGCTGGGCCGCGACCTGCATTGCCCGGACGCTGGGGGATCTAGGCACACCATTGGTTCTGCTCAAGGGCTCCGCCTACCAGGCCCAGGGGTTGACGATCTCGACCGGCAGGTTGCCTTCGGACCTGGACATACTGGTGCCGCGGCAGGCCCTGTCGCAGGCGCTGCAGCGCCTGAAGGCCGAGGGCTGGGAGGAACCTGATCTCGACGAACACGATCGCCGCTATTACCACGCGTGGAGCCATGAGGTGCCACCGCTGCGACATGGGTCGCATCCGATCGAACTCGATCTGCACCACAACATCCTGCCACCACTGGGCCCGGTCGCGGTCGACATGCAGACCTTGCTGGCCGAGTGCAGGCCCAGCGCCTGGTCGTGCTGGTCGGTGCTGTCCCCGCGTGACCAAGTGCTGCACAGCGCGGCACACCTGTTCTTCGACTCGGAGCCAATGGATCGTTTGCGCGACCTGGTCGACCTGGACGGGTTGATGAGCCACCACGGCGAGGTCGACAGAAGCTTCTGGCCGGAACTGCTGCTGCGCGCCGAACAACTGCGCCTCATGGAGCCACTAATGCTGGCCAGTCACTTCTGCAGCAGCTGGCTGGACACCCCGATTCCGGCATCTATTCAGGAACGACTCCGATCGGCCGGCTTGGCCCATCGCTTGGTGAGGATGCAGTTCAGCGCCTTGCTTGCGCCTGCCGAGCTTGACCGACCACGCCCCTTTGCGCAGCGCACTGCCGCAAGGCTGATCCTGTGGCGCTACCATCTGCGCCGCCTGCCCTTGCGGCTCCTGGTGCCTCACCTCTGGCACAAGTGGCGCATGCGGCACGCGGCTCGAGAAAGCGCGCACTAGCCCCGCACAGAGGCGGCCATTTGGATGGCGATCGCAATTGGCGGCAATAGCATATCGCCCGGCTGCTGGTCAGCCCCCCGCCCGCTTCGCCAGAATCTCAAACGCCGGCAACGTCTTCCCCTCCAGCACTTCCAGGAAGGCCCCGCCCCCGGTGCTGATGTAGCCCACGTCCTTTTCGATCCCGTACTTGGCTATCGCCGCCAGCGTATCCCCGCCGCCGGCGATGCTGAAGGCCTTGCTGCCGGCGATGGCCCGGGCGATGGCCTCGGTGCCATGCGAGAAGGCCTCGAACTCGAAGACGCCCACCGGGCCGTTCCAGACCACCGTGCCGGCGGCCTGGATCTGGGCTGCCAGCGTGGCGGCCGTCTTGGGGCCGATGTCCAGGATCAGGTCGTCCGGGGCCACGTCGGCGGCAGCCTTGACGGTCGCCACCGCGTCGGCCTTGAACTCCTTGGCCACCACCACGTCCACCGGGATCGGTACGGCCGCCCCGCGCGCCTTCATCGATGCGATCACGGCCTTGGCGGCGTCCAGCAGGTCGGGCTCGGCCAGGCTCTTGCCGATGGGCAGGCCCTCGGCCAGCATGAAGGTGTTGGCGATGCCGCCGCCGACGATCAGCCCGTCGACCTTGGCGGCCAGCGCCTGCAGGATGGTCAGCTTGGTGCTGACCTTGCTGCCGGCCACGATGGCCACCAGCGGCCGCTGCGGTTGCGCCAGCGCCTTGCTGATGGCGTCGATCTCGGCCGCCAGCAGCGGGCCCGCGCAGGCCACCGGGGCAAACTGTGCAATGCCGTAGGTGCTGGCTTCGGCACGGTGCGCGGTGCCGAAGGCGTCGTGCACGAAGATGTCGCACAGCGCGGCCATCTTCTTCGACAGCCCTTCGTCGCTCTTCTTCTCGCCCTTGTTGACGCGGCAGTTCTCCAGCAACACCACCTGGCCGGGCTTGACGTCCACGCCGTCGACCCAGTTGGCCACCAGCGGCACCGGGCAACCCAGCAGTTCGGAAAGGCGGGCAGCCACGGGAGCCAAGCTGTCCTCGGGCTTGAACTGGCCTTCGGTGGGGCGACCCAGGTGCGAGGTGACCATCACCGCCGCGCCGGCATCCAGTGCCATCCGGATGGCCGGTGCGCTGGCCCGCACCCGGGTGTCTTCGGTGATGCGGCCGTTGTCGTCCTGCGGCACGTTCAGATCGGCGCGGATGAAGACGCGTTTGCCAGACACGCGTCCCTGGGCAATCAGGTCAGCCAGACGAAGCACGTTCATGATGGGCTTTCAGGAATTTGGGGTGCGGGAATTCTAGAACCGCGTCACCAGCCCAGGCCCAATCGCAGAGGCAAAAGCACCAGCATCCCCACCACGATGGTGCCCAGGATGTCGCGGCGCCACCAGAACCAGCCGGCGGCCACCAACGCGGCGTACAGCCGCGCGTCCTGGGCAGTGCGGATCAGCTGACCCTGCTGCATCACGATCTCGGGCACCACCACCGCCGCCATGGCGGCCAGCGGGGCATAGCGCAGGCCCTGGCGCAGCCACACGGGAATGGGTATTTCGCGATCGGTCAGGAAGAAGAGGCCGCGTGTGATCACGGTGATCACGGCCAGCCCCACGATCACGATGGCGCCTTCGCCGTAGCCCATCACGTGCGGTCCTCCGCGGGCCTGGGTGTACGTGGTGCGCTGTGATCCATCAGCAGGCCGATGGCCACGGCGGCGGCAATCGCCACCACGATGTTGAGCCTGAGCGGCAGGGCGTAGGCAGCCACCGCGGCGCAGCCGGCCACCAGCCCGGCCACGCCGCAGGCCCGGTCATGGAGCAGCGAAAGGCCCACGCCCAGCAGTGCCAGCGTGCCGGCGAAACCGATGCCCCAATGCACGGGGATCACCTCGGCCAGGAAAATGCCGGCCAGCGACGGCACTTGCCAGGCCAGCCAGTTGGTGGCCACGCCGCCCCAGAAGTAGGGCAGTTGCTCGGGCGCGGGCCGCGGCTGTGGAAAGCGCCGCAGGAACATCACGTAGTTCAGATCGGCGCAAAAGTAGGCCAGACGCAGGCGCACAGCCCGCGAATAGGGCATGAAGTAGGGTCGCCACTGCGCGCTGAAGATCACGAAACGCAGGTTCACGCAGCCGGCGGTCAGCCAGGCCACCCAGATCGGCGCACCGCTGGCCATCAGGGGCAGCACCGCCAGCTGGGCACTGCCGGCAAACACCGTCAGCGACATCAAGACCATCAACGGCAGCGGCAGGCCGCTCTTGCCCATGGCCACGCCGGTCACCAGACCCCAGGCCGCGATGCCCGTCGCCACGCCCGCCATCTCGCGCGCGCCACGGGCGAACTCGGGGTGTTGCCAGGCGTGGCCGGGTGGAGTGGCGCTCACCCATGCATTGTCGTATCAGCCTGGTCGCTTGCAGGCGCCCAGGCCCTCGTCAGCCACTCGCGGCCACGCAGGTGGCCGCTCGGTGCGGACTCAGGCCCGGCGCCACACCGGGCGGCGCTGCTCAACGCTTGCTGACGCTGCCGCTGCCCGCCACCGAGCTCTTGACCGATGGGCTTCCGACGTAGCTGACGTCACCGCTGCCGGCGATGCTCACGTCCAGGATCTTCTGCGCATTGACGGCGGCGTCGCCACTGCCCGCGATGTTGACGCGCACCTCGTCGGACTGCAGTTCGGCCAGACGCACGTCGCCGCTGCCGGCGATGCTGATCTTCAGCCGCTTGGCCTTGCCCTGGCCGGCCACGTCACCGCTGCCGGACAGGCTGACGACCAGATCATCGGTGCTCAGGTCCTTGATCCTGGCGTCGCCCGCACCCGAGATCGAGAGCTTCAGCGCCGGTGTGCTGAAGGCTTCGAGCTGCAGATCCCCCGAACCCTTGAGCGATGCCGCGTTCAGCTTGGGCATGACCACCGTGACCGAGACCTTGGCGCGCGTACGGATGTTCTGCCAGCGTTTCCACTGGATGTTGAGCCGCGCATCGGCCCCCGTGCCCTCGACCACGGTTTCGAGCAGCGGCAGCAGGTTGTCGTCGGCCTCCACCTGGACGGATTGCGGCGTCCCCTGGCGGATCTTCAGATCCATCGAGCCGCTGAGCTCGATGGCCTGGAATTCGGGCAGGGTGCGGGTTTCGCTGGCCACTTTGCCGGAGCCCTTGGCATCGGCAGCCTGCGCGGCCAGCGGCAAGCCGACCAGTGCCAGCAAAGCCACGCTGACGAGCAGATTTCGTGAGGGCAGGTTCAGCATCGGAGGCTCCCGGGTTGCATGCGACACCCTGACTGTGCCTTCGTGCCCGCGGCCCCTCAAAGCACGGCGCGACGCGCCGCGCCTGGCGCCGATGGATTGCAGATCGGGGCGACCGGGTCGCGCCTTCAGGACTTTTCCGCGGCCTTGCCGGTTGACCTGGGCTTGGCCGGGGCCTTGGCCGCCGCCTTGTCGCTGCCCTTCTCGGCACCCTTGTCGCCCGGCTTCTCCCCGGGCTTGGCACCCTCTTCCGCGTCCGTGCCGGAGGCTGCCACCGCGGTGTCGCGGCCTGCGGGAACAGCGGCAATGTTGTTCTCGCGCATGTAGTCGTTCATTTCCTTCCAGCCAGCGAACACGGCAGCCTTCTCGGCACGCCTGTTGTTGGCGTAGCAGTCCTCCACCGACCGGTCGGCATGCCGGCAGCCGGCGCCGATGGCCTTGCTTTCGGCCTCCTTGCGCGCCGCCACCGCGCTGGCCGATTCGATGCCCAGTTGGTCGCAGCCGCCCAGCAGCAGGGCAGCACAAAGGGGTGCGAGGTGCAGGAGGCGCATGGCTTGGACGGGATTCAGTCGCGGTTACCCGGCTTATCGGCCGCCGCCCGCTGCAGCTTGAACGGGATCAACCGGGCAAGGGCGCCAGGCGCTGCAGCAGATCTCGCCCGGGCATGCGCCGCCCACCGGGCAGTTGCACCTCCAGCAAGGCCAGCGCGTCTTCACCACAGGCCACGACCAGTTGTCCGGGCCCGGCGGCCAGACGCTGCCCGGGCTGGCCGTGGCCGGGCACCCGCTGGGCGCGCCAGACCTTGAAGGCCAGTCCGTCCAGTTCGGTGTGGCAGCCCGGTGATGGGTCGAAGGCACGCACACGGCGCTCCAGCTGGGATGCGCTGGCCGCCCAGTCCAGCTGCGCCTCGGACTTCTCCACCTTGCGGGCGTAGCACACGCCTTCTGCCGGCTGCGCTCGCGGCTGCAGGGTCCCCTGCTCCAGCTCGGCCAGTGCCTGCACGATGAGCCTGGCACCCAATGCGGCCAGTCGGTCGTGCAGCGTGGCGGTCGTGTCCCCGGTGTCGATCGGCAGCGAGCGGGTCAGCAGCATGGCACCGGTGTCCAGGCCTTCGTCCATCTGCATGATGGTGACGCCGGTGCTGGCATCACCCGCCTCGATGGCGCGGTGGATCGGTGCGGCACCCCGCCAGCGCGGCAGCAGCGAGGCGTGGATGTTGATGCAGCCCCACCTGGGCAGTTGCAGCGCCCAGGTGGGCAGGATCAGGCCATAGGCCGCGACCACCATCACTTGCGGCTGCGCCTGGCGCAGCAGATCCTGCGCGGCCTGGGCATCGTCGGGATAACGGCCGTCCAGCCGCAGGCTGCGTGGCTGCGCCACGGGCAGGCCCCGTTCCAGAGCCAGCTGCTTGACGGCCGAGGCCTGCAGCTTCAAGCCGCGGCCGGCAGGCCGGTCAGGCTGGGTGAGGACCAGCGGCACCTGATGGCCGGCGTCACAGAGGGCCTGCAAGGCCACCCGGGCGAACTCGGGTGTGCCGGCGAAGGCCAGCCTCAAGCGACCTCCGTCAACCCGGCCCGTCGTACGACCTCACCTGCCACGCTGCTCCTCCCGCGCCTTCTTCAGCATGCGCGTGCGGATGCGGTCGCGTTTGAGCGGGCTCAGGTATTCGACGAAGACGCGGCCCAGCAGATGGTCCATCTCGTGCTGGACACAGACGGCGGTCAGGCCATCGGCCTGCAGCTCGAACGGGGCTCCCTCCCGATCGATGGCACGCACCGTGACGCGCGCGTGGCGTTCGACCCGGTCGTAGGTCTGAGGCACCGACAGGCAGCCCTCTTCGTTGAGCGCCAGTTCCGGACTGCGCCACACGATCTCCGGGTTGATCAGCACCACTGGCTTGTCGCGCTCCTCTGAGGTGTCCATCACGATCACGCGCTCGTGCACATCCACCTGGGTGGCCGCCAGGCCGACGCCTTCGGCGGCGTACATGGTCTGGATCATGTCGTCGACCAGTTGTCGGATGCGTGGGTTCACCTCGGCCACGGGGCGCGCCACCGTGTGCAGGCGCGGATCGGGATAACGCAGGATGGAGAGCAGGGCCATGTTCGGATTCAGGGCAGCAGCCGCAAGAGCCTGGTTGAAAGGTGGACGGTTCCCGGCGGCACCGACACAGGTCGCAACAGCTGTGGATCATGCGCAACGGCCGGGCCCGTGACAGCTTGCACGCGATGCACCCCAGGCTGCCAGTTTGTTTGCGGCATCAAGGGTTTACGGGCAGAATCTGTGAAACCATATGAGCATTGTCGCTGCAGCTTGGGTTGCTGTTCGGACCCCGGCGCCGATCACCACATGCCAACCGGCATTCTGGCATTGCCTGCCTCGCCGCCCGGAGACCGATGCGTGATGAGCCTGAGTGAACGTCTCCGCCGCCCCGCCGCCCTGGCGGCATCCTGCCTGGCTCTGGTGCTGGCCCCTGATGCTGCGCTGGCGCAGTCCGGTTCGCGCATCGTCACGCCCGAATGGCGCGACACCGCCAATCGCGTCGCGCAAGCCGGCGTGCCGCTGGCCGACCTGGCTCCCAACGCGCCCGATTCGCACACCGTGCAGCGTGGCGACACGCTGTGGGGCATTTCCACACTCTTCCTCAAGAGCCCGTGGCGCTGGCCCGAGTTGTGGGGCATGAACCTGCAGCAGATCCGCAATCCGCACCTGATCTACCCCGGCCAGGTACTGGTGCTCGAGAAGAAGGACGGCCGCGCCACGCTGCGCGTGGCCACCGGCGGCGAAGGTGCCCCCACCAATACCGTCAAGCTGTCGCCCCGGGTGCGCGCCGAGTTGCTGGAAAACGGCGCGATTGCCGCCATACCGCTCCATCTGATCGGCCCCTTCCTCAATGAAGCGGCCGTGTTCGACGGCAACGCATTGGACACCGCGCCCCGCATCGTGGCCACGCAGGAAGGCCGCGTGATGGTCTCGCGGGGCGAGACCGCCTATGTGCGTGGCGATCTCGGCGGGGCACGGGATTTCCGCATCTTCCGCCAGCTGATCCCGCTGAAAGACCCAGTGACGGCTGAAGTGCTGGGCTATGAAGGCCGCTACGTCGGCACCGCCGAGTTCGTGCGCTCGGGCAATCCGCTGTCTGCCGATGGCGCAGGGGTGCTGGTGCCGGACACCTTCCGCATCACCAGCACGCGGCTGGAGGCCATGGCCGGGGATCGCCTGGCCCCGGTGCTCCAGCAGGAACTGCTGGCCTACGTGCCACATCCACCTGCCAATCCAGTGGATGGCCGCATCGTCGCCCTCTATGGAGACGGCCTGCGGGCTGGGCAGAACCAGGTCGTGTCCATCAACCGCGGCAAGGCCGACGGCATCGAGCGCGGCCATGTGCTGGCACTCTGGCGCAGCGGCGCTGCGGGCTTCGACACCACGACGCCGGGTGTGAAGACCCCCATGCAGCTGCCCAATGAGCGGCACGGGGTGCTGTTCGTGTTCCGCGTCTTCGAGCGGGTGTCCTATGCGTTGATCGTCAACGTGCAGGACCCCGTGCGCGCTGGCGACCGCTTCACCCAGCCCTGATCGGCAGCTGGCCCAGCACGGCAGCGCCCTGGGCAGCGTCACGCGCCTGATCAGGCCACCGCGGCCGTAGACCCCATGGGCGCCCCGGACGACTTCGAGGCCTGGTTCCGGCTGCTGCAGACTCCGAACCTCGGCCGCGACAAGGTGCGCCAGCTCCTTGCAGCCTGCGGCAGCCCCCAGGCGGTGCTGCGCGCCCCGGCAGCGCAGTGGCGGCAGATTGCCGGCACGGCGGCAGCTGATGCCCTGGGCCACGCCCCTGCCGACCTGGCCACACGCTGGAAAGCGGCCCTGGACTGGCTGCAAGGCGGCGCCGATCGCCATGTGCTGGTACTGGGTGACGCGGCGTTTCCTCCCCGCCTGCTGCAAACCGCCGACCCGCCGTTGCTGCTCTACGTGCAAGGCCGGCCCGCCGCGCTGGCCGGCGCGGGTGTGGCCGTGGTCGGCAGCCGGCGTGCCACCGCACAAGGCCTGGACAACGCCCGCGCGTTCGGCACGGCGCTGAGCCAGCACGGTCTGGTCGTGTTCTCAGGACTTGCGCTGGGCGTGGACGCGGCTGCGCACGAAGGTGCGCTGAGCGGCCCGACCGGCACCGTGG
>DAORNK010000021.1:2797-25263 GCA_035440985.1 Rubrivivax sp. | reverse complement strand
GAGTCCCAGATTGTGATTCTGGTCGTCGTGGGTTCGAGTCCCATCAGCCACCCCAGGTAACACCGGGCAGAGCCCTGCCAGCGGCCCCTCATCGCAAGGTGAGGGGCCGTTGTCGTTGGGGCGACTGCGGAGCGAATGTTGCGCCTTGCGCTCGTGATTGACGGGCCGAAACGATGCCATTCGAGCAGGGCTTTCGCGATCAGCTCGAAGGCGTTTGGAAGGCTGTTCCGCGTATCCTGGGCCGACAGGCCTGGAGGTTTTGACAGGAAGCGGCCAAGGGCGCCGCTGGCAAGCGTCAGTCTGGCGGGGCCAGTCCGGATGCACCAACATGTCAAAAATATTCGACAAGTCTGCAAGCCAAGCTGTGGACCTCTCCAACCTGGGCACCATCATCCGCGAGCGGCGTGAGGCGCTGGGATTGACGCAGTCCCGGCTCGCGCAGCTGAGCGGTCTGTCGCGGCAGACGCTGGTCGGCCTGGAGGCGGGCGTGCTGAGCGATCTCGGATTCAATCGGGTGGGCCAGGTGCTGGCCGTGCTGGGGCTGGACTTCGCTCCGCCCAGCCAGGCGGCGCGCTCCCGGAAGCGGGGCTTGTGGATGGCCGCGAAGAACGCCAGCGTGAGCTACGCCCAGGCGGTGCCGCCGGATACTCTCGGCCACGCGCTGGTCAGCGGCAGCGTGCCGAAGGGCTACGCGGCCCACCTGATGCACCTGCTTGATGAGGCGCCGGTGCCACTGGTGGTGATGGCCGTGGAGGAAGCCGCCACGAACGAGGGCGTTGCCCCCAAGGCTGTGTGGCGCAACGTCGCGAAGCTCGCCCGTTCGCTGGCCGTGCACCGGCAGCGTCTGTGGGCGTGACGACGGTGTGATGAAGTCGCTGCCGTCCGGCCCCTGGGAAATTCTGTTCCAGCGAGCGCTGCGGCCGGTCGACGACATTCAGTGCCAGGGGGATTCGCAGCGATATCGACTTCGTGGCCGCACCTCTCCTCATTCGCCACCGAGACCGCTTCCTGGAGCAGATCAGGCAACACGAGGTGGGGTTCGTCGCGACCTTTGGGGCGACCGCGGCGACAGGGTATCCGGCGTGGCGACATGCCATCGTGCGGCCCCTGACTGGTCAGCCTGCGGCTTGGGCAGGTGGTAAGGCATAATCGCCTTACGTGCCATTCCTGCGGAGCAGCCCATGCCTACCCTCACAGTCACCGCCAAGGGCCAGATCACGCTGCGGCGCGAATTGCTGCAGTACCTGGGCATCCAGCCCGGGCAGCAGGTGACCGTGGACAAGCTGGCGGGTGGCGTGCTGGCCCTGCATGCCAAGGCACCACATGGGCTAGAGGCCTTCGCCGGCTGCCTGCCGTCGCCGGCCAAGGCCCTGAGCCTGGACGAGATGAACTCTCTGGTGTCCGAAGCCTGGGCAGGCCGGCGCAAATGAAAGTCACGCTGGACACCAACGTCCTCGTGCGCCTGGCCACGCAGGACGACGCAGCCCGAGCCGCACAGGCGCTGCAGGTGCTCCAGAACGCAACGCTGATCGCCGTGCCCACACCTGCACTTTGCGAACTGGTGTGGGTGCTGCTGCGGGGCTACCGCTACACATCCGCGCAGGTGGCTCAGGCGGTGCGCACGCTGATCCAAGTGCGCCACGTGGTGTGCCACACACCCACGGTGCTGGCCGGTCTGGCTGTGCTGGAGGCGGGGGGCGACTTTGCCGACGGCGCCATTGCCTACGAGGGCGAACTGCTCGGTGGGCCCGAGTTCGTCACCTTCGACCAGCAGGCTGCCAGGCTGCTCAAGGCGCAGAAGCGCAAGGTGCGCTGTCTTCGCTGACGTGGCCGGCTGGGCGTGGGTGGCGTCACTGCGCCTGCGGCCCGGCGGCAGCAACGCCAGCGAATTTGCCGACCAACGGTGCCTGCGACGGACTCTGATGGAGCGTTGCCGATGGTCGAGCAGGCAACGATGCCCCGTCGCGCTTGAGTGTTCGGCGCACGACTTCGCCATTCAGGCTGAACTGGATGCGGATGGCTTTACAGCGGACTTCGACGCCGGTGCCTTTCCTGCCCATGCGGTCCTCCATCGTCGTGTCGATGTCGAATCGCTTGAAACCGCAGGCCCAAGGCATGGCAAGGTGCCTCTGTCGACAACTCGTGGTATGGAACGGTCGACGTAGTCGACTACCCGATGCGGCAGCGCCGACCGGGTACGAATCGCGCGACAACGGGCACACTGTCGGCCTTGAGGGAACCGATCATGGACTCGATCAACGACGCACTGGCAGCCATCCTGCAGACCGTGCAGACGCCGGGCGACTTCTTTGCCACCGGCGAGTGCGCCTTGCATGTTCCGCTGATCGAGGTCGACAGCGTCGGCCCGATCGCCCTTCCGGTGCTGCCTGCGCAGGCCGCCCAACTCATTGCAGTGGCCGAGCGTGCCCCCCTACGGCCGCGGTGCGGACACGCTGGTCGACACCACCGTGCGCCGCACCTGGCAGATCGGCGCCGATCGTGTCCACATCAAGGGCAGACACTGGCAAGCGATGCTGGACGGCGTCGTCGAACTTGCTGCCACGGGTCTCGGCGCCGGCACCGGGGTGGAAGCCGAGTTGTACAAGCTGCTGGTCTACGACGAGGGCAGCTTCTTCCTCGAGCATCGCGATACCGAGAAGTCGCCTGGCATGTTCGCCACGCTGATCGTCGCGCTGCCATCGCTGCACACCGGCGGTGAACTGGTGATCCGTCATCGCGAGCGCGAAGCGCGACTCGATCTGCGCTGCGCCGACGTGTCCGAGCTCGCCTGGGCCGCGTTCTATGCGGATTGCGTGCACGAGGTGCTGCCCATCACGTCGGGGTGTCGGCTGGTGCTCGTCTGCAACCTGCGGCGCAAGGGCCGCGGGCGTTTGCCCCGGCCGCCGTCTTACGATAAGGAGAAGGTTGCACTGGAACGCTTGCTGCGCGCATGGTGCAACGAAACGGCGAAGCCCGATGAGGACGGGCCGCTCAAGCTGGTCTACCCGCTGGCACACGTCTACACGCCGGCCGAGCTGTCGTTTGCTGCGCTCAAAGGCGCAGATGCCGCAGCCGCCGCCGTGCTGACCACGGCCGCGGGCGATGCCGCCTGCGATCTGCACGTGGCACTGCTGCGCATCGAAGAGAGTGGTGCGGCGGAGTACAACGGCTACGGCGGCCCGCGCTGGCGCAGCCGCTACCACGATGATGACGAAGAAGATGACGATGAAGGCAGCGATGACGAATTCAGGGTCGCCGAGGTTTTCGATCGCGCGGTGACCCTGTCGGATTGGAGACGACCCGACGGCGGCGAGGCCTCATTGGGCACCTTGCCCTTCAACGAAGGCGCGTCATTCGAGCGCAGCTACCAGCGCGCGGCCTTGGTGCTGTGGCCGCATGCGCAGAGGCTGCGGCTGATTGCGCGGGCAGGCTTTGCAGCCTCGATGCCCGCACTGCAGGGGATGGTGGACGCATGGGTCGGCGGCGGCGCCGAACCGGGCCATGCGACCTGGCACGAGGCCAACGCCCTGGCGGACCAGATGCTGGCTTGTTGGCCGTTGCGCACGACGAACGGCGCACGCAATGCGCAGAGCGCCGAAGCCGTGATGCTGTCCCATCTGGTGCGGCTGCGGGATCGCGAACACATCGAAGTGATGCTGAACGGCGTCGTCGCGGCGGGTGCGTACGCGGTGGGGGACAACGGCGCGCTGGTGCAGGCGATGAAGCTGCTGCCAAGCTCTCGTGTAGGTGCAGGGCTGCTGGCCATCGTGCAAGGCAATGCCGATCTGCACATCGGCGGTTGCGCCGACCTTCTGGCTCGGGCTGCCGGCGTTGCCGCCTGGCGGGGACAAATGGTCGGCGCAGCCCAGGCGCTGCTCGATGCCATGCCAGGCGATCCGGCGCGGCCCAGGTCGCAGGCCGACGCGTGGCGCCGCGAACGCGCCGATGCGGGTGTGGTCCACGACACGCTGCGCGCCCTGACACCGGCAGCGCACTCCTGCCAGGCCACCTTGGTCGAGCTGGCCGGCAGGGCCGTGACGCACTGGCTGGCCTGGCCCAAGACCTTCGGCATGGACGCCGTCATCGTTCCCGCGTTGCGTCGCTTGGCCGAGCGGCCTGCGCTCCTCGGGCGGCCGGCGTGCCAGCGGCTGCGGTCAGCAGCGCTGGAGCATTTGAAGGCGCGTGTGTCACTGGATCTGGCGCTACCTGCCGACTGGCGGCGCGAGGCCAGCTTGAGCTGCCGCTGCGAGCACTGCCTGGCCCTTGGCCGCTTCCTTCAGGTTGCCGACCAGGAGTCCTGGCGCTTCAAGGCGCGCGAAGCCGAGCGGCGCCACGTCGAGGACTCGATCCGTCAGGGGCGCTGCGACGTCGACTTCAGCACGGAGCGCAAGGGCAGTCCGCATGTGCTGGTTTGCACCAAGAACCAGGCGAGCTACGAGCGCAGGGTCGCGCAGCGACGGGCCGACCTCGACGACCTGACACTGCTCAAGGCGTAGGCCTGCTCGGCCGGACGACCCACCGCGGCGAGATGCCATGGTCTTCGCACCACCTCCGCGCGATCGCCTCCATCGCCTGCCGCTCGAAGGCGAACCAGGCCTCGCGTTGCGCAGTGTGCGCGGCGAGTACGTCCTTGAAGCGACGGAAGGGCTTGCGCTGTTGCAGCGCTTGCCCGAGCGCGCGGGCGAGGCGGTCATCGCCGCACTGATCGACGAAGTCCTCCATGACGCGGAAGGATTCGGACGACTCGATGGGTTCGATGAAAAGCCAGCGGTCGTCATCGCGGGGATCCTCGTCGGCTTCGTCGTCGGCATCGGGTCCGATCAGGTACAGGATCGTCCCGGACTCGAGGTTCAACCAGTGGCTGCTCTCCCCGAGCGGGTCGCGCGAGTTCAAGGCCCAGATCAACTCTTCGAGGTCGATGGTCAATACGCGTGCCGCATCGCCGCCGCAGTCGGGCGGAGTGTCATCCATGCTCATCTCGAGATCCCCAAGGCGTCCCACAAGAACTGGTAGGAAACGGCGGGCCGCCCTTGGGCGGCGGACTGCTGCCGCTCGCCTTGCTCGTACTCGCGCAGCAGGCCCTTCACACGCTCCAGGCCTGCCGGGGTGGCGATGGCCTGGCGCGGGGTTCGTCCGCCCAGGGCCGGAATGGTCTCGTCAACCCAGTTGGCGTAGTGGCGATGCAGCACCTGCTCGATGGCCTGTGCGATGACCTCGGGCGGCAGGTCCGGTTGGGGGGGGCCGTTGAGGATCGAGGCCCGCGGCTTGAGTTGCCGCTGTCCGCTCGGGCAAGATGCCCTGCTGGATCGGTGATCTCGCGCGTCAGGTGCTGCACGGCAGCGCCGGCCACGCCTTCGAACCAGGCGCGGCCATCATCCGCCAGCCGCTGGGTGCGGTGGAACAGTTCGACGCGGTCGATGCTGCGCCCAGGGTTGAGGGTCGACCGGCTGCGCCGCGCACCGTCAGCGCCCTCGATCAGGCGATTCCATCCCTGCTGCGCATCGCCGTGGACATCGGGCTGCGAAGCCATGGAAGCGGCGAGCGCCGCCGCATCGATCACTCGGTAATGGTCGGTCACCAGGAGCAGGGGATCGCCGGTCGACGCATCCTGGATCTGCGGCAGCGGTGCGGGCGCGCACCACTGGTCGAGCCAGGCGCGGGCGACCTCCAGCTCGACCAGATCAGGTTGGTTGCCGACCTGAAGCTTCAGCTGGGCAGAGGGGGCCAGCACCTGATGGGCCCGCGCCAGCACGGCCGACTCGGAGAGCTTGGAGAAGGGATAGATGGCCCCCGAGAGCTCCAAGTGCCCGGCCATGCCCGCTCCGGCAGCGACCGCCATGATGCGCGCGCCCATCAGCATGCCTGGCTTTGCGGTGCGGCTGCCGCTGATCTCGCGCACCGATTGCGGATCTGCCCGCGGGTCGAACTCGTCGATCAGGGTCATGCCGGCGCCAGGCTGCACGTCGGTGACCCGGTACAGGCGCAGGGGGCGTGCGCGCAGTTGCGCGATCCAGTCGCGCTGGCCGGGCGTGAGAAACGGGCCGTCCCGCCCAAGCAGGTAGGCATTGATCTCGCGCGGACCTCCACGGGCGTGGATCTCCCCGCGGGCCGCGTCTTCGTGATCGCGCGGGCGCAAGGGATGAACGTTCATGGTGGATTGCAGGTGCAGTGGGTGGAGCCGCGCGCGCTGTTGCCGGACAAGGTCACGGCAGGTCGTTCGTCGAAGGCGGGAGACTCTGCAGGCGCATGGTGCTTGGTGGGCTTGTATGCCATTGTCATACATCCATTGGAAGATGTCGCCGTGCCAACCGCCTCCGCCGCCGTTCTGAGTGTTCGCGTCAATGCCAGCGAACGTGCCTTGCTGGAGGCCGCGGCCGAACAGGCCAGTACCAGTCTCAGCGATTTCGTCCGGCGGCGTGCGCTCGAAGCCGCCGAGTCCGACCTGCTGAATCGACGCATCGTGACGATTCCGGCCAAGGATTGGGCAAGGTTCGAAGCCTGGGCCAGTGTTCCGGCGAGGGAAGTGCCGGCACTTCGGAAACTGTCCAAGATCCATCCCGTCTGGCAGAAGTGACCTCCGGCGCAACGGCCGCCTTCACGCCGCCGCGACCTCTGGCGGCCGATGACGACACGGTGGCGTTCGGTTGCGGGCGCGACGCACTGAACCACTGGTTCCGCCGCCACGCCTGGCACAACCAGGAACTGGGGGTCACGCGGACGAACGTGATATGCGATGCGCAAGCTGGCGGCATCGTCGGCTACGCGAGCCTGTCGACGGCGCAGATCGAGCGAGCCTGGTTGCCCAAGTCTCAGCAACGCAATCGACCTGATCCGCTGCCCGCCATCCTTCTGGGTCAGTTGGCGGTTGACCTGCGGTGGCAAGGGCAGGGCATTGCGCGATCGCTGATGTTCTATGCGCTGACCACCGCAGTGCGCCTGTCCGACCAGGTCGGCTGCTTCTGCGTGCTCACACATCCGCTGGACGAAGACGTGCGTGCGCTCTACGCGTCCTTTGGCTTCGAGGACCTTCCCTTCGATCCTGCGCGCAGCATGGCGGTTCGGATCGCGGATCTGGTGCGCAGCGGCTTCGGGGCAGCTGACTGAGCTTGCATCTACCAGGTCTCACTGACGTCGTTGTGGCAGGTCGCCGTTTCGTAACCCATCAGCCACCCCAGGTAACACGCATTCAGCGGCCCCCATCGCAAGGTGAGAGGCCGTTGTCGTTGGGGAGCAATTCGAGGCGAATGATCTGCGTTGTCGGCGCGGTCGTCCCGTCGAAACGGCGGCGTTGTGGTGGGGCTTTCGCCATCAACTGCATACCGCTCGGTGTGCACCTGGCGGCTCACGAAGCCAGCCTGGTCCACGGGTCGATCAACCCGATCTTGCAGTTCCGGAAGTCGTTGGTGTTCCGGGTGGCCAGTCGGGCGCCTGCCCGCCTCGCGATGGCCGCGATCTGTGCATCGAACTGGGAGATGGGCCGACCGATCTCACGTCGTCCACTGATGATCTCGACATAGGCATCGACCGCTGCCGAGTCGAAGGGCAGGATCCGGCCGGCGAAGTCCTCTGAGAACATCGCCACGAGCGCCATCTCCAGGGCCTTGCGTCGTCTTCCGGCTGGCAGCAGCCGGGCGCCGAGCATCATCTCCGCCTGTGTGACGGCGCTGACAAACAGGCTTTCGGGTGGCTGCTCGGCGAACCAAGCCAGCACGGCGGGCGCCGGCTGGCTTCTGAGAAGTTCGGCCAGTACGTTCGTATCCAGCAGCGTGCTCATCGACGCCCCGCTCCCGGCTTGCGGACCTTGGTGCGTGGCGCGTGGGGCGAGTCCTCGAACCGCGGTGGCTCGTCGGGCGGTTCACGGGGCTCGATGGCGAGTTGAATGTCGCCCAACGCCGCGAAGCGGGAGCGGATCCTGCTGCCCAGATCCTCGGTCGGCGCGACGCTCTCCTGAAGCGCGGCGCGCAGGATCTGGCGTGCCTCCTCTTCCATGGACCGACTGCGGGCCGCCGCACGCAGTCTCAGGCGACTCTTGAGCGGATCCTCCAGGTTGCGGATGGTGAGTGTTCCCACAGGGATCTCCATGGCTGGCAATGACTGCAATGATAGCAGTGATAGCGGCGACAGCGTTCGACGGGCCTGGTATGCCGACGCGACGTGGTCCGTTGCGGACCGAACTGTGGACCTGGCCAACCTGGGCACCATGATCCGCGGTCGGCGCGAGGCGCTGGGACTGACGCATTCCCGCCTCCCGCGTTTCAGCGGTCTTTCGCTGTAGATGCTGGTCGGCCTGGAGGCGGGCGCGCTGGGCGATCTGGGATTCGACCGCGTGGCCCAGGTGCTGGCCGTGCAGGGGCTGGATTTCGGTCCGCCCAGCGCGGCGGCGCGCTCCCGGAAGCGGGGCCTGTGGATGGCGGCGCGGCGCTGCCGGACCGGTCGGGGGCACGGGGCCAACGTGTGCACGCACTGGCCAGGGCCGAAGGCCACTCCCTGGTCGACGATGCCTTCGGCGGCCGATGACGCGATGCGCGATCGCGGCTGCAAGGCTGCAAGGCTGCGCCGTGGCTCCGTCAATGACCCAGGGCCAGCCCCGTGTTGCGCCGCGGGTCGTTGGCACCGTAGAAGCGATGCCTGCCCACCGGTTTGCCAGCCAGCGTGGGGGCGCCTACGATGATCGCCACCATGTGGTTGGCCGGCTGCGGGTTGCCGAACTGGTGGCCCATGGCCTCCAGCATCTTGCGCGTGTCGGGGCTGAGCGCGAAGCGCTCCAGATAGGTGATCTCCGGCAGCCATTGCTGGTGGAATCTCGGCGCATCGACCGCTTCCTGGATGTCCATGCCGTAGTCGATGACGTTGACGATGGTGTGCAACACCGCGGTGATGATGCGACTGCCACCGGGCGTACCCAGCACCATCACAGGCTGGCCGTCCCGGGTGACGATGGTCGGGCTCATCGACGACAGCGGTCGCTTGCCGGGCGCGATGGCGTTGGCCTGGCCCTGCACCAGCCCGTAGAGGTTGGGCACGCCCACCTTGGCCGTGAAGTCGTCCATCTCGTTGTTCAGCAGCACGCCGGTGCCCGCGGCCGTGACACGTGCGCCGAACCAGTCGTTGAGCGTGTAAGTCACGCTGACCGCGTTGCCGAACCTGTCGACGATGCTGTAGTGGGTGGTGTTGCTGCCTTCGTGCGGTGGGACTCCGGGCACGATGTCCTTGCTGACGCCGGCCCTGGTCGGGTTGATGGCATCACGCAGCTTCCGTGCGTAGCCCTTGTCGAGCAGGCGATCGAGCGGGTTCTGCACGAAGTCCGGGTCGCCCAGGTAGGTGTTGCGGTCCATGTAGGCATGGCGCATCGCCTCGATCTGCACGTGCACGGCCTGCGCCGAGCGAAAGCCCCACTCCTTCAGCGGGTAGCCTTCCAGCACGTTGAGGATCTCGCACACGATCACCCCGCCCGAGCTGGGCGGCGGTGCGCTGATCACACGGTAGCCGCGGTAGTCGCACTCCACGGGCGGCATCTCGCGCGTGCGGTATTGGTCCAGATCCGCCTGGGTGATGATGCCCCTGCCGGCCTGGCTGCTGGCCACGATGGCCGCGCCCACCGGCCCCTGGTAGAAGCCGCGCTCGCCGTCGTCGCTGATGCGTCGCAGCGTGCGCGCCAGGTCCTTTTGCACCAGGATCTGGCCGACAGCGAAGGGCTGGCCCCTGTTCAGGAAGATGCTGGCCGTGGCCGCGTCCCTGGCGAAATCGGCCGTGGCAGCGCGCAACATATCCACGTCGCCCTGTTCCAGCACGAAGCCCTGCTCGGCGTAACGGATGGCGGGGGCCATCAGTGCGGCGCGTGGCATCGTGCCGTACTGCTTGCGCGCCCGTTCAAGCCCGTGCACCGTACCGGGCACGGCCACGGCCAGGTGCCCCTTGGTCGACAGTCCCGGCACGACGTTGCCGTCGGGGCCGAGGTACATGTCGGCGGTGGCCGCCAGGGGTGCCTTCTCGCGGAAGTCCAGGAAGCTCCGGCGTCCATCGGCGAGCCTCAGGGTCATGAAACCACCGCCGCCCAGGTTGCCTGCCGCCGGGTACACCACGGCCAGGGCGTAGCCCACCGCCACCGCGGCATCCACCGCATTGCCACCTTCCTTGAGCACATCCACGCCGATGCGCGTGGCCAGATGCTGGGCCGTGACCACCATGCCGTTTTCAGCCGCCACCGGAGCCACCGACGCCGCCTGTACGGCACCCACGGTACCCACGGTCGCCAACAGGGTCACGGCCCAGCCTTTCGTCAGCGCCAGACTGCGGGCAAGCCGGCCCGGCAGGCCGGAACGGGTCGATCGGGCCGCGCGTGGCGAAGTGAAGAGGTGCTTCATCAGAGGGGACTGTTCCTGAAAGAGTGGTTGCCGTCAGACCGATTGCCGCATGGCCTGCGCCAGTTCAGCCTGGCCCTTCGTGTCCAGTTGGTCGGCGGCGCCCAGCCGGTCGCGTGCCTCCTTGTTCTGGCTGAGCTTGGACTTGCCGGTGAGCGATGTGATCTCGATCTCGATGCCCACCACCTTGGCCAGCAGCTCGACGATGAAGGCCGGCGCCGAGTCGCCCATCTTCCACGGCTTAAGCTCGCCGGCCTCGTGCCGCCTGGTCAGCCGGGCCAGCAGCCCGCGCACGAAGCGCTCGTCGTCCATTACGGTGAGCCGGCCATGCGCGTGCACCACCTCGTAGTTCCACGTCGGCACCTGGCGATGTGCTTCGTGTTTGCTGGGGTACCAGTTGGGCGACACATAGGCCTCGGCGCCGCGGAAGATGACCATCACTTCGGTCCCCGTGGGGCAGCGCTGCCACAGCGGGTTGGCACGCGCCACATGTGCCGACAGCCGGCCCAGCGGCCCGTCGGCCGGGTCGAACTCGAAAGGGATGTGGTCCGCGTCCAGGCCGCCAGGCCCCGAGGTGACCAGCACGCCCAGCGGGTGCGCATGGATGACGCGTTGCAACTGCCCGGGTTGGTGCAGGGCAAAGTGTGGTGGGATGTACATCGCGGGGTCCGTTCGGGTGGCGGTGGTGGTGCTGGGGATGAACTGTCCGCCCAAACGGGCACGATGAACAGATCCGGTTGCGGGCAACTTGATCGAGCCCGCCTCTACCCAGCGCGCAGCCCTTCGTTTGGCACGAAGTGGCCGAATGGTCGGCACCCCCGAAACGCGGGGCGCAGAGTTTGTTAGCGTAGCCTACGGCCCGGAGTTGGGTTGGGAGTTGTCGATGTACATCGTCATGATCGCGTCCGAGTGCGCGCCGGTCGCCAAGGTGGGCGGGCTGGGCGACGTCGTTTTCGGGCTCGCACGCGAAATGGAAATGCGCGGCCATGCCGTCGAGATCGTCCTGCCGCGCTACGACTGCCTGCGCGAGGAACATATCTGGAACCTGCACGTCAGCTACAGCGACCTGTGGGTGCCGTGGGACGGCGGGGCGGTGCGTTGCACCGTCTGGTTCGGCTTCGTGCATGGCCGCCGCTGCTTCTTCATCGAGCCGCATTCCCACCAGTCCTACTTCCACCGCGGTGCCTGCTACGGATTCTGGGACGATCCCGAGCGCTTTGCGTTCTTCAGCAAGGCGGCGCTGGAGTTCCTGCTCAAGGCCGGCAAGCGGCCGCAGGTGATCCACACGCACGACTGGCAGACCGCCCTCGTGCCCGTGCTGCTCTACGAGATCTACGCCGCAGCCGGCCTGGGCGAGCAGCGTGTGTGCCACACCATGCACAACTTCGCGCACCAGGGCATCGCGGGGCACCACATCCTGCACGCCACCGGCCTGCACCGGCCCGAGTACCACGGCCACCCCGATCGAATGGGGGATGGCCTGAGCCACCACACCCTGAACTTCACCAAGGGCGCCCTGCTGTATTCGAACTTCGTCACCACGGTCTCGCCCAATCACGCCTGGGAGGTGCGCTTCACCGAGGCGGGCTGCGGTCTCGGGCACACGCTGCACCTGCACCAGGCCAAGTTCGGCGGCATCCTCAACGGTCTGGACTACGAGATGTGGAACCCCCACATCGACCCGCTGATCGCCAGTCACTTCGACGAGGAAGGCTTCGATCACAAGGCCGGCAACACCCGCGTGCTGCGCGAGCGCCTGGGCCTGAACCAGGCCCACCGGCCGCTGATGGCCTACGTCGGCCGCCTCGACACGCAAAAGGGCCTGCACCTGATCCGGCACGCGCTGTTCTATGCGCTGGCCCGCGATGCGCAGTTCGTGCTGCTCGGGTCGGGCTCGACCGCCAGCATCAACGAGGACTTCTGGCACCTCAAGCGCATGCTGCACGACAACGGCGACTGCCACCTCTACGTGGGCTACAACGAAGAGCTGGCGCACCTGATCTATGCCGGTGCCGACCTGCTGCTGATGCCCAGCCTGTTCGAGCCCTGTGGCCTGACGCAGATGATCGCGATGCGCTACGGCACGGTGCCCGTGGTGCGCGCGGTGGGTGGCCTCAAGGACACCGTCTTCGACTGGGACCATTCGGACCTGCCGCGCGAGCAGCGCAACGGGTTCGTCTTCGAGCACCCTGATCACGCGGGCTTCGAATCGGCGCTGGACCGTGCGCTGGGGCTGTGGCGCCATGAGCCCGAGCTGTTCCGCCAGCTGGCCATGCAGGGCATGAACTACGACTATTCGTGGAAGCACCCGGGCGACCACTACCTGCGCGTCTTCGATTTCATCGCCCACAAGTAGGGCCGTCCCGTGGAGCCGCTCCCCGAGGCCGTCGAGGGCCTGCCCACGATCTGCGGTTTCGAGGACCGGATCGCGGCTCGGCTGGCGGCCGAGCGCAGCCGGCCGGTGTTCCTGGCTTGCAGTGGCGTGGACTTCGACCGCATCCGCAGCGCCGCCGCGGTGGCGCTGCACATGCACCAGCCGCTCACGCCCTCGGGCAGCGAAGACCTGCGCCACGCGGCGCTGATCGGCAACCTACAGTACATGGCGGAACACCCCGTCATCGGCGACAACCACAACGCGCCCGTGTTCCGCCACTGTTATGCGCGCATGGGCGAGTTCATCCCCGCCCTGGTGGCCGAGGGTCGCGAGCCGAGGGTCATGCTGGAGTACTCCGGCACGCTGTTGTGGGGCCTGCAGCAGATGGGTGCGCACGAGGTGATCGATGGTCTGCGGCACCTGGCCACCGCGCCGGCCCTGGCGCGCTGCGTCGAATGGCTGGGCGCGCCCTGGGGCCACGCGGTCGCGCCTTCGACACCGGTGCAGGACTATCGGCTGCACGTCAGCGCCTGGCAGCAGCATTTTGCGGCGCTGTTCGGCCTGGAGGCGCTGGCGCGTGTGCGCGGCTTCTCGCCCTCTGAGATGGCGCTGCCCAACCACCCCGACGTGGCCTACGCCTTCGTGCGCACGCTGCTCGACGCGGGCTACCGCTGGGTGCTGGTGCAGGAGCACACCGTGGAGCAGGCCCCGGGTGGTGCGCCGTTGGCCGCACCGCACCTGCCGCAGCGGCTGGTGTGCCGCAGTTCCAGCGGCGCCGAGGCCAGCATCGTGGCCATCGTCAAGACGCAGGGCTCGGACACCAAGCTGGTGGGCCAGATGCAGCCCTGGTACGAGGCGAAGAGCCTGGCCCGCACTACCCTGGCCGGCCGCGCCGTGCCGCCGCTGGTGACGCAGATCGCCGACGGCGAGAACGGCGGCGTGATGATGAACGAGTTCCCGCCCAAGTACCGGCAGGTGGTGCACGAGGCCTCGGGCAGCGAGGTGCCGTTGATCAACGTCACCGAGTACCTCGAGCACCTGTGGGCGGCCGGCTTCACCGAGCAGGACCTGCCCGTCGTGCAGCCGCTGTTCCAGCACCGCATCTGGTCACGCATGCAGCCCGGCGACGGCCCGGCGCGGCTGGCCGAGGTGACCGACACCTTGCGGCGCGAGGACACGCGCTTCCACATGGAAGGCGGCAGCTGGACCAGCAACCTGAGCTGGGTGCGCGGCTACGAGAACCTGCTCGGCCCGATGGAAGCCGTCAGCGCCTTGTTCGATGCCAAGGTGGCGCAACGCGGGCAGCCCACCCATGAGCGCCGCTACCGCAACGCGCTGCTGCACCTGCTGTGCGCGCAGACCAGCTGCTTCCGCTATTGGGGCCAGGGCCTGTGGACCGACTACGGCCGCGAGCTCTGCCGGCGCACCAACGACATCCTCAGCTACGACTATTGAGCACCGAGTCGACCAGTGCCTTGGCCGCCGCCTGCACCTGCGCCAGGTGCGCAGGCCCGCGGAACGACTCGGCGTAGATCTTGTAGACGTCCTCGGTGCCGGAAGGCCGTGCCGCGAACCAGGCGCTGCGCGTGCAGACCTTCAGGCCACCGATGGCTGCACCGTTGCCGGGGGCCGCGGTCAGCTTGGCGGTGATCGGTTCGCCCGCGAGTTCGGTCGCGCTGACCTGATCGGCCGCCAGCTTGCCCAGCACGGCCTTCTGCTCGCGAGTGGCCGCTGCGTCCACACGCGCGTAGGCCGGGTCGCCGTGCGCGGCGGTGAGCGCGGCGTAGTGCGCGCTGGGCGACTTGCCCGTCACGGCCAGGATCTCGGCGGCCAGCAGCGCCA
Source organism: Rubrivivax sp. (assembly GCA_035440985.1). GTDB lineage: Bacteria > Pseudomonadota > Gammaproteobacteria > Burkholderiales > Burkholderiaceae_C > Rubrivivax. The sequence goes on along the minus strand of DAORNK010000021.1, from coordinate 10,686 downwards.
GCAGGATGCCGTCCTTGTCGGTGGTCCACACCGTGCCGTCCTGGCGCAGGAACGAGGCACCGGCGCTTTCTTCGCCGCCGAAGCCGACCGAGCCATCCAGCAGCCCGGGTACGAACCACTTGAAGCCCACCGGCACCTCGACCAGCCGCCGCCCCAGACCGGCAGCCACGCGGTCGATCATCGACGAGGACACCAGCGTCTTGCCGATGGCCGCCTGTGCGCCCCAGCCTGGGCGGTGCGAGAACAGGTACTGGATCGCAACGGCCAGGAAGTGGTTGGGGTTCATCAGCCCGCCATCGGGGGTGACGATGCCGTGGCGGTCGGCGTCGGCGTCGTTGCCGGTGGAGACCTGGTAGGCGTTTCGGTTGGCGATCAGCGCGGCCATCGCCGAAGGCGACGAGCAGTCCATGCGGATCTTGCCGTCCCAGTCCAGCGTCATGAAGCGCCAGGTCGCATCGACCAGCGGGTTGACCACCGTCAGCGCGAGCCGGTGGCGCGTGGCGATCTCGCCCCAGTAGTCGACGCTGGCGCCACCCAGCGGGTCGGCACCAATGCGCACGCCGGATTCGCGGATCGCGGGCATGTTCAGCGCGGCCGGCAGGTCGTCCACGTAGTGGCCCAGGTAGTCGTGCCGCTGCGTGGTGGCGGCAGCCAGCGCGCGTGCCAGCGGCATGCGGTGGGCGCCTTGCAGACCGGCCACGATCAGCTCGTTGGCGCGGTTTTCGATCCACTTCGTCGCGTCGCTGTCGGCCGGGCCGCCGTGCGGCGGGTTGTACTTGAAGCCGCCGTCGGCCGGCGGGTTGTGCGAAGGCGTCACCACGATGCCGTCGGCTCGGCCGCTGTCATCGGCGCTGCGGCCGCGGTTGTGGCGCAGGATGGCGTGCGAGATCGCCGGTGTCGGCGTGAAGCGATCGCGCCCGTCGATCAGCGTGGCCACGCCGTTGGCGGCCAGCACCTCCAGTGCGGAAGCCCAGGCCGGCTCCGACAGGCCGTGCGTGTCGCGGCCCAGGAACAGCGGCCCGGCGATGCCCTGCGCCGCGCGGTACTCGCAGATCGCCTGCGTGGTGGCGACGATGTGCGTTTCGGTGAACGCACCGTTCAGGCTGGACCCGCGATGGCCCGAGGTGCCGAAGGCCACGCGCTGGCCGGGGTCGGCCATCTCGGGCCGGGTCGTGTAGTAGGCCGTGAGCAGGTGGGCCAGGTCGATCAGGTCAGCCGCCTGGGCAGGCTGTCCGGCGCGTTCGTGAGGCATCGTGGTCTCCTCGTCGCCGATGCGGCCGCAGCAGGCGTCCGCTGGTGGCGATGTGAAAGTGGAGTATGCGCGCCGGCACCAGGCGGTCCGGGTTAATCTTGAGGCAACTGCTCAACAGGAACGGTCATGTCCCCGACCTACACCGCCGCCACCGCCTCGGGGCAGGTCATCGCCTGGCGCGACCGCAAGCGTTGGGCCTGGTTGCTGTCGGTGGCCTGGCCGCTGCTGCCCTTGCTGGGCCTGTGGGCACACCACGCCAGCGGCCGGGAGATCGCGCTGGCATTGCCGCTGCTGATCAGCTATGGGCTGATGCCGCTGCTCGATGCCTGGCTGGGCGAGGACGAGAACAACCCGCCCGAAGCGGTGGTCGCCCAGCTCGAGGCCGACCGCTACTACCGCTGGCTGACCTGGGCCACCGTGCCGCTGCACTTCGGGGCCATGATCGCTTGCGCCTGGTGGGCCGGCACGCAAGAACTGTCGTGGTGGGCGGTGGCGCTGCTGGCCTACGTCATCGGCGCCGACTCGGGCCTGGGACTGAATACCGCCCACGAGCTGGGCCACAAGCACAACCGGCTGGAGCAGCTGCTGGCCCGGCTGGCGCTGGCGGTGCCGGCCTACGGCCACTTCACGGTGGAGCATGGGCGCGGCCACCACCGCTGGGTGGCCACGCCCGAAGACCACGCCAGCGCGCGCATGGGCGAATCGATCTACCGCTTCGCGCTGCGCGAACTGCCTGGCGGCATCCGCCGTGCCTGGGCGCTGGAGTCGGATCGCCTGCGCCAGGAAGGGCGGGGCCCATGGTCCTGGCACAACACGATGCTGCAGAGTTATGCGGTCACGCTGCTGCTGCAGGGCGCGCTGGTGGTCGCGTTCGGATGGTTGATGCTGCCCTTCCTGGCTATCCACAACCTGGTGGCCTGGTGGCAACTGACCTCGGCCAACTACGTTGAACACTATGGACTGCTGCGGCTCAAGGGCCCCGACGGCCGCTACGAGCCACCGCAGCCGCATCATTCGTGGAACGCCAACCACCTGGTCACCAACCTGGCCACCTTCCACCTGCAGCGCCACAGCGACCACCACGCCAACCCGTCGCGCCGCTACCAGTGTCTGCGCCACTTTGCCGATCTGCCGCAGCTGCCCAGCGGCTATTTCGGCATGTTCCCGGTGGCCTATTGGCCACGCTGGTGGTTTCGCGTGATGGACCCGCGCCTGATGGCGCTGCCGCAGGTGCGGGGTGATCTGGCACAGGTCAACGTGTGCCCACACGCGCGCGTGGCGTTGCAGGCGCGCTGGGGGGTGGGCACCGGGTAACCACAGGCCACCTGGACGACCGTCACGGTGGCGTCACCGCGGTTGGCCATGCTCCTTGGGTTTTCCACAGCCAGTAGCAGCCCAGCATGACCCAGAGCATCCGTGACGACGACGGCGTATCCAATCCCAGCCGCAACCTCAGCCTGAGCGATGTCGTCGAGCGCGCCATCACCGCCAATCCGAGCCGGCGCCGCCTGCTGATGGGTGGCCTGGGTGCTGCCACCTTGCCCTTCCTCGCCGGCCTGGCCGGCTGCGGCAGCGACGACGATGAAGCAGCAGTGGCCGAGAGCATGTTCGGCTTCACCGCCGTAGCCACCTCCACCGCCGATGCCGTGGTGGTGCCCGCCGGCTACGTCGCCACCGCTTTCCTGCCCTGGGGCGACCCGATCAACGCCACGGCGCCGGCCTGGAAGGCCGATGCCAGCAACACCGCCGCCGAGCAGGAACAGCAGATCGGCGACAACCATGACGGCATGGCGTTCTTCGGCTTCAACACCGCCGGCAACGCTTATGGCGACCGCAGCGATGAAGGCCTGCTCGTGATGAACCACGAGTACATCAATCCCGAGTACTTCTATGCCATCGAGGCCGGCACCGACCCGGCCGACTGGATGGCGCCGTTCACCTTCGAAAAGGCGCGCAAGGCGCAGGCGGCGCATGGCGTGAGCGTGGTGCACGTCAAGCGCAACGGCGACGGCAGCTGGGCCCATGTGGCCGCCTCGCCCTACAACCGCCGCATCCACGGCAACACGCCGATGACGATCCAGGGCGCAGCGGCCGGCCACGCGCTGATGAAGACCGCCGCCGACCCCAGCGGCACCGAAGTGCTGGGCACGCTCAACAACTGCGCCAACGGCAGGACGCCCTGGGGCACCTACCTGACCTGCGAAGAGAACTGGAACGGTTACTTCGGTGCGCCCACCAGCGGGGCCAACATCGCCCCCGACTTCCAGGACCAGAAGCCGGAGATCGTCGCTGGCCAGTCCCGCTACGGCATCAGCACCACCGGCGCGGGCTACCGCTGGCACCAGGTGGACCCGCGCTTCGACGCCGACGTCAACCCCAACGAGCCGCACCGCTTCGGCTGGGTGGTCGAGATCGACCCCTTCACCCCGGCCAGCAAGCCGGTCAAGCGCACGGCGCTGGGCCGCGTCAAGCACGAAAACGCCGAACTGGTGATCGCACCCAACGGCAAGGTCGTGGTCTACATGGGCGACGACGAGCGCAACGAGTACATCTACAAGTTCATCTCCAGCGGCAGCTTCGACAAGGCCAACCCGACCAGCGCCGCCAACCGGCGGCTGCTGGAGAGCGGGACGCTCTACGTGGCGCGCCTGGAGGCCGGCGCCACCGCCGGCGACAGGATGGGAACCGGCGTCTGGATTCCGCTGGTGCAGGGCAGCAACGGCCTGACCGCTGCCAATGGCTTCAACAACCAGGCCGAGATCCTGATCAAGACGCGCCAGGCGGCCGACCGCGTGGGCGCGACGATGATGGACCGCCCGGAGTGGATCTCTGCCAACCCGAAAAAGCCGGGCGAGGTGTACCTCACGCTCACCAACAACAACCGGCGGGGCGGTACGACTTCCAACGCCGTGGACGGATCGACGAGTGCCGGCTCGGCGCGCCCGCCGGTGGACGAAGCCAACCCGCGCAGCAACAACGTCTGGGGCCACATCCTGCGCTGGAACGAAGCCGGCGGCGATGCCACCGCGCTGACCTTCGCCTGGGACATCTTCGTGCTGGCCGGGCAACCGTCGGTCACCGGGGCACGCGCGCCCACGTCCAACATCACGGCCGACAACCTCTTCAACAGCCCCGACGGCCTGGCCTTCGACAGCTTCGGCCGGCTGTGGATCCAGAGCGACGGCAGCTACAGCAACGCCGGCGACTTCGTCAACATGGGCAACAACCAGATGCTGGCGGCCGACGTCGGCACCAAGGAGATCCGGCGCTTCCTGGTCGGGCCCTCGGGCTGCGAGATCACCGGCGTGACCTGGACGCCCGACCGCAAGACGATGTTCATCAACGTCCAGCACCCGGGCGAGTTCGCGGGCCACCCGCGTGCGCCCAAGACGGCGGCCGGTGTCACCTTCACCGACAACGACATCGCGCGCAACGCGACGGCGTTTTCGCAGTGGCCGACCGCTGGCGCCCGGCCCCGCTCGGCGACGGTGGTCGTGCGGCGCAGCGATGGCGGGGTGATCGGGGGTTGACCCGCGCCGCGGCCAGCCCTCAGCTGACCGTGGGCAGGCTGAACCTGGCCACGCGCTCGGCCAGGATCTGGGCCTGCGCCTTCAGTTCGGTGGCCGTGAAGAGGATCAGCCAGCACTGACCTGTGCGCAGCGGTCCAAGTGCGCGCGCCGCTGTCTTGCGCATCTGCACGACCTGGTGCGCGTCTGCGACGTAGGCCAGCGTGTGATCCAGCGGCGCGGCGCGCAGGCTGCCCTGGAGTGCCGGAATGCAGTCGACCGCACGCTGCCGGTGGGCGAGCTGTCATCAGTTCGTGCAGTCCTACGGGCCCGTTCCGCAGGCTGGCCAGCATGGGCTGGAAGCGGCCTTTCTCAAGCCTTGTCCCTTGCACGGCACATCGTCAAGAGCGGCATCCCGGGGCTTTGCGCTGGCATCGGCGCCAGGGGCGCATGGCAGGCAAACTTGCGCTGTGGCAAGAGTTGGCCGGGGTGCGGCGGCTTATCCTTGCCCCGTTCAAGGCATGCGGCGCCGTATCGGGTGGCGCATGCCGGCATGCACACGCGAGAGGAAATCATGGGCCAGGCCCGAGTTGTCGCCAATCCGTATGTCGACCGCAAGAGCGTTGCGGCACCGCAGTTCACCAGTGTCGGCTTCCACCGCTCGATTCCCGGCTTCGTGCCCACCGCCTTGCGCGAAGCGGAAACGGCGGCGCAGCAACTGGGCGTGGCCACCGTGCACGTCAAGGACGAGGCCATGCGCCTGGGCATGCCGGCCTTCAAGATCCTGGGTGCGTCCTGGGCCAGCTACAAGGCCATCATGCGCCACCTGGGGCTGGCGGAACACACCGAGCCCACGCTGAAGAAGCTGCGTGACGCGGTGCAGGCATCCGGCCGCGAACTGGCGCTGGTGGCTGCCACCGACGGCAACCACGGCCGCGCGGTGGCGCGCATGGCGCGCGAACTGGGCCTGCCCTGCACCATCTTCGTCCCGCAGGGCACGGTGCCAAGCCGCATCAAGGCCATCGCGCGCAACGGCGCCGAGGTCATCATGGTGGACGGCAACTACGACCTCGCAATCGAACGTGCGGCCGCGATGGCCGACGATCGGCGCATCGTGATCTCCGACACCTCGTGGGAAGGCTACACCGACTGCCCACGCTGGGTGATCGACGGCTACCAGACCATGCTCAAGGAAGTCATCGACCTGATCGACGAGGGCCTGGTGCCCGAGCCCACGGTGGTGGTCTGCCAGATGGGCGTGGGCGCCTTCAGCTGCGCCGTGGCGCAAGCCTTTGCGCAACGCCCGACGCGCTTGCTGGTGGGCGCCGAGCCGGTGGTGGCCGACTGCCTGACCACCTCGATCGAAAACGGCGGCCGGCTGACCATCATCGAGGACACGCCCTATACCGCGATGGCCGGCCTCAACTGCGGTACCCCTTCGGTGCTGGCCTGGCCCATCAACAAGGCCACCTACACGCACTTCGCGACCGTCGACGATGCCGACGCCGAACAGGCCACGCGCGTGCTCTACAACGACTGGATCAACGCCGGCGAATCGGGCGCCGCCGGCCTGGCGGCACTGCTGCGCTGGCGTGGAGAACTGGGCCTGAAGCCCGACGACCACGTACTGGTCTTCGTCACCGAGGGCGTGACGGACCCGGTGAACTTCGCGCGCATCGTGGGTGAGGGCGCGGCGCTCTGAACCCCGTGCGCCTCGGTTGGCGTTGCATTGCAGTCGCTGCGCCGAAGCAGGCTGCGTTTATCGTGGGGAAGCGGTGGTGGCGGATTCGGTCAGGACTTTCGGACGGCCCCGTTGCGTTACGCGAAGCAGCCGCCGGGTACCGGTGACGACAGCGGTGGCGGCCAGCAGGCAACCTGCCAGGCTGAAGCCCAGCATCCACAAGTCCCAGCCGGGCCGCGCGGCCAGCAGCGGCGGCAGGTCGAAGCTGTGCAGGAAGGCGAACAGCCAGCGGTCCACGCGACGGTGCCCGTCGCTGATCTGGACGATGGCTGCGTTGCGCGGATCGATCACCACCCAGGTGCCGTTGGGGTCGTCGAAGCGCAACCGTACGACCGGCAGCGGGCGCTCGCGATGCCCACCCATGGTGTGTGGCTCACGCGCGTAGTACCAGGCGTCGTAGTGGTCCAGGCGCTCCAGCCGCTGCACCCTTGCGCCGGGCAGGAGCCGGGTTGCCGCATCCAGCCAGATCGCCGGCGCCGGCTGATCCAGGGGCTGCGCGTCGGCTCCACTGAACAGGCGCGGAGCGCCACCGCCATGCGCCTGTGCAAGGCTCAAGCCGCCCACGCGGTGCCAGGTGAGTTCCCGTGCCGCCAGCCCCTGGGCCGACAGGCGCTGGAGGACCTGGGTCGGGTCGGGCGCCTGCTGGGGATCGGCTACTGCACCGGCGTAGGCGCGGCGGTCGGGCTTCGGGCCGGGCGCATCGAACACCTTCCACGGATTCATCGAGAACAGGCCCGACAGCACCCAGGTGAATGCCAGCAGGCCGCCCGCCATGCCAGCCAGGTGATGCCAGCGTGCGGCACGCCCGAGATAGGGCGTGTGCCGGCCGTTGCGGTAGGTGCTGCGAAAGCGCCAGCGCCAGATCCCGACCACGATGCCGGTCAACGCCGAGATGCTGCCGGCGACCGCCAGCCAGATCACGATGTCGGTCCACCAGGGGTCGAGCACGCCCCCGCGGAACAGGTACAACCAATGCAGCCAGGCGCCTACCCAGCCCCAGCTGCGTTCAACTAAGCTGGCGTCGCGCACCACCTCACCGGTGCGGCTGCTGACGTAGAGCCAGCGTTCCTGGGGCTCGTCCACCGCCACCACGTGCAGTGGCCGGTGACCGTCGAGCGCGCGAGAATGGGTCCAGGCGTCCTCGGTCACCTGCTCAATCCAGCGCACCGGTGTGCCTTGGGCGAAGTGCCGTGCCGCCGCCAACGCGTCTTCGCGGCTGACAGCCGTCACCACGCGACCGCTGCCTGCATCCACCGCCACCGGTTGCCGCCCTTCGTCACCGACGATCAGCGTGGTGCGGCCGGCTACGGTGGTCAGCCGCCAGGCTTCGTCGCCGTTCGTGTTGCGCCGGCCCACTGCCGGCGCAGGCTGCGTGGCGCGATGCGTGTGC
>DAORNK010000021.1:0-2748 GCA_035440985.1 Rubrivivax sp. | reverse complement strand
AGTGCGGGCAGCGCCGCCAGCCGTTCGTCGGCAGTGAGCTTGGGATAGCCCACGTAAAGCATCACCATGCCCGAGACGAACCAGGCCAGCATCACCACCGCCAGCGCAATCCCGAGCCAGCGGTGCACCAGGTACAGCCAGCGTTTGGCGCGCGTTGCCAGGCTCATTCGTCAGAAGCGGTAGTCGGCCGACAGCGACCAGGTTCGGGGCGCGCCCAGGTAGGCCAGGGTGCTGGCGCCAACCGTCGCGGCATGGACCTTGTCGGTGAGGTTGGCGACCCGCGCTCGCAGCGTGAGCCGTGGATCGGGTTGCCAGGTCACGCCGGCGCTCAACAGATCGTAGGCGCTGTCCCAGGCCGTGTTGGCGTTGTTGGCGTAACGCTTGCCGACGTGGCGCCAGTCGGCGGACAGTGTCCAGCCGCTCAGCGGGGTCCAGTGCAGTTCGCCCGCGGCCACCCAGTCGGGCGTGTTGGGCGGCCGGTTGCCGGCGCGCGAGACCACGTTGGTGCCCACGGTCTCGGTGAAGTTGTCGTACTGCGCATCCGTGAAGCTCAGGTGACAGGCCAGCGTCCAGGCCGGCGAGGCGGCCCAGCGCGCTGCCAGCTCGATGCCACGGCTGGACTGCTGGCCGATGGCGATGACCTTGGTGCGGTCGTTGGGGTCCGTGACCGAGACGTTCCTGCGCTCGATGTCGTATAGCGCCAGCCGCAAGTCGCCGCGGCCCTGGTCGAAGCTGGTCTTGGTGCCCAGCTCGAACTGCCGCCCGCGCGTGAGGTCGAAGTCGCGCAGCTGCGCGAAACCGGCGGTGGCCAGGAGCCCCGAGGGCGGGTCGGCTGCCGTGCTGTACTGCGCATAGACCTGCCAGTTGCTGCCGATGTCTTTGACCAGACCCAGGCGGCCGGTCACCGGCCGGAAGTCGATGCTGTACTGCGCCGGGTTGGTGGCCGTCACCGTGCGGTGGTTGCTCACCTGCAGCCCGATGCGGTCGGCGCGCAAGGCGCTGACCAGCGCGAAACCGCTGCCCAGCAGGGTGCGGTTCTCGGCGAACAACGCGCCAATGTGCAGCCGGTTGGTCGCCCCCGGTGTGTAGGTGCGGGTGATGCCCGGCGTCTGCAGGAAGAAGGTGTCGGCCGGCATGTAGGGGCTGGTGGTGTCGAAGGGGCCGTTGACGCTGAGCGGGAAGCGCGTCTGGCGGTTGAAACTCCAGTCCCAGCCGAACGCGCTGTCGCTCTTCAGGCCGACGATGCTGCCGCGCAGGATGGCTTCGCCGCGGCTGCCCCACACCTGCTGGTCGTGCCGCTGCAGCAGCGCATTGCTGCGCTGCACTTGAGTGTTGCTGTTGACGAAGCTGTAGGTCTCGACGTTGTCGTAGTCGCGCAGGGCGTCATAGTGGTAGAGCGTGTGCGAGAACGACAGCGAGGCCGAGGGTCTCCACTGCAGCACGCTGCGGGCCCAGGTCACGTCCTGCTCGTAGCGGCCGTCGACGGTGTTGTAGTTGACGCCAATGGTGCCGGGGTCGGTGCGGATCTGGCCCAGGATGGCATTGCTGTCGTCGCGCAGCAGCGGCGTACCCCAGTAGGGCTGTCGCACCTTCTCCCACTGCCGCTCCACCGCCAGGAGGTGGCTCAGCGTACCGGTGATGGGAAGCTTCCAGGAGGCGCCGGCCTGCCAGGTCTTGCGGCCTTCGCCCTGCGACCAGTGCGTGCCGTCGGTGGTGTTGGCTACCAGCCTCAACGCGTGGCCATCGTCGGAACCGAGGCGACGCTGCACATCGGCCGCCAGCTGGCGCGTGGTACCCACTGCGGCGCGCAGGTGCGCGAAGTCGCCGCTGTTGTCGGCCACCTTCGTGACGATGTTGATCGTGCCGCCGACACCGCCCGTGCCGTGGAGGAAGCCCGAGGCACCGCCGATGGCCTCGACCGACGACACCATCCAGCTGTCCACCGCCCGCGCGGCGATGGCGTCGTACTGCACCGAGATGCCGTTCCACAACTGCGTCAAGCTGGCCGTGCCGAAGCCGCGGTAGAAGACCGAACCAGCGGAGCCGGGCTGCGCCGACCAGCTGACACCGGGCACGGCACCCAGGATGTCCTGTGTGGTCTGCGCACCCATCGCCTCGATCGCGGCCTGTTCGACCCGCGTGACACTGGCGGGCTGCTCACGCAGCGTCAAGCCCAGCCGTGAGGCGCTGGCGGCGGCCTCGTCCAGGCGCGGAATCGTGCTGCTGGTGACTTCGACGCGCTGCGCATCGGCGGCGCTGGTCTGGGCTAGTACGGGGGTTGCCAGCAGGCCCAGCGTGGCCAGGGCGATGGGATGCGAACGATGGAAGGTCATGGGTGTGCTCGTCGTGTTTGAGGACTTGGGTGGAAAAGGAGAGGCGCGCATCGAAGCGGAAGCATTCCTGGCAGGGCGGGGCCTCAGGCGGCCCGGTGCGGACTCATGGCCTGGAACCCAACCATGCGTCGTGCTGCAGCACCAGACGCAGCGCCGTGAAGCGTTCGCGCTGGCCGGCCACCGTCTCCTGCCCACCCTCGATACCGATGCGCACCCAAGGCCAGGGCTGCCAGCCCAGCTGCAGGGTGTCGCGGCGGCCGGGGCTGGCGTGCTGCAGACGCGCTTCCAGGGCCAGCAGGCCGGCACCGGGGCCTTGCAGACGGTGGTGGACCGCCAGACGCTCGTGCCGCCAGCCCAGCGTGGCGCTTGCGTGCCACTGCCAGGCCAGGTCGAGCCATCCACCGCGCGTGCGGCC
>DAORNK010000020.1:0-25504 GCA_035440985.1 Rubrivivax sp. | reverse complement strand
TCCGATTCGATCTTCCACCTTAACAAGGTGTCCATCAAACCGGCAGCAGCCCACTCATGCAATGCGAGCCACTGGTACTTTTTCCCAAGCCGCTCGATTCGATGGTCCATTCGATCTCGTGTGGGTCGAAATGCTCGTTCGGCACCTTCAAAGTCTTTGGCGGACCAGCCGAGGTCGTGGGCCCGCTTGGCCACCCACCTGGCCGCCCACAACCTGTCGAAACTAGCGCGTCCTTCGACGTACTCTGCTTCGGGCACAAGGAGGTCGCCTGAGGCAGCGCAGATGCGCAAGTTCTCGGCAACCAGCACGCCAACCTCTGACTTGAAGCGCTCGAAGACCAACTTGGCTGCTTCTTCCAGCTTGTTCCGGCGCTCCCAGTCGCTCCGTCCAGCAACGACTACCTCGCGCCTGGCTTTCAGAAGAGCCTCCAGCGCATCACGCGCATCCCCTCCAGCCCAGGAGTCAAAGTGCTTGAGCCAGAGGGCCGCCAGTTGGTAGTTGGAGATCGCAGTCGGGGCTGTCCTCGGCGAGCAGCCAAACGACTGCGTCCTGTATGGGATCGTGTAGTGCTCGAAGTCATCGTGCAGGCATGAGCGGACGACGTCATCGTTGATATCGCTGCCTGCAGGCCATACGAAGCCGGCGAGAGCCTCCTCTGGGACCAGGTCGACGGTCCAGCTACATTGGTACGGTGGTCGGGCCGCGGACGCCTGGCCGTCGGCGATAGCACCCATGCGCACTGCGATCTCGACAATGCCTCTCGCGTAGTCCCGCGAGAGCACATGAGTCGTCGTGCCAGGCCCGAAGAACTCCTTCAGTACGAACTTGGCGATTGGGCTGTACTCAGCTGCGGACCAACTAGCCTGCAGGGCCGCACCATAGACGGCCGCATAGAGCCGCTCTTGAAGGTAGCCATCGTCGACAGTCTTGAACTTTTCAAGCAACGCCAGCGACGCTGCCCCACTACCGGCAAGTACGCAAGCGAGGGCCTTCGTTGCCTTGTCTCGCACCTCCCGATGGCTCGTCGTCAGCAGCCAGGTCAGCGTCGTTCCGAGCAGTTCGACGCGCACGGGGTCGGTAATCCGCCTACCGCTCGCCAGGGCCCAGTCGACAACCGTCTGAATGGATCCCCCTTCCTCAAACCCAAGGCGGTTCACGGTCACCGACCAGTCAACGTCGCGCGCTGGCATCGTCAAGCCCGCCAGCCGTTGATGCAACCAGTCGGCGTTAAAGGCGTTGCCAACCTGTGGCCCGAACTCGATGTAGAAGCCCGCCAACCCGTCGGCGTCGACAGCGTCTTCTATCCAGTGAAGCGTCCTCTGGGTCACGCTCTGCGCGGAGCGCCAGTGCACCGTGTCAAGGAAGTTCTCGCGCCCTCCCCATATGCCTGGAGCGCAATTCGCCGGCACGATGTCGCCAAGCTCAGCGCTATGCCCTTCGGCAATCTGGATTGCCAGCGCCTGGATGACACTCTCCAGTCCCCAGTCGGTGCTTCGCAGGGTGTCCCCCAGCGGCGTTCCTGCGGTGAACGCGTCGGCGAGGGCGTGATGCTCGAAGTGCTTACGAAGGATTGCTCGGGCGATCTCATGATCGCTCATACGCTCGAACGTGAAGCGAACATAGTCACGGCTGGGGTCGGCGCCGACGCCTGGCTCGACGGCAAGGAGCCCCTCGGCCTCGAGCGCCGCTAGGAGGTTCTTCTCCGCGACGCCTCCACTCGCGAAAGTCTGTTCGGCGAGCCGGTACGCATCCTCGTAGAGAACATACCTATCAGCAGACGCCGTCACAAGCTCTGCGAAGCTGGCGAGGAACCGATCGACAACTCGCAATTGAGGGACGACCCCGAGTCTTCGCTCTACTGAGCTTGCCACCTCCCTTTTGTAGAAGGAGAACATCGCGGTGATGCCTTCAAGGCCTCGCGGCAGCTCGTGCCCGCCGGCGGCAAGGACGGCATCACAGCATGTGCGCAGGAACAGGGGATTGGTCGACTCTGGGCCTGGCCGCACTCCCAGCCAGCCGGTGACTCCTCGCATGTTCAGGTATCGCCGCGCCAGTTCACCCGTGGAGTCTTCGAAGCCTTTGACGACTCCGCGAGCCAAGTGCGACACCAGAGTGCTCGACGTGCTTGGCGTGACCATGCGATCAACGAAGGTGTCCCTGCAAGTGAGCACGACCGACACATAGGGGTAGCGCTGTGCCTCGACGAGGAACTCCGACAGCTGCTCTGGCCACCAGTGACGCGCCGGTCCCTCGTTGATTGCGTCAATCGCCAGTAGCGCTCGTGTTTCCGCAGCCTGCCCTGCTGCGTCCAACGCGCCCAAAAGATCGTCGACGCTCAGCGGCGCACCGCGACCGAGCCTTTCAGCAACGCTCAACCAGCCGGTCGGGTTTGCGCCGAGTACGCTGCTAGGAACAAGCACCGCAGGCCGCTTGCCCTCCAAGATGGACTGAACCGCGTCTCCGAGGAGATGCGACTTGCCTGAGCCTCCCGGACCGGTCAGGAAGAGCGCCTTCTTGTTTGCTGCGTCCCACTTGTCACTTGCAAGCTCGTGGGCGATGTCATCCAACAGGTCAATGAGCCTGTATGTGTAGTGAGCCAGCGAACGCCAGTGGTCGTCGTTCGGCTTGCTTGCGACATCCCATAACCAACTGAGGAGGTCGCCCAATGACGGTCGCGCCACCGTCGCCGCGTCTCGCCACGCGTCCACGTCGTAGACGCGTTCGATGCCCACATCGCGAGGTCTCAACGCACCACACAGAGCAACTACCGGAGCGAGGAGGTCATTCGCAGGAGGCGGTGCGGCGGGGGATGCCTTGACTGCTCCCGCAAGAGAACTGCGCACGCTCACGACAACGTCGAGTGCTTGGCCCGCCAGCGCTTCTAGGCGGACAAAGAAGTCGGGCCCCCGCACGAGCGCGTCGATGAGCTGACGGGCTGGAGTCTCGACATTGAACTGCGGAAGATATCGTTCGCCGAGGACTGCCTTGGCTTCCTGCCAGCGCTTGGCGAACCAACTTTCGGTGAAGACCTCCTGGTCGAGCCAATACCTCATCCTCCCTGCGTAGCGCCCATCACTCGACGTCAGCTTCGTGTGGATGGCGCTTGCATCCCAAAGCTCGATCCCGAACGCCCGCGATCGCTTTCGCGCCTCTGCCTGTGCCTTGTCCTTCCAGGCCTTCCATCTATTCATCTCCGTCGTCGACGTGGTCGGGCCCTTCCCGGGGTCACGCAGGTTGAACGGCAGACCGACGATGTACTTGACGAGCTTCGGATGGTTGTCGAGTGCTTGGTTGAGCGACGCGGTCAGCTTGCTGGCAAGGTCGGTGGTGAACTGGCTGTAGAACTTTGCCTGGAGGCAATGCTGGTCGCCGTTGTCGAACTCGATGTACGCCTCAACACCGGCGTCGGCGCTACCGCCCTTTCGATGGAAGGACGCACTCGCCGGTCTTGGTTCCAGCGAAAGGAGCTGAGTGCACAGTTCCTCGAAGCCGTGGTACTGCGACCCCCCGTGGGGCCTGATCTTCTGAAGATTAAAGGCAGGCAGTGGTCGCGACACGTTGGCTTCCCGATTCCTGAGTACCTCCCATTCTCGGCCGAAGAAGTCCGGCAGATCGACCGGGCATAGCCAAGTGATCTGCCACACAAGACGCCACGTACTAGTGGTCAGCCTCTGGCTGCCGCCGACATTCGGCAGTTGAACCCGAAAGACAGCACTCCGTCTTGTCCTGCAGGCCGGACGCGGTGGGATTGCCTTAGCAAACTGCACGAGTTCGGACCACCACAAATGGGTTGATGAGGAGTACGCATTGTGGCTGCGCGGTCCCGTGCGTGCTCTATGGCGCCTCGAACGCTGTGGTGGCACCAAGCCCCCCCTCCGCAACTCAACAACCGCGCGGACGCAGGTGAACCCAGCCGCGGCGTCGAGACGCCCATACGGCCATCTCATGCATACAGGACTAGGGGCTCAATCCTCCTCTGCGCGCTCGAGGCTTCGCACGAAGCCACTGATCCTCGCGAGGAGGTCGCCTGGAACTCTCCCGTATCGCCCACGGCCACCCTTCGAGGTGCGCGGCGGAAGATAGGCGGGTTGCCCAAATCCGCATGTCCACGCCTGGATGGGGCCGGCGGGATCAGCTGTTTGTGATACGTTTCCGAACAACTACAGGGGGAGGCTGCGTTCGAGATGCCCAACCAATTCGATCCCCCGCGCTGGCTGCGCGACTTGGGGCGCTTTCTTCCGCTGAAGAGTCAATTCGTACTTTCGGGCAACGTCCGCGACCTCCAAGCGTTCGAGGCGAGCCCGGGCGTTGTCGTGCCGCAGGGTTTCAATCAAACACTTGCTGCCACTCTGCGCAGCCTGGGTTACGTGCACGTAGTCACATACGACCCCTTGAGCGGCTTCCAGGCTCTAGCTTCGCCGCGCACCGAGCAGCACGATGGGACGGCGCTGCTGACCGGCTTAGGGCTACAGCCCGGGACGAACGGAAAAGCCGCGGCCGGGTTGGACCTTCTGGCTACAACCCTTCAACGCATCGTCGATTACCCGCAAGAGCCGATCGCGCTCATCGTTGACTTCGCAGCCCGTCTCGTGGTGCGCCAGGACGCACTGAGCAACGCCGAGCACCAGCTCTTCACGCAGGCTCTGGTTCTGTCGCATCAGTCCAAGCCACGGCCCGGGGGCGAGCAGCGCAAGCCCTTCTTCAATACCGTCATCTGGGTTGTCGAACGCGAAGGAGACCTGCCTGATTGGCTACTCATCGATAACCCTCGAATCCGCCTCATACCTGTGGCCAAGCCTGACCACATGGCTCGAAGGGCGCTCGCACCGGCGCTTTTGAAGCCCTTGGCCGGGTTCGTCGAGGCAACCGAGGACGTGCGTGCCAAGGCGGTCGCCGACTTCGTTGACGGAACTGAAGGTCTCCTGCTGGTCGACCTAAATGCCATTGCCGTGCTCGGCCGCGTCGAAGGCGTCGAGTTGACCAAAATCTCGGACGCAGTGCGTCGCTACAAGGTTGGTGTCACCGAAGACCCTTGGCAGCGGTTGGACAGACACAAGGTTCGAGGTGCCGAGGAGTACATCCGCAGCCGCGTCAGGGGCCAAGACGCGGCCGTGGTCCACATGCTCGACTTGGTCAAGCGCGCCGTCACGGGTGTCGGGGGTCGACGCGGAAATCGCCCGCGAGGCGTCGCATTCCTCGCCGGTCCTACCGGCGTGGGCAAGACCGAACTCGCCAAGACGATTACCAGCCTCCTCTTCGGTGACGAGAGCGCCTACATCAGATTCGACATGTCTGAGTTCAGCGCCGAGCACTCTGACCAGCGGCTCATCGGCGCCCCACCTGGGTATGTTGGATACGACGTGGGCGGTGAACTGACAAACGCGATACGAGAAAAGCCATTCAGCGTCGTTCTCTTCGATGAGATCGAAAAGGCCCACCCACGGATCCTCGACAAATTCCTCCAGATCCTCGATGACGGTGTTTTGACGTCAGGCCGCGGAGATCGCGTCTACTTTTCAGAGGCCCTCATCGTCTTCACGTCCAACCTGGGCATCTACAAGACAGACGAAACAGGGCGACGCGTACCCAACGTCGAACCGACCGAAAGCTACGAGGCTGTCAAAGAGAAGGTCACCGCCGAGATCGAGAACCACTTCAAGCTCGTCCTCAACAGGCCGGAGATCCTTAACCGCATCGGCGAGAACATCATCATCTTTGACTTCATTCGCCAAGAAGTCGCCGTTGAGATATTCCAACAGATGATTGGTGCGGTGCTTGCTGACCTTCGCGAGAAGGGATCGCACATCACACTTGAGCCGTCTGCGGAAGCCCACCTGCGCGGGTTATGCCTGCAGGACCTGTCCAACGGAGGTCGCGGCATCCGCAACCAGCTGGAGGTCGCGCTGGTGAACCCGCTCGCGCGTCAACTGTTCGACAAGGACTCAAAGCCCGGTGAGCACTTCGAGCTTCACTACATCGAGGGCAATCTCGAGCTCGTCAAAGCGTGAGGGGTCATATGGAATTGGCAGTCTCGAGGCTTCATTTCCCGGTAACCACTCTCGGACCCGGCCGTCGCGTTGGTGTGTGGTTCCAGGGCTGCAACATACGTTGCCCGGGATGCGTCTCAGCCGACACATGGGGGTTCGAGAAAGGCCAGACCACGGTTGCGAAGACTCTGGAGCTAATCACGGCGTGGTTGCCGCAGGCCGACGGTCTGACCATCTCCGGAGGGGAACCGTTCGACCAGGCTGACGCACTGGTGGCCCTGCTGGCAGGCCTCCCGCTGCGGCCAGACCAAGACATTCTTGTCTACAGCGGCTATCCAGTCGAAGCGCTGTCGAACACGTTGGATCGGTGCGAAGGTCGGATAGACGCCCTTATCTCCGACCCCTTCATCGCCGATGCACCTCAGACGCTGCGACTTCGCGGCAGCGATAACCAGCGACTGCACCTCCTAACTGAGCGAGGTCGCCGCTTGTTCTCCAGCTATCAGACCACCGCTGGAACGGCTGACCGGCGCCTGGACGTGATGTTCGACGACGAC
Organism: Rubrivivax sp.; assembly: GCA_035440985.1. Lineage (GTDB taxonomy): Bacteria > Pseudomonadota > Gammaproteobacteria > Burkholderiales > Burkholderiaceae_C > Rubrivivax. The sequence continues at coordinate 18,960 of DAORNK010000020.1, read as the reverse complement.
GGCACTGTGTGGCTTGCCGGGGTGCCAAGACAGCATGACATGGTCCGCTTGCGCCACCTGCTAGCAGACGAAGGTCACGTGGTTGCCACGTCGGACGCCACGCACTCTTCACGCTGACATGATCCGCTTTTGCCCCAACTGCAAGACCGAACGTCCACTGACCGAGCTCTTCTGCGAGGGCGACGTCAACGACCAGCGTTGTCAGTGGCCGCTGTCCGATGAGCCATTCAGACCAGAAGGTTGGCGTCCTCCTGCGCTCGTGACCGCGCACGACGTTCAGCAGCCGCATCAAGTCGTCTGCACGAACGGCCACCAGATGGGGCCAGGCGATCTACTCTGTTCAGCGTGCGGCGCCGACGCTGCGGCTGATTTGGTCAATCAACGCACCGGCCCAGCGGTGGCGGCGCCGGAAAACACCCCACCAGTGCAGCAGGAAACGGCCATCGACGGTTGGCGCTTGTTGCGTCAGATCAGCTCAACTCCGCGGGTGTGGGACCGCTACGTCGCCCAGAAGGACGAGCAACGTGGGGTCCTGACCTTGTATCACCATGGAGCCGAACCCGACCCAGCAATCTACGACGTCCTCAAGCGCCTTCCTCACGACCACTTCCCTGCCATCTTGGCTACCGGGCGCTGGGACGACAGAGCCTACGAAGTCGCCGAAGAACTCTCCGGAACCTTGAGCGACCTTGGAATTGTCGCCACCGATCTGGAGAGCATCAGGCGGATCGTCTTCGAGCTCGGCAAAGCCCTGAATTCATTCTCGGAAGTCGGCCTGCGGCACCGCGACATACGCCCGTCCACGCTGCTAGTCCGGCAAAGGGACCCACTGGACCTGGTCATTGGGGGATTTGGCTCTGCACGCCTGTCCGACTTTGACCTGGACATCGTCTCCCCGCTGGAAATCACCCGCTACATGGCTCCCGAAGCAGTCGCCGGCGGAGTGGCTGCAGCCTCCGACTGGTGGAGCCTGGGCATGGTGCTGCTTGAACAGGTCACCAAGGGTGCCTGCTTCGAAGGCATCAATGAGCACGCCTACCTCATACACGTCCTTGCCAACGGAGTGGCGCTCCCCACCGAGCTAGACGCTTCCTTGGACCTGCTGTTCCGAGGGCTGTTGGCCAGGGACCGGCACCAGAGATGGCAGTGGGAGCAAGTCCAGGCATGGCTGGCGGGTGAGCCTGTCACCGCTCCCGCGCGGACGCCTCACAGCGTCGAAAAGACTGCTGGCGCAGCCATTGGGCTGGGGGGCCGTACCTACTACCAGCCTGCGTTGTTCGCCCTGGCTGCGGCCGAACAGCCCAACTGGGATCCGGCACGCGAACTCCTCGTACGTGGCGCCATCGTGACTTGGGTACAGGATCTGAAAGCACCGCCGAGGTTGCTGACAGGCCTTCGACAGGTGGGGCAGCAAGCGGCCTTGGATGAAGACTTTCGCTTGATGTTGAGCCTGAAGGTCCTCAACCCCGAGATGCCGCTCATCTACCGCGGCGACATCGTCACGCCCCGATGGCTCCTTGACCATCCGCTGGAGGGGTATGACCTCATCAGCGGCTCCGTCCCCGATCTGCTCGAAAGTCTGGAAACAGAGTCCTGGCTATCCCGGCTGAAGGCACGCGCCGACGCAGTACGCACGCGCGCCCGAAACTTGGCGGTCGACGTCGACGAAGACTCGTTGAGGATCTACGTCCTCACCACATCGCGCGCGCGGCTGGCTGCGGCGTGGGAGGAGCGCCGACGCTTGCTGCCAGACACGCCGCACCACGGTCTCCTGAGCATCGCTGAACGCACGATGATCAGCGAGGAGGATCTTATCGTCCTGCTGAGCGCGACGATTGGCTCCTTCAATTCATGCGATCAAGTCGTCGAGGAAGCCAGCCGGCTCGCCGCGCAGGCGGGCGTGAGCAGCTTCAATGCCGACGCGGCACGGGGGCAAGCTCCCCTGCCCAGGGTCGAACTGACGCAGCAACTCAATGAACGCACTGCGGGCTTCGCTCGTTGCCCGTACCAAACTCTCAATGAATGGGCAGACCACTTCAGGGTCGAGCGTCGCATTCCGCTTGCTCGCGCGTTGGTCCTGCTGTCCGTCCCTCGCGGCGAATGGCAAGAGCCTCAAAAGCAGCAGTACGTCTCCCAGATACTCGACTTCTTCGAGAAGCGCGTGTCCACCAGCGTCATGCGCGGACCACTGGTGCGCATGACGATTGGAAAGAGCACCGCCAGGGTAGACCTGCATGAGCTCGGCACCGAGCGTGCACCGGCGGCAGCCATCCTCGACCACCTTCTTCAGCGCAACGAACAAGCCGTTGCACTCGATCCCGCGGCGTTCGGGAGTACTGGGAACGCGCAAGAGCGGCTGCAGAGCCTTTCGCGCCACACGACCCTGTACAAGCGAGACACCGGCATCGACGGCTTGTACCTGGGCTTCCCAATCCTTCTGGCCAAGGACGCCAAGGCCACGACAAAGACGCGCATTGCCCCGCTCTTGCTCTGGCCTGTCCAGTTGCATCTCGAAGTCGGCTCTCGCGGTACGGCGTCTTTGGCTTTCGACAGCGATCGAGAGGAAATTCGCGTCAACCCGGCACTGGATGCTTTGCTGGGCCCCGATGCCGCCAAGAAGTGGCGCAAGGCCGCGGACGAGGTGCTCAGCCGATCGTCGTTCAAGGCAGCCGATGTCATGGACGCCTTCGGCCTTCTGGCCCAGCCTCGCTCAAGAAAGCTGCGCGCACTTCCTGGCCCCGGAACAACGCTGCCTGCGCGCACGGAGGAACTCGAATGCTCGGCGGTGCTATTCCACGTGACCTTCATTGGCCAGGCCATTGGTGAGGACCTACGCAACCTCAAGGCAATGCCACCAGCTGGCACCGGGCTTGAGACGGCACTGAGGCTGGGGACCAACGGAAAGCCAGCCACTCCCGCCGCGACGGAGTCACTCGATCAACCGCGGGAGCTTGACCGCTACTTCACGGTCTCCAGTGACCCATCACAAGAGATCGCGGTCCTCCAGTCGCGCAGGGCCCCTGGCTTGCTCATCGAAGGGCCTCCGGGAACGGGCAAGAGCCAAACCATCGTCAACATCGTCGGCGACACCATCGGCCGCAAGCAAAGCCTGCTCATCGTGTGCCAGAAGCATGCAGCCCTCGAAGTTGTTCACAAGCGCCTGGCCGCTGAGGGTCTGGGGGATCGCATCGTCATGGTCAACGATGTGAACAAGGACCGAGGACCCATCATCAAGGCGGTTCGAGAGCAGGTGGAGGCACTCCATAGACGGGGCGTCGATCCCTTGGTCGCCGTTCGCAGAAAGCGCGAGAACACCGCTGCTCGCATCGAGTCCCTTGAAGGTGAGTTGGACCGGCATCACGTTTGCCTGCACAAGGTCGACGAGCGGATCGGGCTCAGCTACCGAACCTTGCTCGGGGAGCTCATTGCACTCGAGGACCGTACGCCCCCGATTGACCTGCCTGCACTACGAACTGCCCTGCAAGTGCTTGGGGTCGGCGAACTCGCCACCCTCGAAGAGGAGGTCTCACCCCTTGCACGGCACTGGTTGCCAGCGCGCTTCGAGGGAAGTGCACTCGCAAACCTACTGCCATTCGCTGCGGACAAGGCGACCCTGGTCGACTTCAATGATGCGTTCTCTCGGTTCGTCGATGCAGAGCGGGTGCGCACGGAGGTCTTGCTGGCCAGACCGTCCGAATTTGAAGTGGACGATCCGGCCCCTCACAAGACTTGGCTTGCCGCCTACGGGCAGCAGTTCCTGGCGCTCGGCGATCGGCATCGGGTCCTGCTTTCCAAGTGGCTACCCCACTTTCGCCCTGTCGGGGCGGACACGCCGGGCTCGTTGCATGTCCTTCGCCTGGAAAAGCTGACGTCCGCTCTGGAAGCCTGCCCCAACGCACAGCATGACAACAATCTGTCGCCCGTGTTGACGGCCCTAGCCGAAGCGCAGATCAAGAAACTCGTAGACATTGGTGTTGAAGCAACGACACCCGCGCCGTGGTGGCGACGCCTGAGTGTAGGCAGGTACCTGCGCAAACGCAGCCTTCAAGCTTTCTTGAAGAGCACGGACCTCGAACCGACCGATGAGCGCATCAAGGCACTTGTGAACGCCGGTCGACTCGAGCTGCAGTGGCGCCCCCTGCGAGCGCTACTGTCCAAGAGCCACCAGCAGCTTGGCCTGCCAGAGGTACCTTCCGATGCCGGCCTGAGCATGCTGAACGATGCAAAGGCAACCCTCGGTGCTGTGAAGGTCATCGCGGAGCTTTCCAAGCGGCTGGCAGCAGCGCCTTGGGTGGACAAAGTGGACACCGCCGCTACGCAAGGAACCCGCGAAGCGATGCTGAAGTTGTTCAGCACGTTCGACGCCGCGTTTGCGCGACATGAAGTGCGCACTGCCAGCGCTGGAGCGCTCCAAAGTCTTTCAAGCTGGGTATCCAACGACTGGCTGGGCGCCGTCAAGGCTGCGGTGGCCGCCAACCAGCCGAATCAGGCGCGCATCGAGCCCATCGCGAGCGCTCTCTCCTCGTTGGCGCCGTATCAGCACTTTCGCGGCCGTGCTCAGCGCCTGAGTTCGCAGGCACTCGCAGCGTTCGCTTTGCTTCGCACGAAGGAAGCGCTGCTCAGCAGCATTGCGCCAGAGCGTATGGAGTCGGAAGTTCGCCGTATTCTCAATCGCGAGGCCCGCCTTGGTTGGAAGCGGCACCTGGAGCAAGCCGAACCCGACCTGCATCTTGAACATGCGGAGATCGAGAGCAAGGTCGCGAGTCTGGCCCAGCTCGACGTCGAAATGCGCAGCCTGAACCGGCAGCTCCTCAAGGACGACTTCGACATAGCCGGCATCCGGCGAGTGTCGGAGTGGGAGGACATCACACGCCTGACGGGGCAGCGCGCGCGGCGCCTGCGGGAGTTCATCGAGCTGGGTGCGCCTTTGGGTCTCATGAAGCTGCGTCCAATCTGGCTCATGAATCCAGATGTCGCCAGCCGCGTGCTGCCATTGAAGGGGGCGCTGTTTGACACTGTCATTTACGATGAAGCATCACAGATGCCGGTTGAGCATGCTCTGCCTACGCTTTTCCGCGGGCGCATCAGCGTCGTCAGCGGCGACGAAAAGCAGATGCCGCCGACCTCGTTCTTTGCCAGCAAGGTCGAGAGCGACGAAGCCGAGGCGTTCGACGGCGAGTTGCCCGATGACGACGCAACGGAAGAGGAACGCGAGGTCTTTGAGGAGACGTGGAACCGTCGAGAGATCAAGGATTGCCCTGACCTGCTGCAGCTGGCTCGCTCAAACCTGCCCAATGCAACGCTTCAGATCCACTACAGGTCCGCCTATCGCGAGCTCATCGGCTACTCGAACGCCTGCTTCTACGGCAACGAGCTCAGCATCCCCGTCAGGCATCCTGAAGCGACTGTGCGCAACGTGCGGCCGATCGAGGTCATTCGCACGGATACGACCTATCAAGACCAGACAAACCCCGGTGAGGCACAACGTGTCGTCGAGGTGCTCGCCGAGCTTTGGCAGAAGCCGGCCTTGGAACGAGCCTCAGTGGGAGTCGTCACCTTCAACCGAAAGCAAGCTGACTTGGTCGAAGACCTCCTGGAGCGGCGCGCCGAGACCGACCACGCGTTCCGCGAAGCCTATCGACAAGAGCGCGAACGCGTAGAGGCCGGCGAGGACATGGCGGTCTTCGTCAAGAACGTTGAGAACGTGCAAGGCGACGAGCGCGACATCATCGTGTTCTCCTCGACATTTGGTCGCAACGGCCAGGGTACCTTCCGAAGGACCTTTGGAGTGCTGGGTCAAAAGGGCGGCGAGCGCCGCCTCAACGTGGCGGTGACACGTGCCAGACAGAAGATCATCTTGGTCACGTCCATGCCCATCGCCGAGGTGTCGGACGTACTCAACACCCATCGGCCACCGGCCACTCCCCGAGACTTCCTCCAGGGCTACTTGGAATACGCACGCGCCATGTCGGACGGAGAGTTCAGCACCTCCCGCTCCCTTCTGCACCGGATGATGGTCCGCCGCGACGGAGGCGCAACTCAGGCGCGCAATCGGGCAAATGATGGTTTCAGCGCATCCGTTGCCGCCTACGTGTCCTCGCTGGGCTGGCAGGTGACCAGTTCGTCTGACGACGACGCGTTCGGGCTGGACTTTGCCATCGAGGATCCTTCGACCGGCTTGTTTGCGATTGGGATCGAATGCGACGCTCCACGGCACGGTCTCCTGACTCGGGCACGTGCCAGAGAAGTGTGGAGGCGAAGCGTCATCCGCAGGGCCGTCCCGCACATCCATCGCGTTTCGTCGCATGCCTGGTATCACACCCCAGATGAGGAGCGGGCGCGACTGCAAAACGCAATCAGTTCGGCGCTACGCCAGCAGGAGGCAGCATGAGCGGTCCCAAGGTCGTACGCATCGTCACGCGCGAGGAGCTGGTAGCCATCTGCAACGCACTGCTGGCCCAACTGGACGATGCCATTCGCTCTTGGTCGCGCGATGGCCAACGGCTTGAGCAGTTGGACGCCAGTGAAATCGGCGCTGCGATCAAGCGACGCGAGGAACTCGCTGAGCTGCTGAAGCAGGACAAGTTTCTGGAACTGCAAAGAGATGTCCCTCAGGAGACCGCCTTCTTAAGGCAACGCCGCGAGGAGTTACTCGAGCGTGCGGCGCGCGCTGCGGCGATGGCACGTGAGCGAGCGAGCCGGCAGCGGCAGAACGCCATGACCCTGCTGGCTGAGCTGCAGCGCAGGGCCCCCGGACAGCACGCCGAGCTCACGGCAAAGCTGTATTCAATCGCACACGGGTCAACACCTGACGCGCACGCAGAAGCGACCTTGGCCGCTGGTTACAGGCTGATCTCGAGCGCTCCCGCCGAGCTCGCCTTGACTGAGGCGCAACGTCGGCTCGCGCAGCAACTCGCTCCGAAGGAAGACGCAAAGGCGTACGAGGCATGGAGTCAGATGCGCCAGGTTACGGCGGACAAGCGACTTTCGCAGCTTCAGCAGCACTTGGGCTTCATCGAGACACATCGCGGCGATGCCGAGGTCAGCGCTTTCAATCGCCGCCTCATAGACCTTGAGAACGAAACCGAGAGTCCTACTCGAAGCCTGAAGGTCGACGCACTCGTGCTCGATGTCGCTGCGAAAGTTCAATCGCTCAAGGAGAAAGTTGCCCTAGCCGAAAAGGCCAGGTCTCTGCTGGCCGAGATCGACGTTGCGCGCGAGGCAGATCGCCTGTCCGCCCAGCGAACCGAGCTTGCACGGGCGTTGGAGGCCCACGAATTGACCGCCACACTCATCGAGTCGTGCCGAGCAGCCCTTCAAGAGCTTCTGCAACGAGACGCAGCGCAGGCGCGTCGTGAGGCCGTTCTGGCCGGCCTTGCCGCCCTTGGTTACGAGGTTAGCGAGGGCATGTCCACAGCCTGGGCTGAGCAGGGCCGCGTGGTGCTGCGCAAACCCAGCCTGGATGGCTACGGGATCGAGTTAGCCGGTGCGCCGGACGCACAACGCATGCAGGTCAGGACCGTCGCGTTCTCGGCCGGCCGCGACAACAAGCGTGACCGCGATGCTGAGACGATTTGGTGCGGAGACTTCACAAAGCTGCGGTCGATAGTCGCGACTCAAGCAAGCTCGCTCGAGCTTGAGAAGGCACTTCCCATAGGCGCCATCCCTCTGAAGGTCGTGGATTTCCCAGCGGAGGCGGCTCGTGCCGAGCCTAAGGCGCGTGTCGATCGCGCACGGTGATGAGAGGGTAGGAGTGCCTCTGAACCGCACCGGGTTTCGAGGAGGCCTGTTGGTTTGAGTCAGACCGGCATGGTCTGACGGTTTTGGGGTTCAGGTCTTCTCTCGTCCAGCCCCCCGCAGGGGCCGCCGGAGGCCCCCGGTTGGGCCATGTACTCATGGTTCAACCCTCCTGCGGCTCTGCCTGTTCGGCAGGTTTCGTAGGTGCGCTGGCCTGGGCTTGCTGGCGCCAGTAGTGTGCCTCGGCTTCGGCCGGCGGGATGTAGCCGATGGGTTCGAGCAAGCGATGGTGGTTGAACCACGAGACCCACTCCAGCGTCGCCAGCTCGACCGCCTCGCGCGTCTTCCACGGCCCGCGCCAGTGGATGATCTCGGCCTTGTACAGCCCGTTGATCGTCTCGGCCAAGGCGTTGTCGTAACTGTCGCCGGTGGAGCCCACCGAGGGCTCGATGCCGGCTTCGGCCAGGCGTTCGCTGTAGCGGATGGAGACGTACTGGCTGCCGCGGTCGATGTGGTGGGTCAGGCCACCGTGACGCCAGGGCTGGCGGGCGTACAGCGCCTGCTCCAGCGCGTCGAGCACGAAGTCGGTCTGCATCGAGCTGCTGACCCGCCAGCCCACGATGTAGCGCGCGAACACGTCGACGACGAAGGCGACGTACACGAAGCCCTGCCAGGTCGAGACATAGGTGAAGTCCGCCACCCACAGCTGGTTCGGCCGTTGGGCCTTGAACTGCCGGTTCACCCGGTCCAGCGGGTACGCTGCCTTGGCATCGGGCACCGTCGTGCGCACGCCCTTGCCGCGCCGCACGCCCTGCAGCCCGAGCCGGCGCATCAGCCGCTCGACCGTGCAGCGCGCCACCGTCACGTCTTCGCGCAGCAGTTGCCGCCAGACCTTGTCGGCACCGTACACGCGCAAGTTGGCGTCGAACACGCGCTGCACTTCGGGTAACAAGCGGATGATGCCGGCTTCTGTCGGTTCAATAAGCCCAGGTTCAACAACCGGCTGCTCTGCCGGGATTGCCAGCAAACAGCGTAGTCACCTTCGAAGGGACGTCCCTGTCAGCTGGCAGAGATCCCGCAGCAAGCTCGGGGAGTGGTGCTGGAGGTGCTAGATGCGTCACGATCAGCGCGTGCCGCGCACGGCGAGTTCGTGCTCTTCTTCAGCGGATGGCCATCTGTCATGCCTTCGCCCATCGGGCGAAATCGCTAATTCATCTCCGTGCGGGAGACTTTGCTACAGCGACAGCCTCCGGCCAGTGTGTCAGGAGTCGATGGACTCGCGCGACTGCCGCGACGGAACCTCTCCAAAGAGCATCGGCAAGACCTTATGAGCCAGGTCGAGTTCCATGAGCCCAGGGTAGTGCCGCAGGAGACGATGAGCTTCGCGGCGAACCGTATCGGGGACGCCGGGCTCTTTCCCCGGTGACAGCAGCTCGACCAGGAAGTCTTTGGTCTGAAGAATGGCGCGTGTGCGCTCGTCCGGCATGGTCACGTTGCGTCTCCATAGAGTTCAGCCCATCTTGGCGACCAGAGGCGCTGGCCGGCAATAGACCAGTCGGCCATTCCAGCACACTTTGCCGCGTCGCGACACTCTGTCGGGGTCCCTTCGAATGAAGTGTTCAGATCGGGCGTGACGGCCCACTGAATTCCCAAGACTTGGCCAACTCGCTGAAGCCGGTTGGCTGCGCGAAGAAAAGGCGACCCCAGGGAGTCGACGTCAAAGTCCTCCAGTCCCGCGGCTGATTGGCTAACCAGCAAGCGGGGAGATCGGCCTTTGCGGCCTATGCCACAACTGAAGTCCACCAAGACACCGTCAGAAAACCGTGCCCTGCAAGCGCAGAAGAGATTTCATCTTATGGGGAAGAGATTTCTCTTTATGGGGAAGAAGTTTCCTCTTATGGGGCAACGCACACACTCACCCACACTGCCCCACATACCCGCAACTGGTGCAGAAGTCGCACCCGTCCTTGTGGATGACGGTGGCGTTGCCGCATTCCGGGCAGGGCTTGCCGGCCATCGGCCGCGTGGCCAGTGGCTGATCCGGCGTTTCCAGCACGCCCATCTGGCGCAGCGGCTGGCCGGTGTCGTCCAGCACGCCCAGCATCGCGTAGCGGTGGATGATCAGGCGCGCCACATAGGCCACGGTGCTGGGCCAGGTCTGCTGGCGCTTCTCGCCCGGCACGAAGGCCATGAAGTGGCCCAGCGGCTCGGCGTAGTTGAGCAGCTTGCGCAGCTTCATGCCGATCCAGGCCGGGTCGATGACGCGCATGTCCAGGCTCAGCACCCGCGCCAGGCCGTCCAGCGCCTTGGGGTAGTTGCCCGAGAAGGCCACCGCGCAGGGCCGGGTGACGGTGCCGCCCTCGGGCGTGGGCAGCGTCACTTCCTTGAGCATCAGCGTGAAGGCTTCGCCGGTGGCCGGGTTGTCCACGTCCACCGCCCAGGCCAGCGTGCCGCTGGTGCTGGTGTGCGGTTCGTCGCGGCTGAACATGGCGTCGATCACGGGCGTCGCGCCCCCAGGCTGCAGGGCGCCGAGTTGTTCGCAGCGCCAGCGCAGCACCGCCGCCATCGCCGCCACCACGCCGGGGAAGGGCCGTGCCTGCCCGCTGGGCGGGAAGGGCATCTCGAAAGGCCGCTCTTCGGCCACGGTGGACAGCACGTCGAGCTTCAGGCGCAGCCAGGCCGCGTCGTTGCTGCGCAGGTCCATCGACAGGCTCTTGGCCAGCGCACCCAGCCCGCGCGGCTGTTCGTTGCCGTTGACCCAGACCTCGAAGGGCCGCGGCGGATTGCCTTCTTCACCCACGAAGAGCGCAAAGTCGCCGTAGAGGTGGCGCACCATGAAGGTCCAGGCCGCATTGCCGCCCGGCAGTTCGGGCCGGCTGGGCCAGCGCAGGCTGGCCAGCACCGGCGCAGGCAGACGTTCCACCGCCAGGCGGCGGTTGGCATCGGCAATGCGCAGCGGCTCCGTGGGTTCGGGGGTGACGCTGAGCACCGAGCCCAGCACCGAATTGGGCCGGTAGGTGGCCAGTCCCTTGAGCCCTGCGCGCCAGGCCTGCAGGTACAGGCCCTGGAAATCCTCGTAGGGGTAGTCGGCCGGCACGTTGACGGTCTTGCTGATCGCGCTGTCCACGTAGGGCGCCACGGCGCCGACCATCGCGGCGTGCGACTGGGCACTCATCTCCAGCGCGGTGACGAAGGCACTGGTCAGCGGCGCATCGGCGCCCTTGAGATGGCGGTACAGGCGCCAGGCGTGGTCCTCGACCGCATATTCCTTCAGGCTGCCATCGGCCTGGCGCTTCTTGCGCGTGTAGCTCCAGCTGAAGGCCGGCTCGATGCCGTTGCTGGCGTTGTCGGCAAAGGCCAGGCTGATGGTGCCGGTGGGTGCGATGGACAGCAGGTGCGAGTTGCGCAGCCCCTGGGTGCGGATCTTCTCGCGCAGCGGCTGCGGCAGGCGTGATGCAAAGGCATTGCCGCTGAGCAGCAGGTCGGCATTGAAGAGCTTGAAGGCACCGCGCTCCTTGGCCAGATCGGCGCTGGCTTCGTAGGCGGCGTCGCGCAGCACCTCTGAGATGCGGGCCGCCTTCTCGCGCGCCGGCGCTTCGTCGTAGCGCAGGCCCAGCATCACCAGCGCGTCGCCCAGCCCGGTGTAGCCCAGGCCGATGCGGCGCTTGCGGCGCGCTTCTTCCTGCTGCTGCGGCAGCGGCCAGACGGTGGTGTCCAGCACGTTGTCCAGCATGCGCACGGCCACCTGGGCCACCTTGGCGAAGGCCGTTTCGTCGAAGCGCGCCGTGGGCTCGAAGGCATCGCGCACGAAGCGCGTCAGGTCGATGCTGCCCAGGCAGCAGCAGCCGTAGGGGGGCAGGGGTTGCTCGGCGCAGTTGTGGACGACCAGGCCGTTGGCGTCGAAGGCGTGCACGTCGGCCACGGTCACGTCGTAGACGTCCTGTTCGCCACAGGGCGTGAACGCGGCCACCGTTGCGGTGAAGCGTTCGCGGTTCAGGCTGCGCCGGTAGGCTTGCAGGGCGTCTGCCAGGCGCTGCGCCTTGGCCGTGTCGGCAAAGCCCACGGCGTCGGCCCACTGCAGCAGGTTGTCGCCGCTGACGACGAGCTCATACAAGGCACGGCTCGTGTATTCGCGCAGGCCGCCATGGCCATCGGGCATGGGGCGTGGGCCCGCCGGGCGTCGATCGGTGTAGATCGTCGACGCAATGCCCATGCGCAGCAGCATGCGCTGCACCGTCTGCAGCAGACTCAGGTCAGCCTGGGTCAGGCGCACGCTGACACCCTTGTCCTGCGCCCCTTGCACCGAACCGTCGGCATCGAACAGGCCGCGCAGTACACCCGCGCAGAATGCGGACGACCCTTGCTCGACCGCCGGCGTGAGGGTCTTGCGGCCAGGCGCCATGCCGAGTTCGAAGGCCAGATCGCGCAGGGCGGTGCTGGCCAGGCGGAATTCGCCCCGCCCGGCGATGGGTCGCTGCCAGCCGGCAAAGTCCGCACGGTGCTTCAGCGTCTGCGCCGCTTCCAGTGCAGCCTGCATGATGCCGCTGGCACTATGGGGTGCGGCCTCCGTGCCGCCATTGGCCGCCAGCTTGAGCTCGGGCGCCCAGGCCGAAAGCACGGCCTTGTCGTCCTTGAGCGTGCCATCGCCCACCAGCAGGCCGATCAGATAGCCCTGCTCCAGCGTGTAGGCACCGTCCCAGCCCAGCAGGCGACGGTGGTCGTGCAGCATCAGCTCATCCCCCACGCACAGCTGGCCGGCTGCGACCCATTCGGATTCGATGGCGTAGCGGGTCTTGCGGCGCACGCGCCGCACGGGGTGGTCTGCCGTGAGCTGCAGGCTGTGGCCCTGCGTCGTCTGCAGATGGAATACGGGCTTGCGGCCGGTGGCGAAGAAGCCCAACGACTCGGTGGCGTAGGCCGAGCCATCCACCACCGCCTCGAAAGGCTGGCCGATGAGCTGGCGCACCTGTCGCGCGCCGGCCGTCGTGGTGACCCAGGTGTCGGCGGTGACGCAAGGGTTCGTCGCGGCAATGCTCTCGCAGTACGCCAGGTTGTTGTCGCGGTTGATCGCGTCCAGGAACAGCACGCCGGGTTCGGCATGGTCGTAGGTGGACTGCATGATCTGGTCCCACAGCTCGCGCGCCGGCAGCTTGCGGTAGACCCAGACCGCGCTGCCGTCGGCCAGCGTGCGCGCGTAGGCGCCGGCTTCCTTGTGGCGCGCTCCGGGTTCGGCGCGGTGCACCAGTTCGACCTCGGTGCCGGCGACCACGGCTTCCATGAAGACGTCGGTCACGCCCACGCTGATGTTGAAGTTCTTCAGGTCGCCCTTGTCCTTGGCGTGGATGAACTCCTCGATGTCCGGATGATCGCAGCGCAGCACGCCCATCTGCGCGCCGCGGCGCGCGCCGGCGCTTTCCACCGTCTCGCAGCTGCGGTCGAACACGCGCATGTAGCTGACCGGCCCGCTGGCACTGCTCTGCGTGCTGCCCACCCAGGCGCCGCGCGGGCGGATGCGGCTGAAGTCGTAGCCCACGCCGCCGCCGCGACGCATGGTTTCGGCGGCTTCGGTCAACGCGGTGTAGATGCCCGGGTGGCCGTCGTCGACACTGGCGATGCTGTCGCCCACCGGCTGCACGAAGCAGTTGATCAGCGTGGCCGACAAGGTGGTGCCGGCAGCGGACTGGATGCGCCCGGCGGGCACGAAGCCGCCTTCCAGCGCGTCCAGGAAGCGCGCTTCCCACGCGGCGCGCTTGTCGGCGGGTTCGATCTCGGCCAGGGCGCGGGCCACGCGGCGGTGCACGTCGGTGACGCTGCGCTCGTCGCCCTTGGCGTACTTCTCGGCCAGCACTTCGGCACTGATAGGCTGGGCCGGCAGTTCGGTGGCGGGCGCTGTCGCAGCCGCAGCTGGCGTGCTCAGATCTGGATGGCTCATCGGGGTGGCCCTCGGGGCGATTGAAAGAAAACGGTGAAAGTCAGGCCGGCCTTGCCGACCGGACCGGCGCGGGCGTCAGGCGGATCATGCGCGCCAGGCGCTCACCGCAGCACCAGCAGGGGCAGCTTGCTGCGTGCCAGCACGTTCTTGGTGTGCGAGCCGAACAACAGCTCGCCGAACACACCGCGGCCGTGCGTGACCATCACGATCAGGTCACAACCGTACTCGACGGCGGCGTGCACGATGGCATCGTCCACCGCATCGGTGGTGCGGAAGCGCCCGACGAAGGCCACGCCCTTGTCCCGTGCCCGGGATTCGAAGTGCTTGAGCACCTCATGGGCGTGGGCTTCGGTGCGCAGCTGATGCTCGTCGGCCTGGCGTGCGTAGGTCGCGGCGTGCGAGCCCATGCTGGGCAGGGGCGGCATCGGTTCGGCCACGAAGCCGGTGATGCGCGCCCCCAGCCGGCCCGCCAGTTCCAGGCTGATCTCGGCCGCCTTGTCGGAGAGTTCGCTGCCGTCCAGCGGCACGAGGATGTTCTGGAACATGATGAAGCCCTTCCCGGGGCTGTGGCGGGACCGATGCGGGACGATGGGGGACTCTAGGCACCCGCCCGTCACCCGTCCTTGACTGGCGTCAACCCGGCGGTCAGGCGCCTGGGAGCGTGGGCCGCCGCCAGGGCGTCCTTCGGCTTGGGTATGCTCCGCAACCCAGCCCAACACACCAAGCCCGGAGCCCAGCCGACCATGACCCGCGTCTTCAACTTCAGTGCCGGCCCTGCCGCCCTGCCCGAACCCGTGCTGCGCCAGGCAGCTGCCGAGATGCTGGACTGGCATGGCAGCGGCATGAGCGTGATGGAGATGAGCCACCGCGGCAAGGAGTTCATCGGCATCGCAGCCGAAGCCGAAGCCTCGCTGCGCGAGCTGCTGGCCGTCCCGTCCGGTTACAAGGTGCTGTTCATGCAGGGCGGCGCCATCGCCGAGAACGCCATCGTGCCGATGAACCTGCTGCGCGGCCATGCTGGCGCCGACTACATCGACACCGGTGAGTGGAGCAGGAAGTCCATCAAGGAGGCCCGCAAGTACGGCGCCGTCAACGTGGCGGCCAGTGCCGCGGCCAGCGGCTACACGACGATCCCGCCGCGCGACACCTGGAAACTGGACGCCCAGGCCGCCTACGTGCACATCTGCAGCAACGAGACCATCGGCGGTGTCGAATACCACTTCACGCCCGACGTGGGCAGCGTGCCGCTGGTGGCCGACATGTCCAGCTCCATCCTGTCACGGCCGGTGGATGTCGCGAAGTACGGGCTGATCTACGGCGGTGCGCAGAAGAACATCGGCCCGGCCGGTCTGACCATCGTCATCGTGCGCGAGGATCTGCTGGGCGGCGCATTGCCGGCCACGCCCAGCGCCTTCGACTACAAGACGGTGGCCGACAACGAGAGCATGTACAACACACCGCCGACCTACGCCATCTACATCGCCGGGCTGGTGTTCAACTGGATCAAGGCCCAGGGCGGCCTGGTCGCGATGGAAGCCCACAACCGCCGCAAGGCCGCGCTGCTGTACGACTACCTGGACACGACAGGGTTCTACATCGCCCCGGTGGCCAAGGACTGCCGCAGCCTGATGAACGTGCCCTTCAAGCTCAAGGACGACGCGCTGGACGGGGCCTTCCTCAAGGGCGCCGAAGCACGCGGCATGGTGCAGCTCAAGGGCCACCGTTCGGTGGGCGGCATGCGCGCATCGATCTACAACGCCATGCCCATCGAAGGCGTGCAGGCGCTGGTGGCCTACATGAAGGAATTCGAGGCCCAGCATGGCTGACCGCTTGCCCATCCTGGTGCTCAACGCCATCTCGGCCGGTGGCTTGTCGCGCCTGCCGGCCGAACGCTACCGCGTGGGCAAGGACGTGACCGATCCTGCCGCCGTGCTGGTGCGCAGTGCCGACCTGCACGCGATGGCCATCCCGGCCAGCGTGCGTGCCATTGGCCGCGCGGGTGCGGGCACCAACAACATCCCGGTCAAGGCGATGAGTGCGCGCGGCGTGCCGGTGTTCAACGCGCCGGGCGCCAACGCCAACGCCGTGAAGGAGATGGTGATTGCCGGCCTGCTGATGGCGGCGCGCCAGATCGCGCCGGCGCTGCGCTTCGTGGCGAACCTGGACGTCACCTCGCCCGACCTCGACCGCACCGTCGAAGAGGGCAAGAAGCAGTTTGCCGGCTACGAGCTGGCCGGCCAGACGCTGGGCATCGTGGGCCTGGGCAAGATCGGCTGCCTGGTGGCCGAAGCCGCCATCGCGCTGGGCATGGACGTGCTGGGCTTCGACCCGGAGATCACGATCGACGCCGCCTGGAGCCTGCCTTCGCAGGTGCGACGCGCCGCCAGCGTCAACCAGGTGCTGCGCGATGCGCAGTTCGTGACCCTGCACGTGCCGCTGCTGGATGCCACGCGCCATCTGGTCAACGACGCCAACATCGGCCTCATGCGGCCGGGCTCGGTGCTGCTCAACTTCAGCCGCGACGGCGTGGTCGGCAACGCCGCGGTGGTGGAAGCACTGGCCGCCGGGCACCTGAGTGCCTATGTCTGCGACTTCCCCAGCGCCGAACTGCACGGCCAGCCGCGCGTGGTGGCCCTGCCCCACCTCGGCGCCAGCACGCGCGAGGCCGAGGAGAACTGCGCCGTGATGGTGGTGG
Organism: Rubrivivax sp.; assembly: GCA_035440985.1. GTDB lineage: Bacteria > Pseudomonadota > Gammaproteobacteria > Burkholderiales > Burkholderiaceae_C > Rubrivivax. Next base: position 2,596 of record DAORNK010000020.1, on the reverse strand, counting down.
ACCAGCTGCGCGCCTACCTGGAACACGGCGAAGTCCGCAACGCGGTGAACTTCCCCACCGTCGCGATGCCGCGTGAAAGCGCCTACCGCGTGGCGGTCGCCAACAGCAATGTGCCCAACATGCTGGGGCAGATCTCCACTTCGTTGGCACAGGCTGGCCTGAACATCCACAACATGGTCAACAAGAGCCGCGGCGAGATGGCCTACACGCTGGTCGACGTGGACAGCCCCGCCGGCCCGGCCGCGCTGCAGGCGCTGGCCGCGATCCCCGGCGTGCTGGCCGTGCGTTACCTGCCCGAACTCAAGTGAACGCGGCCGAAGGCCCGCCGCTGCTGGCGCTGGACGATGCCGGCTGCGCCACCATCACGCTGAACCGTGCGCGGCACCTCAACCGGCTGCACCGCGAGGACCTGCTGACACTGCAGGCTCAGTTCGCCCAGCTGGCGCAGGACGCCACGCTGCGTGTGGTGGTGCTCGCCGCCCAGGGCCGCAGCTTCTGTGCCGGCTTCAACCTGGACGAGCTGGAAGCGGCCGGCGCCGCGGGCCAGGATCCGCAGCTTTTCGAACACACGGTGGATGCGCTGGAAGCCCTGCCCGTGCCCACCATCGCGCGGCTGCAGGGCAGCCTCTACGGTGGCGCGACCGACCTGGCACTGGCCTGCGACTTTCGCGTCGGCGTGCAGGGCATGGAACTGCGCATGCCCGCTGCACGCCTGGGCCTGCACTACTACCCCAGCGGGCTGCGGCGTTACGTATCGCGCCTGGGGCTGCAGGCCGCCAAGCGCCTGTTCCTGCTGGCCGAAGCCGTGCCCGCCGAAGAGCTGCTGCGCATCGGTTACCTGGACGCGCTAGCCCCGGCCGCCGAGTTGGGCACTGTGATGCAGCGCTTCACGCAGGCGCTGGAGGCGGGCGCGCCGCTGGCGCTGCGCGGCATGAAGCTCTCGCTCAACGAGATCGGGCGCGGCGAGTTCGATCTCAAGCGGCTGCGTCTGCGCGAAGCCCGTTGCGCCGTGAGCGACGACCTGCGCGAAGGTCTGGCGGCCTTTGCCGACAGACGCCAGCCAAGGTTCACGGGGCGTTGAGCAGAGGATCAGGCGCTGCAGCGCTTCAGCGCTTTGGCGCCACCAGCGCGAAAAGGGCGCCCTGCGGGTCGATGGCGTTGATGATCCAGCTGCCACCGGGCACTTCCATGGGCCCGTGGACCACCTGGCCACCACCGGCCTTGACACGCCCGATCGCGGCGTCGATGGACTCCACGTTGAAGTAGTACAGCCAGGCCGCCACGGGCATCTCGGGCATCTTGGTCATCATGCCGCCCGCCGCCTCTGCACCACCGGTCTTGAAAAGCTGGTAAGTGCCGGCCGGGCCCATGTCGATGGCCTGGTCCTTGGTCCACCCGAAGAGGCCCGCGTAGAAGGCAAAGGCCTCATCACCCTGCCCGGCATGCAGTTCGTTCCAGCCGACCTGGCCCGTTGCGGACGTGTCGCGCGGCGGCGCGCTGTCGCCCTCGCTGCCCTGGAACAGCATGAACACCGCGCCGTGCGGGTCGGCCACCACGGCAAAGCGGCCGACCCCCGGAATGTCCTGCGCCGGGTTGCAGATGCTGCCGCCGGCCGCCTTGAGCTTGAGCAGATGGTCGTCGACGCTGGGCACGCCGACATAACCGCACCAGGCGGGCCGGGCGCCGCCCTGCAGCATCTCGGGCGTCAGCGCCATCAGCCCACCGATGGGTTGGCCTCCCGCATGCAGCATCGTGTAGGGCATGGGCATGCCCGCGTCCTTGGGTTCCCAGCCCACCACGCCGGCGTAGAAGGCCGCCGCAGCTGCGGCGTCGGTGGTCATCAGTTCGTACCAGACAAAGGGGCAGGCTTGGCTCATCGTCTTCTCCGTGAGAGAGGGAGGATCGCGCAGCGTACTGCGCCGCGACTCGGCGCGGGGTATGGGATTTCCTGGGGAGTCCTGTCGCGGCGGCAACAGCTGGTTGCAGTCACGGCCGGCAGCGGCCAAGACAGGGCGCGTGCAGCGTGCCTTTTCCGCACTTCGCCCTGCGCCCTGCGGCGTAAGCTGTACGCTTCATCAGCGGTCCGTGAACGAACACCCCCGCACCGCTGGCCACCGTGACGCTCGTCGCCGCAAGGCGCCCCATCGATGGACGATCTGAACCTGTTGTGGGCCCTGCTGGCCCTGGCCCTGGCAGCGCTGCTGGGTCTGCGGTACTGGCGCGGCCGGCGCGCCGCTCGCGAGACCGAGTCTTCCACGCAGCAGATGCTGCAGGAAATCGAACAGTCGCAGCCGGCACCGCCAGCAGCCCTTGCACCGGAACCGGAACCGGAGCCGGCGCCGGACGTGGCGGCGCGCGAAGCCAGGGCCGAAGCCTGGGCCGAGGCTGAAAGGCGTGCGGCTGAGGAACTGGCCCGCATACGTGCCGAGGCCTTGGCGGCCGAAGCCGCCGCGCGGATCGAAGCCGAAATGGCCGCTGCCGAAGCGGCGCGGCGCGAAGCCGCCGAACGAGAGGCCGAGCAACGCCGCCTGGCCGAGGAGATGGCGCGACTGGACGCCGAGCGGCGACACGCGCCGGCGTTCGGCGAACCGCCCGA
>DAORNK010000019.1:0-26442 GCA_035440985.1 Rubrivivax sp. | reverse complement strand
GGCGGGTGGAGAGCCGCCCGCTGGATGGCCGCGTCGCCGCACCCGCGGCCGGTGCCAGTGCACCGGCGGTCCCGCCGGCAGTTGCACCGGCCCCACAGGCGGCCGGGCCGGCATCGGCACCACCCGCGGTCGTGCCCAAGGACGCCGAAGAGGATCTGGGCTGGGTCTGGCCAGCGCAGGGGGCGGTGACCGCCGCCTTCGAAGAAGGCAAGAACAAGGGCATGGCCATCACCGGCAAGGCCGGCGACCCCGTGCTCGCGGCCGCCGACGGGCGCGTGGTCTACGCCGGCTCGGGCCTGCGCGGCTACGGCAACCTGGTCATCATCAAGCACAACGCAACGTTCCTGACGGCCTACGCCCACAACCAGGCCCTTCTGGTGAAGGAAGACCAGGCCGTGCGCCGGGGTCAGAAGATCGCCGAGATGGGCAGCAGCGACAGCGACCGGGTGCAACTGCACTTCGAGATCCGGCGCCAGGGCAAGCCCATCGATCCTGCGCGGCTGTTGCCGGCGCGTTGACGTCCGCGCACCCGGTGCGGAGTGCCTGGTGAAATACAACGGCGCGCAGCCCGATGGGCCGTCCGAGGGCACGCCGGATGCCCCCGAGCCCGGCGCCGATGCGCCGGAGCCGACGCTGGCCGAGGTCACCGCCGATTCACCCGAGGACGGTGATGCCCTGCGCAGCTATCTGCGCGACATCCGGCGCGCGCCCTTGCTCACCGCGCTGGAAGAGCACGACACGGCGGTGCTGGCGCGGGCAGGCGATTTCGCCGCCCGGCAGCGCATGATCGAGCGCAATCTGCGCCTGGTCGTGAGCATTGCCAAGCACTACACCGGACGCGGGCTGCCGATGGCGGACCTCATCGAGGAGGGCAACCTCGGCCTGATGCACGCCATCACCAAGTTCGAACCCGAGCGGGGGTTTCGCTTCTCGACCTATGCGTCGTGGTGGATTCGCCAATCGGTGGAACGCGCCGTGGTGCAGCAGGCGCGCCTGATCCGCCTGCCGGTGCACGTGATGCGCGACCTGCACCAGGTGCTGAAGGTGCGCCGCGGTCTGGAGGCGCAGCGCGCCGACAGCCTGCGCATTTCGGCGGTCGACATCGCCCAGGCCATGGGGCGGCCGGTGCAGGAGATTGCGGCCCTGCTGCACCAGGCGGAACACACCGGATCGCTGGACACACCCATCGGGCCGGATGGCAGCGACACCTTGCTGGAGCAGGTGCCGGATGAACAGGCCGCCGACCCGCTGGGGGTTCGGCTGGGCGACGAAATGCACCACCTGCTGGACGAGGGTCTGGCGACGCTCACCGCGCGCGAACGCGAGGTCCTGTCGGCACGGTTCGGCCTGCATGGCAACGAACCGCAGACGCTGGAGGGCCTGGCGGCGCAGCTGGACCTCACGCGCGAGCGCGTGCGCCAGATCCAGCACGAAGCGTTGCTCAAGCTCAAGCGGCAGATGGCTCGCCAGGGTGTCGGGCGCGACGAGGCGTTCTGAGCGCCCTGTTGGGCGCCGGGATAATCCGGCCCATGGAATCCGTTGTGCAATGGCTGGAGGTGGAGTCGCTGGACCTCGAAGCGCAGGGGGTTGCCCACAGGCCGGCTGCGGAAGGGCAGGGCAAGGTCGTCTTCATCGAAGGTGCCTTGCCCACCGAGAGCGTGCAGGTCCAGATCCTGCGGCGCAAGTACAACTGGGAGCAGGGCCAGATGACGGCCCTGCGGCGCGAAAGCTCGCAGCGCGTGCGCCCCGGTTGCCCACACTTCGGCCTGCACGCGGGCGCCTGCGGCGGCTGCAAGATGCAGCACCTGCACGCGGCGGCGCAGGTGGCCGTCAAGCAGCGGGTGCTGGAGGACAACCTCTGGCACCTGGCCAAGGTGCGGGCCGAACGCCTGCTGCGCCCGATCGAGGGGCCGATCTGGGGCTACCGCGACCGGGGCCGCCTGTCGGTGCGCTTCGTACCGAGGAAGGGCGAGGTGCTGATCGGCTTTCACGAACGCAAGTCGCGCTACGTGGCCGACATGCGGGTGTGCCCGGTGCTGCCGCCCAAGGTGAGCGAGATGCTGCTGCCCCTGCGCCGCCTGGTCGGCGTGATGGATCAGCGTGACCGCCTGCCGCAGATCGAGCTGGCCGCCGGCGACGCCGTGACGGCGCTGGTGCTGCGCCACCTGGAGCCCTTGACGGCCGCCGACCTGGACCGCCTGCGCGCTTTCGCGGCCAAGCATGGGGTGCAGTGGTGGCTGCAGCCCAAGGGCCCGGAGACGGTGCACCTGCTGGATGAAGGCGGCCCCACGCTGGCCTACCGGCTGCCCGAGTTCGGCATCACGATGCCGTTCAAACCGACCGACTTCACCCAGGTCAACCCGCACATCAACCGGGTGCTGGTCGAACGGGCGGTGCGCCTGCTGGCGCCTCAGGCTGGCGAGCGTGTGATCGACTGGTTCTGCGGCCTGGGCAACTTCACGCTGCCGCTGGCCACGCGGGCGGGCCAGGTGCTGGGCATCGAAGGCAGCGAGTTGCTGGTGGCACGGGCCCGCGCCAACGCGGCGGGCAACGGCCTGGCATCGCGCACCACCTTCGAGGCGCGCGATCTCTTCGAACTCGCGGCCGACGATCTGCAACGCCTGGGTGCGGCCGATCGATGGCTGGTGGATCCGCCGCGCGAAGGGGCTTTTGCCCTGGCCAAGGCCTTGGCCGATCTGCAGGCCACGGCGGGCTGGACGCCGCCGCGGCGCATCGTCTACGTGAGCTGCAACCCTTCGACACTGGCGCGCGACGCGGGCCTGCTGGTGCATCAGGCCGGTTATCGCTGCACGCTGGCGGGCGTGGTCAACATGTTCCCGCACACGGCCCACGTGGAGAGCATGGCGGTCTTCGACCGGCCATGAAAATGGGGCCCCGCAGGGCCCCATGCACAGATCGGGAAGCGGACCTCAGTCGCGTTCGCCGCCGAAGATGCCCAGCAGCGCCAGCAGGTTGCTGAAAACGTTGTACAGGCTCAGATAGACACCCAGTGTGGCGGTGATGTAGTTGGTCTCCTCGCCATCCTGCACGCGCTTGAGGTCGTACAGGATGAAGGCCGAGAAGATGCCGATCGCCAGCACCGACAGCGTGATCATCAGCGCGCTGCTCTGGATGAAGACATTCGCGATGCCCGCCACCAGCAGCATGATGGCGCCGATGAACAGGAACTTGCCCATCGAGCCCAGGTCGCGCTTGATGATGGTCGTCAGCGAGGCCATGCCGAAGAAGATCGCGCCGGTGCCGGCGAAGGCCATCATGATCAAGCTACCGCCATTGGCCAGGCCGAGTACCGCACCCAGCAGGCGCGACAGCATCAGGCCCATGAAGAAGGTGAAGGCCAGCAGGATGGGCACGCCGGCGGCCGAGTTCTTGAACTTCTCGATCGCGAACATGAAGCCGAAGGCACCGACCAGGAAGACCATCAGGCCCATGCCACCCGTGAGGGCGCGCATGGCACCGGTCTGCACGCCGATCCAGGCGCCCAGCACTGTGGGCACCATCGACAGCGCCAGCAGCCAGTAGGTATTGCGCAGGACACGGTTGCGTTCGGCGGCCAGCGCGCCGCTACCGGCGAGGCCAGGATAGTTCTGCACGCTTTGATTCATGACACCTCCAAGGTTGACGGACCCGGGATTCGAGTCGCGGAAGGATTCTAAGTTCCCCGTCGCCTCGCCGGCATGTCCCCACGTGCCTGGGCAGATTGACCCTGGCGTTGGTATCGTCGGGGTCATGAACAGCAAACCCGTCCTCACCGCCGCCGACGTGCGTGCCATCGCCGCCGCCGCCGAAGCCGAAGCCACCCGCCAGGGCTGGATGGTCACCATCGCCATCGTCGACGATGGGGGGCACCTGCTCTGGTTGCAGCGCCTGGAAGGTGCGGCCCCCATCTCGGCGGAGATCGCCCCTGCCAAGGCCCGAACGGCCGCGCTGGGCCGCAGGGAGAGCAAGGTCTACGAAGACATGATCAACCAGGGTCGCATGTCCTTCCTCAGCGCGCCGGTGCTGCAGGGCATGCTCGAAGGTGGGGTGCCCATCCTCACGCAGGGGCATTGCGTGGGCGCGGTGGGCGTGAGCGGCGTGAAGTCCAATGAAGACGCGCAGATCGCGCGCGCTGGGATCGCGGCACTGGGTACTTGACGCAGCGCGTCTATAATCCCGCGGTTTACCCGCCAACACCGCAGCGCTCACGAAACTCCGTCGTCGGTTTCCTCTCGGACCCATCCCTGAGCGGATGGCGATGGGCGCGCGAACCTCGGAGCTTTCCACTTGCTGCCCGTCCTGCCCCCCGCACTGCTCGCACTCGCAGACGGCACGACCTTCCTCGGCACCAGCGTCGGTGCACCCGGCCACACGGTGGGCGAGGTGGTGTTCAACACCGCGCTCACCGGCTACCAGGAAATCCTCACCGACCCCAGCTACTGCCGGCAGATCGTCACGCTGACGTATCCGCACATCGGCAACGTCGGTGTCAATCACGAGGATGTCGAATCGACCCGCGTGCATGCCGCTGGCCTGATCGTCAAGGACGTGTCGCTGCGCGTGTCCAGCTTCCGCGCCACACGCTCGCTGCCGCAATATCTGAATGACGAAGGCACGGTGGCCATTGCCGGCATCGACACCCGGCGTCTGACCCGCGTGCTGCGCAGCACGGGTGCCCAGAGCGGCTGCATCATGAGCTTTGAGGCCGGCCACCCGGTGGGCCACGAAGACGTCCACCAGGCGGTAGCGCGAGCCCGGGCCGCGCCCTCGATGGCAGGGCTGGATCTGGCCCGCGAGGTCACTGTGGCCCATCCCTACGAGTGGACAGAGACCGAATGGCTGCTCGGTGCCGGCTTCGGCACGCTGGCCACGCCGCGCCACCACGTGGTGGCCTATGACTTCGGCGTCAAGCGCAACATCCTGCGCATGCTGGCCAGCCGCGGCTGCCGCGTCACCGTGGTGCCGGCGCAGACGCCAGCGGCCGAGGTGCGGCGCCTCAAGCCCGATGGACTCTTCCTGAGCAACGGCCCGGGCGATCCCGAACCCTGCGACTACGCCATCGCCGCCGCACGCGAACTGATCGATTCGGGCCTGCCCACTTTCGGCATCTGCCTGGGGCATCAGATCATGGCGCTGGCCTCTGGTGCGCGCACCTTCAAGATGAAGTTCGGCCACCACGGCGCCAACCACCCGGTCAAGGACCTGGACAGCGGCCGCGTCAGCATCACCAGCCAGAACCACGGCTTCGCGGTGGATGAGCAGTCGCTGCCGGCGACGCTGCGGCCTACCCACATCAGCCTTTTCGACCAGACCCTGCAGGGCCTGGCGCGAACCGACAAGCCCGCCTTCTGCTTCCAGGGCCACCCGGAGGCATCACCCGGCCCGCACGACATCGGCTACCTGTTCGACCGCTTCGTCAAGCTCATGGAGGAACGTTGAGATGCCGAAGCGCACCGACATCCGCAGCATCCTGATCATCGGCGCCGGCCCCATCGTCATCGGCCAGGCCTGCGAATTCGACTACTCCGGCGCCCAGGCCTGCAAGGCGCTGCGCGAGGAGGGCTACCGCGTCATCCTGGTCAACAGCAACCCGGCGACCATCATGACCGACCCCGAGATGGCCGATGTGACCTACATCGAGCCCATCACCTGGCAGGTGCTGGCCAAGATCATCGCCAAGGAGAAGCCCGACGCCCTGCTGCCCACGATGGGCGGCCAGACGGCGCTGAACTGTGCGCTGGACCTGCACCGCAACGGTGTGCTTGCGCAACACGGCGTGGAGATGATCGGAGCCAACGAGCAGGCCATCGAAAAGGCCGAAGACCGCATGAAGTTCAAGGACGCGATGACGTCCATCGGGCTGGATTCGGCCAAGAGCGGCATCGCCCACAGCCTGGAAGAGGCGCTGGCCGTGCAGCGCCGCATCGTCGGCGAGATCGGCGGCACGGGTTTCCCGATGGTCATCCGCCCCAGCTTCACGATGGGTGGCACCGGGGGCGGCATCGCCTACAACCCGGAGGAGTTCGACGAGATCTGCAAGCGCGGGTTGGACCTCTCGCCGACCAAGGAACTCCTGATCGAAGAGAGCCTGATCGGGTGGAAGGAATTCGAGATGGAAGTCGTGCGCGACCGCGCCGACAACTGCATCATCGTCTGCAGCATCGAGAACCTCGACCCGATGGGCATCCACACCGGCGACAGCATCACGGTGGCCCCGGCGCAGACGCTCACCGACAAGGAATACCAGGTGATGCGCAATGCCAGCATCGCCATCCTGCGCGAGATCGGCGTCGACACGGGCGGCTCCAACGTGCAGTTCTCGGTCAACCCGAGAGACGGCCGCCTGATCGTCATCGAGATGAACCCGCGCGTGTCGCGTTCGTCCGCCCTGGCGTCCAAGGCCACGGGCTTCCCGATCGCCAAGGTGGCGGCCAAGCTCGCCGTGGGCTACACGCTGGACGAACTGCGCAACGAGATCACCGGCGGAGCCACGCCCGCGAGCTTCGAACCCAGCATCGATTACGTGGTCACCAAGATCCCGCGCTTTGCGTTCGAGAAATTCCCCGCTGCCGACTCGCACCTGACGACGCAGATGAAGAGCGTGGGCGAGGTGATGGCCATCGGCCGCACCTTCCAGGAGAGCTTCCAGAAGGCCTTGCGCGGCCTGGAGACCGGCATCGATGGCCTGAGCGAACGCAGCGACGACCGTGACGAAATCGTGGATGCGATCGGCAACGCGGGCCCGGAGCGCATCCTCTTCGTGGCCGACGCGTTCCGCGTCGGCATGAGCCTGGACGAGGTGTTCGAAGAGACCGCAATCGATCCCTGGTTCCTGGCGCAGATCGAGGCGCTGGTCGACATCGAAAGGCATGTCGGGGGACGCGAGCTGGCCACCCTCACGGCCCCGGAACTGCGCTACGTGAAGCAGAAGGGCTTCTCCGACCGCCGCTTGGCCAAGCTGCTGAAGACGCACCAGCACGCCGTGCGCGAACGGCGCCATGCACTGGGCGTGCGCCCCGTCTACAAGCGGGTGGACACCTGCGCCGCGGAGTTCGCCACGCAGACGGCCTACCTGTACAGCACCTATGACGAAGAGTGCGAGGCCGAGCCGACAGCGCGCAGGAAGATCATGGTGCTCGGCGGCGGGCCCAACCGCATCGGCCAGGGCATCGAGTTCGACTACTGCTGCGTGCATGCCGCATTGGCGCTGCGCGACGACGGCTACGAGACCATCATGGTCAACTGCAATCCGGAGACCGTCTCCACCGACTACGACACCAGCGACCGCCTGTACTTCGAGCCGGTGACGCTGGAGGACGTGCTGGAGATCGTCGACAAGGAACGGCCCGTCGGCGTGATCGTGCAATACGGCGGCCAGACGCCGCTGAAGCTGGCGCTGGATCTCGAACGTGCCGGTGTGCCCATCATCGGCACCACGCCTGACAGCATCGACATCGCCGAGGACCGCGAACGCTTCCAGCAGCTGCTGCACGAGCTGGATCTGAAGCAGCCACCCAACCGCACGGCGCGCACCGAAGAGGCGGCGCTGGCCCTGGCCCACGAGATCGGCTACCCGTTGGTGGTGCGGCCGAGCTACGTGCTGGGCGGCCGGGCCATGGAGATCGTGCACGGCGACAAGGACCTGGAACGCTACATGCGCGAAGCGGTCCGCGTCAGCGACAAGTCGCCGGTGCTGCTGGACCGCTTTCTCGACGACGCCATCGAAGTCGACGTCGACTGCATCAGCGACGGCACGGACGTGATGATCGGTGGCATCATGGAGCACGTCGAAGCCGCCGGCATCCACAGCGGCGACTCCGCCTGTTCACTGCCACCGTACACGCTGCCCGCGAGCCTTCAGGAAGAGCTGCGCCGCCAGGCCACGGCGATGGCGCGCGCGCTCAAGGTCGTGGGGCTGATGAACACGCAGTTCGCCATCCAGGGCGAAGGCGAGCACGCGGTCGTCTACGTGCTGGAGGTCAACCCGCGCGCGTCGCGCACGGTGCCCTTCGTCAGCAAGGCCACGGGCCAGCCACTGGCCAAGATCGCGGCGCGCTGCATGGCCGGCCAGCCGCTGAAGTCGCAGCTGGGGCCCGACGGGCTGCCGCCGCACGAGGTGATCCCGCCTTACTTCAGCATCAAGGAAGCCGTCTTCCCCTTCAACAAGTTCCCGGGGGTGGACCCCATCCTGGGGCCGGAGATGCGGTCCACCGGCGAGGTGATGGGGGCCGGGCGCACCTTCGGCGAAGCCATGCTCAAGAGCCAGCTGGGTGCCGGCTCGCGCCTGCCGCGCCAGGGTACGGTGGTGATCACCGTGAAGAACAGCGACAAGCAGCGCGCCGTGGCGGTCGCCGCCGATCTGGTGGCGCTGGGCTTCAAGCTGGTGGCCACCAAGGGGACGGCGGCGGCGATCGCCGAAGCCGGGCTCCCGGTGGGCGTGATCAACAAGGTCAAGGACGGCCGCCCGCACATCGCCGACATGGTCAAGGCCGGCGAGATCCAGCTCGTCTACACGACGGTGGACGAAACGCGCACGGCGATCGCCGACTCCCGCTACATCCGCACCGCGGCGCTGGCCAACCGGGTCACCTACTACACGACGATGGCAGGCGCCGAGGCGGCCACCGAAGCGATGAAGCACCAGTCCGGCCTGGCGGTGACTTCGCTGCAGGAGATGCACGCCGAGCTGCGCCAGCCCGCCGCCACGGCGGCCGAACTGCACTAAAATCCTCGCCACCGTCCGCCGCAGGCTGCACCAGACTTCAAACTGGGCAGGCTGCGGCGGATTCACTTTGCCCCCAGCGGATCGACCCATGGCCACCATTCCCCTCACCCGCCGCGGCGCGGAACTGCTGAAGAGCGAACTGCAGCGTCTGAAATCCGTCGAACGCCACGCCGTGATCCAGGCCATCGCGGAGGCGCGTGCCCAGGGCGATCTGTCCGAGAACGCGGAGTACGAAGCGGCCAAGGACAAGCAGGGATTCATCGAGGGCCGCATCAAGGAACTCGAATCCAAGCTGGCGGCGGCACTGGTCATCGATCCGGCGTCGCTGGATGCTGGCGGCAAGGTGGTGTTTGGTGCCACGGTGGACCTGGAAGACGAAACCAGCGGCGCCAAGGTCACCTACCAGATCGTCGGTGACGACGAGGCCGACTTGAAGCTGGGGCTGATCTCTATCAGCAGTCCGATCGCTCGCGCCCTGATAGGCAAGCACACCGGCGACGTGGCCGAGGTTCAGGCGCCCGGGGGCCTGCGACACTGGGAGATCGTGGACGTCCGTTACGGCTGAACGTGGAGCGCGTGCTGGCCCGGTTGACGCGGCTGCTGCCGGGTCTCTGGCTGGGCGGCCTGCTTTGCGTGGCTGGGCTGGCCACACCGGCGCCTTTTGCCTTGCTGGAGCGGGCCGACGCCGGACGCGTGGTGGCACGCATGCTGGCGCAGGAGGCCTACGCCAGCCTGGCCCTGGGCATCCTGCTGCTGCTGCTGGAGCGGCGTGCCGCCCGGCGTGCAGCCGAGGTCGGGCAGGGCAGTGCGTTCAGCGCCGGCCTGGCGCTGGTCCTGGGTGCGATTTTCTGCACGGTGGCCGGATACTTCGGCCTGCAACCGATGATGGCAGTGGCCAAGCAGGGGCAGGGCCCCCTGAGCTTCGGCCAATTGCATGCCATCAGTGCCGCGTTCTACGCGGTTAAGGTGCTGCTGGTGTCGATCCTGGCCTGGCGCGTTGCTGGCCCGGGTGCTACCCGGCGGCCTTCTTCTTGAGGCTGACCTGCCGCTGGCGCGTGCGCTTGATCTGTCCGCCTGCGGTGACCCTCTCGTTGCCGAAGACCTTGATCTTCTTGACCGTCGCGCGGTGATTGCCGCTCTTGGAGAAGCTGACCAGCTTGACGGTGCGCGGGCCGGGCAGGCGGTCATCGCGCGCCGGCTTTTCCTTGGGCGGTATCGGACGCCACAGCACCAGCAGCTTGCCGATGTGCTGGATGGGCGCAGCACCCAGCGAATCGGACAGCGTCTGCAACATGGCTTCGCGGGCTGTGCGGTCGTCGGAGAAGACGCGTACCTTGATCAGACCGTGGGCGTTGAGCGCGTTGTCGATCTCCTTGCTGACGGCTGGCGTCAGCCCCTCGCCGCCAATGATGACGACCGGGTCGAGGTGGTGGGCGCTGGAGCGATGCCCTTTGCGTTCGGCAGGCGTGAGCTGGATGGCGGTCATTTGCCTATTATCGGTGGCCCATGAAAGTCAGTACCCAGAGCAAGAAGGTCAACAAGGCCTGGCTCAACGACCACGTCAACGATCCTTATGTCAAGCTGGCCCAGCGCGAGGGCTACCGCGCGCGCGCGGCCTACAAGCTCAAGGAAATCGACGAAACCCTGCGCCTGCTGCGACCCGGGCAGGTGGTGGTGGACCTGGGCTCGGCGCCCGGCGCCTGGAGCCAGTACCTGCGCCGCCGCTTTGCGCCCGGCGGCGCGGCCGTGGGTGCGCTGGATGGCTGCATCATTGCGCTGGACATCCTGCCGATGGATCCCATCGAAGGCGTGGTCTTCTTGCAGGGCGACTTCCGCGAAGAATCCGTCGCGTTGGCGCTCACGGCGCGGCTGGGTGGACGGCCGGTGGACGTGGTGGTCTCGGACATGGCGCCCAATCTCTCCGGCATCGGGTCCTCGGACGCGGCACGCGTCGCCCACCTGGTCGAACTGGCCGTGGATTTCAGCAGTCGGCACCTGCGGCCCGAAGGTGCACTGGTGTGCAAGGTCTTTCACGGCAGCGGCTACAGCCAGCTCGTAAACCTGTTCAAGCAGCACTTCAGGGTGGTCAAGCCCATCAAGCCGAAGGCTTCACGCGACAAATCGGCGGAAACCTTTCTGATCGGAGTTGGTCTGAAGTCGAAATGAAGTTCTGCAAAAGGCCCTGCAAAACCGCGTCGGGTTGGCACTTTTCGCGTGGGGCCGGCCACTGCGGGGGACCCCGGCAAAAGGCTTGTCTGAACTAGAATCGACCCCATATGCCGTGGAATCCGGTGCGACCCCTCCGGCGCGCCGTACCGCTGAATTTGCAAGAAGGAGCCGCGGTGAACAATCAATGGTTCTCGAAAGTCGCAGTCTGGCTGGTGATCGCGCTGGTGCTGTTCACCGTCTTCAAGCAGTTTGACCGGGGTGTGACGGCGGGCAACCAGATCGGCTATTCCGACTTCCTGGAAGAAGTGCGTGGCAAGCGCATCAAGTCGGTCACGCTGCAGGAGAACCCCGGCGGTGGTACCGAGATCATCGCCACCACGGCCGACGACAAGCGCCTGCGCAGCACCGCCACCTACCTGGACCGTGGCCTGGTCGGCGACCTGATCGCCAACGGCGTCAAGTTCGACGTGCGCCCGCGCGAAGAGCCCTCCATCCTGATGAGCATCCTGGTCAGCTGGGGCCCGATGCTGCTGCTGATCGGCGTCTGGATCTACTTCATGCGCCAGATGCAGGGCGGCGGCAAGGGCGGCGCCTTCAGCTTCGGCAAGAGCAAGGCGCGCATGCTCGACGAGGCCAACAACTCCACCACCTTCGCCGACGTCGCCGGCTGCGACGAGGCCAAGGAAGAGGTCAAGGAACTCGTCGACTTCCTGAAGGACCCGCAGAAGTTCCAGAAGCTTGGCGGCCGCATCCCGCGTGGCGTGCTGCTGGTCGGCCCCCCGGGCACCGGCAAGACGCTGCTGGCCAAGGCCATCGCGGGTGAGGCCAAGGTGCCGTTCTTCAGCATCAGCGGCTCCGACTTCGTCGAGATGTTCGTCGGCGTGGGCGCGGCGCGCGTGCGCGACATGTTCGAACAGGCCAAGAAGAGCGCGCCCTGCATCATCTTCATCGACGAGATCGACGCGGTGGGTCGCCACCGCGGCGCGGGCCTGGGTGGCGGCAATGACGAGCGCGAGCAGACGCTGAACCAGATGCTCGTCGAAATGGACGGCTTCGAAACCAACCTCGGTGTCATCGTGATGGCGGCCACCAACCGGCCTGACATCCTCGATCCCGCGCTGCTGCGCCCCGGCCGCTTCGACCGCCAGGTCTACGTGACGCTGCCCGACGTTCGCGGCCGCGAGCAGATCCTCGGCGTGCACATGCGCAAGGTGCCGGTGGGGCAGGACATCCGCGCCGACATCCTGGCCCGCGGCAGGACGGGAAGGGCGACATCCTCGCGCGCGCCACGCCGGGCTTCAGCGGTGCCGACCTCGCCAACCTGGTCAACGAGGCGGCGCTGTTCGCCGCGCGCCGCAACGGCCGGGTGGTGGAGATGGTCGACTTCGAGAAGGCCAAGGACAAGATCATGATGGGCCCGGAGCGCAAGTCCATGGTCATGCCCGAGGAAGAGCGCAGGAACACCGCCTACCACGAGGCCGGCCACGCGCTGGTGGCGCGCCTGATGCCCAAGACCGACCCGGTACACAAGGTGACCGTGATTCCTCGCGGGCGTGCGCTGGGTGTCACGATGCAGTTGCCCGAAGGCGACCGCTACAGCATGGACAAGGAGCGCATGCTCAGCACGATCAGCGTGCTGTTCGGCGGACGCATCGCCGAAGAAGTGTTCATGAACCAGATGACCACCGGCGCCTCCAATGACTTCGAACGCGCCACCCACATCGCGCGCGACATGGTCACGCGCTACGGCATGACCGATGAACTCGGCCCGATGGTCTATGCCGAGAACGAAGGTGAGGTCTTCCTCGGGCGCAGCGTCACGAAGACGACCACGATGTCCGAGGAGACCATGCGCAAGGTCGATGCCGTGATCCGCCGCATCATCGACGAGCAGTACACGATCGCCCGCAGGCTGATCGAGGACAACAAGGACAAGATGCACGCGATGGCGCAGGCGCTGCTGGAGTGGGAAACCATCGACAGCGATCAGATCGACGACATCATGGGTGGCAAACCACCACGCGCGCCCAAGGACTGGACACCTTCTGCCAGCAAGACCGGCGGCAGCCCGCCCTCGGTCGGTGCCGACAGCGCGCCAGCAGCTGCCTGAACGCGCTTTACAGAGTGAACACCGACGGGGCTGCGGCCCCGTCGCGCCTTTCAGGGGGACTTCATGCACTGGCAGACGAGCCGCTACCGCATCGACCTGAGCCAGCCCAAGGTGATGGGTGTGGTCAACGTGACGCCGGACTCGTTTTTCGATGGTGGCCTGCACGCCAGCGTCTCGGCGGCGATCACACATTGCCAGCGGCTGGTGGCCGAAGGCGCGGACATGCTGGACATCGGGGGCGAGTCGACGCGACCCGGTGCCGACTCGCTGGGTGCTGCGCACGAGCTGACCCGGGTCCTGCCGGTGCTGCGGGAGGCCCTGCGCCTGGGCGTGCCGGTTTCCGTGGACACCAGTGAACCGATGGTGATGCGCGAGGCGCTGGCCCTGGGTGCGGACATCATCAACGACGTGCGGGCGCTGCAGCGCCCCGGCGCGGTGGCCGCCGTGGCTGCCCATCCGAAGGCCGGGCTGTGCCTGATGCACATGCGTGGCGAGCCGACGGACATGCAGTCCCTGACCGACTACGACGACGTGCTCGCAGACGTGCGCAGCTTTCTGGCGGCCCGGATGCAGGCCGCCGAGTCCGCCGGCGTGCACCGGGAGCGCATCGTGCTGGATCCGGGCATCGGCTTTGCCAAGTTGCCTGACCACAACCTGGCCCTGACGGCGCATCTGGATGAGTTGGCGACGCTGGGGCGGCCGGTGCTGGTGGGTTGGTCGCGCAAAGGCACCCTGGGTCGCATCACCGGCCGCACGGTGGGTGATCGGCTGGCCGCCAGTCTGGCCGCCGCGCTGGCGGCTGTTCACCATGGTGCCGCCATCGTGCGCGCGCACGACGTGGCGGCGACGGTCGACGCGTTGAAGGTCTGGCAGGCGGTGGCCACCGGCCAGTTGCCCAAGACCTGATCACCCGTACACAGCCCAAGCCGCTGTACAAATCCGCACAACCTGGCATTGCGCACGGGGTTGACGGGGCTGGCTGCCGATCAAAATCCTCCGCAAGGAGCCTGATGATGAGCACAAGCTATTTTGGTACGGACGGCATTCGCGGCACGGTCGGGCAGGGGCCGATCACGCCGGACTTCATGTTGCGCCTGGGGCACGCGGTAGGCCATGTGCTGCGGCGTGACACGCAGCGCCCCACGGTGCTGATCGGCAAGGACACGCGCATTTCCGGCTACATGCTCGAGTCTTCGCTGGAAGCCGGCTTCGCTTCGGCCGGGGTGGACGTGTTGCTCAGCGGCCCACTGCCCACGCCGGGCGTGGCTTACCTCACGCGGGCGCTGCGGCTGGACCTGGGGGTGGTCATCAGCGCCTCGCACAACCCCTTCGCCGACAATGGCATCAAGTTCTTCTCGGCGCGTGGCGAAAAGCTGCCCGACGAATGGGAAGCCGATGTCGAAGCCGCCCTGCAGCTGGCGCCGAAGTGGGCCGACTCGGCCAACCTGGGCAAGGCGCGCCGGCTGGCCGACGCGGGCGGGCGCTACATCGAGTTCTGCAAGAGCACCGTGCCGCACAGCCTGTCGCTGCGCGGCATGAAGATCGTCGTGGATGCGGCGCATGGCGCGGCCTACCACGTGGCACCGGATGTCTTCCACGAGCTCGGTGCCACGGTCGTCACCATCGGGTGCCAGCCCGATGGGTTGAACATCAACGACGGCGTCGGTGCCACCGCACCGGCTGCATTGGTCAGCGCCGTGGCCGAGCACCGCGCCGACTATGGCGTGGCGCTGGACGGCGATGCCGACCGGCTGCAGATGGTGGACGCCGCCGGGCGGCTCTTCAACGGCGACGAACTGCTGTACGTGCTGGCCGCCGACCGTCTGGCGCAGCGCCAGCCGGTGCCTGGTGTGGTGGGCACGCTGATGACCAACATGGCCGTGGAAGTGGCGCTGCGCAAGCTGGGCGTGACTCTCGTGCGGGCCAAGGTTGGTGACCGCTATGTTCTGGAAGAGCTCAGTGCCCGGGGTTGGCAGCTCGGCGGCGAGAGTTCAGGACATCTGCTGGCCCTGGACCGCCACACCACGGGGGACGGCATCGTCAGTGCCCTGCAGGTGCTGCATGCCGTGCGCCGTGACGGCCGCACGCTGGCCGCGCTGCTGGAAGGCGTGACGCTGTTCCCGCAGACCATGATCAACGTGCGCCTGCGCGAAGGCAGCGACTGGAATGCCAACGCGGCGCTGGCCGATGCCCGCATACGGGCCGAGCAGGAACTGGGCGCCACCGGCCGCGTGCTGATCCGTGCATCAGGCACCGAACCGGTGCTGCGCGTGATGGTGGAGGCCAGTGATCCCGGCCTGGGCCGGCGGTGCGCCGAGCGCATGGCCGCGGCGGCCGCGGCGGGCTAATAGGGCGAGACGCCGCCGGCCGAGTGCTTGCCGGCCGTACGCCGGGCCGCGGCGCGGCCGGCACAGCTCGATCGTCACCGGAGATCGGCCATCGTGCGCTGTCACGAAAGCGGCGTCGCTGTCACGGAGTTTTCACAATCGATGACTACAGTGCCCTGCAGAGCGACGAACCCACTGTCGCGTTGCAGGAGCATCGAATGCGAACACCCCTGAACCTCATGCTGGCCGGCTCGCTGCTGGCCGCCGCAGCCTTCGCCCAGGCTCAAGTCGTCAAGATCGATGGTTCGTCCACCGTCTACCCCATCACGGAAGGGGTGGCCGAGGACTTCCAGAAGCTGAAGAAGAACGCCATCAAGGTGACCGTGGGCATCAGCGGCACGGGCGGTGGCTTCAAGAAGTTCTGTCGTGGCGAGACCGATGTGCAGAACGCCTCGCGGCCGATTCTGGAAAAGGAGATCGCCGACTGCCGCGCCGCCGGCGTCGAATACATCGAACTGCCGGTCGCCTTCGACGCGCTGACCGTGGTCATGAATCCGCGCAACGCCTTCATCAAGGCCATGACCGTGGCCGAGCTCAAGATGATGTGGGAGCCCGCCGCCCAGGGCAAGATCATGCGCTGGAACCAGGTCAACCCGGCCTGGCCCGATGCGCCCATCAAGCTTTTCGGCGCGGGGTCCGACTCGGGTACGTTCGACTATTTCACCGAGGCCATCAATGGCAAGTCCAAGGCCAGCCGCGGTGACTTCACCGCCTCCGAAGACGACAATGTGCTGGTGCAGGGCGTGTCGCAGGATGTCAACGCGATCGGCTACTTCGGTTTCGCCTATTTCGCCGAGAACCAGTCCCGCCTCAAGGCGGTGCCCATCATCGAGAAGGAAGGCAAGCCCGCGGTGTCGCCGTCCGAAGCCACCGTGCTGGACGGCACCTACCAGCCGCTGTCGCGCCCGATCTTCATCTACGTGAATGCCAAGTCGCTGGCCAAGCCCGAGGTCCGCGAGTTTGCCGACTACTACATGAAGACCGCCGCCAAGATCGCCAAGGAAGTGAAGTACGTGCCGCTGCCGGCCAAGGCCTACGCGATCGGCCTGGAGCACATCGCCAAGATGAAGAAAGGCACCGTGATGGGCGGCAAGAACGAAGTCGGCATCCGCATCGAAGACCTGCTGGCCCGCGAAGCCAAGCTCTGAAGATCCGACCCGTTGGCTGGCGGCGCCGCCACGGCGCCGCTGCCCGCCGACCCCTGGCCTGCCCACTGAAGGCACCGTAGCATGACTGCCATGAACAACGTGGAACGCAGTGCCGCCGTGGGGCAACCGCGATTGACGGGCCAGGCCCGGCTGGACGAGCTGGCGTCGCTCAAGCGCAGCCGCCAGCGGCGCGAGAAGATCATCGAGACCGTGCTGCTGCTGGCGGCCTGCGTCTCGGTCTTCACGACCGTCGGCATCGTCTACATCCTGCTGAAGGAATCGCTGAACTTCTTCAGCCATGTGTCGCTGTGGGACTTTCTCACCGACACGCAGTGGACACCGCTGTTCTCCGATGCGCACTTCGGCATCACCGTGCTGCTGGCGGGCACGATCAGCAGTTCGGCGGTGGCCTTGATCGTGGCCATCCCGCTGGGCACGATCATCGCCATCTACCTGTCCGAATTTGCCGGCCACAGGGCGCGCGAGATCCTCAAACCCCTGCTGGAGATGCTGTCCGGCGTGCCGACCATCATCTACGGCTACTTTGCGCTGCTCTTCGTCACGCCGCTGCTGCAGAAGGTCTTCCCGGAACTGCCAGGCTTCAACGTGCTGTCGGCAGGTCTGGTGATGGGCATCATGATCATTCCCTACGTATCCTCGCTCTCGGAAGACGCCATGCGGGCCGTGCCGATGAGCCTGCGCGAAGGCTCCTACGCGATGGGTGCCACGCGCCTGCAGACCGCGCTGCGGGTGGTGGTGCCCGCTGCGCTGTCGGGCATCGCTTCGGCGTACATCCTGGGGGTCTCGCGGGCCGTGGGCGAAACCATGATCCTGGCCGTGGCCGCGGGCATGCAGCCCAATCTCAGTCTGGATCCGATGCAGCCGGCAGCCACCATCACGTCCTACATCGTGCAGGTGGCGCTCGGTGACCTGCCGCACGGTTCGGTGGGTTACCAGACCATCTTTGCCGCGGGCCTGATGCTGCTGCTGCTGACGCTGGGCTTCAACATGCTGGGCTACTGGATTCGCCGTCGTTACCGGGAGACTTATTGATGGCCGCCAATGCCGTTGGCACCCGGGCGCAAAGCCTGCGTGCGCTGATTCGGGCGCACAAGCGTTGGGACGCCCTGTTCGGCGTGCTGGGTGTGCTTTCCCTGATGGTGGGCATCCTGACGCTGGCGGCACTCTTCACGGGCATGGTCATCGATGGTGTGCCGCGGCTCAACGCTGATTTCTTCACCAGCTTTCCGTCGCGGCGCGCAGGCCAAGCCGGCATCCTGTCGGCATGGGTGGGCTCCATCCTGGTGATGTTCGTGACTGCGTTCTTCGCCGTGCCTGTGGGCATCGCCAGCGCGATCTACCTGGAGGAGTACGCGCGCAAGAACTGGTTCACCGACATCATCGAGATCAACATTTCCAACCTGGCGGGTGTGCCATCCATCGTCTACGGCCTGCTGGCGCTGGGCCTGTTCGTCTACACCTTCGGCCTGGGCCAGAGCATCCTGTCGGCCGGCCTGACGCTGGCCCTGCTGATCCTGCCCATCGTCATCGTGGCCACGCGCGAGGCCCTGCGTTCCATCCCGCAACACATCCGGGAGGGCGCCTACGCCTGCGGCGCCTCGCAGTGGCAAGTGGTCAGCCACCACCTGCTCCCATACGGCCTGCCGGGCATCCTCACCGGCGTGATCATCGGCATGGCGCGCGCGATTGGCGAAACCGCACCCATCATCACCATCGGCGCGCTGACTTTCATCGCCTTCCTGCCACCCATGCCCGGCTCCGGCGAACCTGCAGCGGGAATGTTCGATTGGCTGTTCTCACCCTTCACGGTGATGCCGATCCAGATCTTCAACTGGACTTCGCGGCCTGACCCGGCATTCCATCAGAATGCCGCCGCCGCCAGCTTCGTGCTGGTGCTGATGACACTGGGCATGAATGCGCTGGCCATCTGGCTGCGCTACCGCCTGCGCAAGAACCTCAAGTGGTGACCCCATGTCGATTTCCACGCTGACCCTGCCCGCCAATCCGCCGCCGCTGAAGGCGCAATCCAAGAACCTGGACTTCTACTACGGCGAGTTCAAGGCGCTCAAGGGCGTCTCGATGCCGGTGTACGAGAACAGGGTGACTGCACTGATCGGGCCTTCGGGCTGCGGCAAGTCGACCTTCCTGCGCTGCTTCAACCGCATGCACGACCTGTATCCCGGGCATCGCTACGATGGCCAGATCGAGCTCCTGCCCGACGCTGTGGACCTGCTGGCGCCACAGGTCGATCCGATCGAGGTCCGCATGCGCATCTCGATGGTCTTCCAGAAGCCCAATCCCTTTCCCAAGTCCATCTTCGAGAACGTGGCCTACGGGCTGCGCGTGCGCAACGAGAAATCGCGCAGCTTCGTCGAGGACAAGGTAGAAGCCGCGCTCAAGGGCGCCGCCCTGTGGGAGGAAGTGCGTGATCGCCTGGATGAAGGCGGGTCCAACCTGTCCGGCGGGCAGCAGCAGCGGCTGTGCATCGCACGCTCACTGGCCACCGACCCGGAGATCATCCTCTTCGACGAGCCCACCTCGGCACTGGACCCGATCGCCACCGGTGCCATCGAAGAACTGATCGGCGAGATCAAGAAGACGGTCTCGGTGCTCATCGTCACGCACAACATGCAGCAGGCCGCCCGCGTATCGGACTACGTGGCCTACATGTACCTGGGTGAACTCATCGAGTACGGCGAGACGCAGGACATCTTCATGAAGCCCAAGCGTCGCGAGACCGAGGACTACATCACTGGCCGCTTTGGCTGACCCGCCCGGAGACCGGCATGAACGACAAACACCTTTCCACCCAATTCGATGCCGAACTCAGCGGCATCTCCAACCGCGTGCTCGAAATGGGCGGGCTGGTGGAGTCGCAGGTCGTCCAGGCCGTCTATGCGTTGACGCACTTCAGCCCCGAGACGGCCCAGCAGGTCCTGCAGCAGGAAGCGCGCATCAACCAGCTGGAAGTCGAGATCGACCATGATCTGTCGGCCATCATCGCCAGGCGCCAGCCCACGGCGCGCGACTTGCGCCTGCTGATCGCCATCAGCAAGGCCATCGCCAACCTGGAGCGCGGCGGCGATGAGGCAGCGCGCATCGCACGCACGGTGCAACGCTTGATCAACACGGGCGTTTCGTCGCGGCTGCCCGTGGGCGATCTGGCCTTCGGGGCGGGGCTGGCCGTGGCGCAGTTGCGCAAGTCACTGGACGCATTCGCCCGGCTGGACACGGTGCGTGCGCTGGAAGTCCTCAAGCAGGATGACCAGATCGACCAGGAGTTCGAAGGGCTGCTGCGCAAGCTGATCACCCACATGATGGAAGACCCACGCACCATCTCGGCCAGCATCGACCTGGTCTTCGTGGCCAAGGCCATCGAGCGCGTCGGCGACCACGCCAAGAACCTGGCCGAAGCCATCATCTACGTCGTCAAGGGCACGGACGTCCGGCACACCTCGATGGCAGATGTCGAGAATGCGATTCGCTGAAGAAGGGTCCAGCGATGAGTTCCGTGCTCGTGGTCGAAGACGAATCGGCGATCGCCGAGCTGATTGCCATTAACCTGCGCCACGCCGGCTACCAGGTGGTGCTGGCCGCGGACGCGACGGCGGCCCAGGCCCAGGTGGACCGTGAGCTGCCCGACCTCGTCCTGCTGGACTGGATGCTGCCCGGCAGCAGCGGCGTGCAACTGGCCAAACGCTGGCGCGCCGACGCGCGCACGCGCGAGCTGCCGGTGATCATGCTGACCGCGCGCGCCGATGAGAGCGACAAGATCACCGGGCTGGATGCCGGCGCCGACGACTACCTGACCAAGCCTTTTTCCACGCAGGAACTGCTGGCCCGCATCCGCGCCCTGCTGCGGCGCAAGATGCCCGAGGCCCTCGACGTGGCCGTGGAGGTGGCTGGTCTGCGGCTGGATCCGGCCACGCGCCGCGTGACGCGGGGGGTCGGCGACACCAGCCGCGAGGTCAAGGTGGGTCCCACCGAATTCCGCCTGCTGCACTTCTTCATGACCCACACCGAGCGTGTGCACAGCCGTGCGCAACTGCTGGACCGCGTCTGGGGCGACCATGTCTTCATCGAGGAGCGGACGGTGGACGTGCACGTCAAGCGCCTGCGCGAGGCCCTTGGCCCGGTGCAGTGCGCGGAGCTGATCGAGACCGTGCGCGGAGCGGGCTACCGGATGACGCACAAGCCCGCCGCTTCGTCGACCTGATTGAGCCATGGCCTGGGTGCTGTCGCGCGTGCTGGTCCTCTGGGCCCTGCTGGCCCTGGCTGCACTGATAGGCCATGTGTTGGGCAGTCGGGCCGGGCACGCGAGCCTGGGCAGCGTGCTGGGCACGGCCCTGGGCGCACTCGGTGCGGTCTGGCTGGACGTGCGGCAAGGCCAGGGGCTGATGGACTGGCTGCGTGGCAATCACCGTGCCCCTGTGCCGCAGTCCGCCGGGTTCTGGGGTGAGGTGGCCTATCGCATGGAGCGTTCACTGAGTGCCAGCGAGGGCGAGGCCGAACAGGCGCAACGCCACCTGCAGCAGTTCCTCTCAGCGATCGAGGCTTCGCCCAATGGGGTGCTCCTGGTGGATGGTGCCAGTCAGATCGTCTGGTGCAATGCCGTTGCGGCACAGCACTTCGGCCTCGACCCGGTGCGCGACCTGCAGCAGCGGGTCACCAATCTGATACGGGCGCCGGCTTTCGTTGGCTACCTGCAGGCGGGCCGGTTCAGTGAGCCGGTGGTGCTGGAAGGCCATCTGGGGCGTGCCACGCTGGCCGTGATGGTGCGGCCCTATGGCGAAGGCATGCGGCTGATCCTGTCGCATGACATCACCGAGCGCGAACGCGCGGACGCGATGCGGCGCGACTTCGTGGCCAACGTGTCGCACGAGATCCGCACGCCACTGACGGTGTTGGCGGGCTTCGTCGAAACGATGACGGCGCTGCCGCTGTCCGAGAGCGAGCGCCGCCGCGTCCTGGTGCTGATGCAGCAACAGACCGACCGCATGCAAAGCCTGGTGGCCGACCTGTTGACCTTGGCCCGCCTGGAAGGCAGTCCCCCCCCGCCGACCGACCGCTGGTTGCCGCTGGCGCCTTTGATGCAGCGCGCCCTGATCGATGCCAAGGCGCTCTCGAAGGGACGACACGAGTTCGAGGTCGACGGCGGCGAGTCCAGCGAAGTGGCCGGCAGCGAGACCGAGATTTTCAGCGCCGTGACCAACCTGCTGAACAACGCCGTGCGCTACACCCCCGAAGGTGGCCGCATCCGACTGGCGTGGCAGGTGCTCGCGGACGGTGCAGGCGAACTGACGGTCGCCGACACCGGCATCGGCATCGCACGCGAGCATCTGCCGCGCTTGACCGAGCGCTTCTACCGCGTGGATGGCAGCCGCTCGCGCGACACGGGGGGCACAGGTCTGGGGCTGTCCATCGTCAAGCACGTGGCGCAACGCCACGGTGGCGAGATCGGCGTGAGCAGCGAACCCGGCAAGGGCTCGGTCTTCCGCATCCGGCTGCCCGCGCCGCGAGTCCGCCAGCCCATCGCGCAGCCGGCCTTGGCCGATGTCGTCGGGAGCGATCAGGGCGAGGCCGCGATGCGCCTGTAGACGGCTGCCACCTCCTCGCGCTCGCCCGGCCGGCGTGCCGTCGCGGTGAGTTTCCAGCCCGCTGGGGCGGGCGCCGGGTTCTGCCGCGCAATCAGCACCAGATGGTCGCAGTCCGGTCGTGGCTGGTCGATGGCATCGCGTGCCGCCACCACGCGCCACCGGCCGAAGTGCTCCAGGGCGGCGACATTGGGCGCCGTGAGCCCCGGTGACAGCACGCAGGCACCAGCAGGGATGTGCGGTACCAGCCGGGATACGGCCAGGCGCGGGCTGCGCATGTAGTCCAGCGGCGGCAACAGCAGCGTCATCGCCAGCAGCCAGCACAGCGCCACGCCACCGGCGGGCAGCACCAGGCTCTTCCAGACGGCCGCACGGTGGCGGCCCGTGCGCCAGCGCACCACGGCCAGCCAGGCCAGCGTGCCGGCCACGGCGATGGCCAGTTCCGGCGCCGAGAAGACGGGCTCGAAGCCCGGTGCCAGACGCAGGATGTTCGCCGCCGGGCGTGGCGGCAGGCCGGTGTGCATGGCCACGTAGTGCACCCAGAAGAGCAGGGCCCAGGCGCTGAAGAAGAACATCGAGAACCAGTCGATGGCCGCCGCCGCACTGCGCTTGAGCGTGGGCAAGGCAAAGGCCGCCAGCACGGCAAGGCCCGGCAGGCCCAGCATCAGTGCACGATCGGACCCGTAGGTCGCCAGATTGGTCAGCAGGGCCACGATCACGGTCACCGCCGGCACCGAGATGTGGCGGTAGGACAGCTGGCGGCGCCAGCGCCACAGCGTCCACAGCGCCATCGGCCAGACCGGCCACATGAACCACAGCCATTGCCGCGCGATGCCCGGCAGATCGTCGGCTTCCAGCGGCAGGGCGCGCCAGTGCCAGGCATCCAGCACCGCCGCGCTGGCGGCGCCCGCCGCGGTGGCGGCCAGAGTCCAGGGGACGAAGGCACGGACCTGCTCGTAGCGTGAGTGCGTGCAGACCAGTGTGCCGCCCAACCCCATGGCCACGGCGACCGCGGGCGCACCGCTGCCGGCCAGCAAGGGCAGGGCTGCCATCAGGGCCGCGCGAGCCTGCCAACGGCGGAAGGGGACCGCAGCCAGGGCGTAGAGGTACAGGCTGACCGCGCAGAGCTGGGCCAGCTCGGGTGTGGTTTCGTGCCCCAGCTGGAGCAGGCCCAGCGTGGCCATCAGCGCCAGTACCGCACCATCGGCGATGGCCCGCGCGTAATCCACCGGCTCGGCTTCGCCGCCAAAGGCGAAGGGCACCGGCTGGGCCGCTTCGGTGCGCGCCAGGTGCAGTGTGGTGTACCAGATCAGCGCCAGCGTCAGGGCCAGCAGCAGTCCGAACGGCAGGCGGGCCGCCACCTCGGGGGTCAACAGGCCGCTGGTCAGCGAGATGAAGGCGGCGCCGAGCCAGTGCGGCAGCAACGCGGTGTCGCCTGGCACGCCGCCCAGGGTCGGTGCCCACCAGGGTGTACGGCCTTCCGCCATCGCCACCATCAGGCCGAACGCCGTCAGATCGGCGTTGCGCCACGGGTCCCGCCCGATCAGGCCGGGCAGCAGGTAGGCCCCGCACAGCAACAGCAGCGGCACCCGTGGCAGGCGTCGCGCGCCGGCTTGCGTGATCAGAGCGGGCTTGGGGCGATTCACGTCCCGATCATGCCGCAGCCCGCCGGCCGCCGGCCCGGGGCGCGCACGGCGTGCACTTCGCCAAAGAAAAAGGCAGCCGAAGCTGCCTTTGACGCAGGCTGCCGCCCGATCACTTCTTGAGGCCGACGCGGGCAAACTTGTTGCGGAACTTCTCGACGCGGCCGCCCAGGTTGTCCACGCTCTTCTGCGTGCCGGTGTAGAACGGGTGCGTCTCGCTGGTGGTTTCCAGCTTCACCAGCGGCAGTTCGCGGCCGTCTTCCATCGTGATGGTTTCCTTGGTCTGCGCGCACGAACGCGTGACGAACTTGAAACCGTTGGACAGGTCCTGGAAGCAGATCTCGCGGTAGGCGGGGTGGATGCCGTCTTTCATGGGGGCCTCTTTCGACAGTTCTGGGAGCCACGCGGCGCCGTGGCCGGCCGCGCACTTTCCGTGGTAAAGGTAACCGGCAAGTATAGCTCAGCCGCCCCGACGCATCATGTCGAAGAAGTCGAGGTTGTTCTTGCTGGCCTTCATTTTCTCGAGGATGAACTCCATCGCCTCGATCTCGTCCATCGGGTACAGCAGCTTGCGCAGGATCCAGCTCTTCTGCAGGATCTCGGGCTTGAGCAGCAGCTCTTCGCGCCGGGTGCCGCTCTTGTTGATCAGGATCGAGGGGTAGACGCGCTTCTCGGCCATGCGGCGGTCGAGGTGGATCTCGCAGTTGCCGGTGCCCTTGAACTCCTCGTAGATCACCTCGTCCATCTTCGAGCCGGTATCCACCAGCGCGGTGCCGATGATGGTCAGCGTGCCGCCCTCTTCGGTGTTGCGCGCGGCGCCGAAGAAGCGCTTGGGCCGCTGCAGCGCGTTGGCGTCGACGCCACCCGTGAGCACCTTGCCGGAAGACGGCAGCACGTTGTTGTAGGCACGGGCCAGCCGCGTGATGCTGTCGAGCAGGATCACCACGTCCTTCTTGAGCTCGACCAGGCGCTTGGCGCGTTCGATCACCATCTCGGCCACCTGCACGTGGCGCGCGGCGGGCTCGTCGAAGGTGGACGAGATGACCTCGCCGCGCACGGTGCGCAGCATCTCGGTCACTTCCTCGGGCCGTTCGTCGACCAGCAGCACGATCAGGTGGATCTCGGGGTGGTTGGCGACCAGCGCGTGGGCGATGTGCTGCATCATCACCGTCTTGCCGGTCTTGGGCTGGGCCACCAGCAGCGCGCGCTGGCCTTTGCCGATCGGCGCGATGAGGTCGATGATGCGGCTGGTGACGTTCTCGTCGGCCTTGATGTCGCGTTCGAGCTTGAACTGCGCCGTCGGGAATAGCGGCGTCAGGTTGTCGAACATGATCTTGTGCTTGCTCTCCTCGGGCGTGAGGCCGTTCACGCGGTCGACCTTGACCAGCGCGAAGTAGCGCTCCCCGTCCTTGGGCACGCGCACTTCACCTTCGACGTTGTCGCCGGTGTGCAGGTTGAAGCGGCGTATCTGGCTCGGCGACAGGTAGATGTCGTCCGTGCTGGCCATGTAGCTGGCTTCGATGCTGCGCAGGAAGCCAAAGCCGTCGGGCAGCACCTCCAGAACGCCGTCGCCGAAGACCTGCTCGCCAGCCTTGGCGCGCTTCTTCATGATCGCGAACATCAGCTCCTGCTTGCGCAGGCGCTGGACGTTTTCGATCTCGAGCGCCTCGCCCATGGTGATGAGGTCGGCGATCGGCAGGGCCTTGAGTTCGGAAAGATGCATGCGGCACCCTCGGGTAGACGCGGCAGCAGCGCAGGCGCCGAAGGAGGGCGCAGGCCGTGCAGGAGAGCTCTGGTGGATTGGCGCCGGGCCCATGCGCCTGCCCTTCAGGAGCCGGCTGTGCTGAACACAGAGTGCCGGCGAGGGCGGTGCGTGGCGGCGGGTCAGACGGCCTGGGCTTCACCCAGGCCGTTGCCGTGGATTATAGATGACCGTCGAGGAAAGCGGTCAGCTGCGCCTTGGACAACGCGCCCACCTTGGTGGCCGCGAGTTCGCCGCCCTTGAACAGCATGAGGGTCGGGATGCCGCGAATGCCGTACTTGCCCGGTACTTCACGGTTTTCGTCGACGTTCATCTTGGCGACCTGCAGGCGCCCGCTGTAGTCCTTGGAGACCTCGTCCAGGATGGGGGCGATCATCTTGCACGGGCCGCACCAGTCGGCCCAGTAGTCCACCAGCACCGGCTTGTCGGCCTTCAGCACGTCCGTGCCGAACGAATCGTCGGTGACGTGTTTGATCAGTTCGCTGCTCATGTCGAGGGTCTCCGCGTGCCCCGGGGTTTGATGCAATGCGCGGCACGGTTGGCGCTGCTTGCAAGGGCACAATGATTCTGACATATCGGGCCTGCCCAGGCCCGCAGGCAGCGGTTGGCCCTTTTCATGAGTGCGATAGAGCAAATCAGTCTGGCCGAAGGCTGGCGCGTCGAGAGCCTGTGGGCCGACGTGGCCCGGCACTGCCAGCACTGGCTGGCCGGGCGCGGCCTGGCTGCGCGCGACGCCGTCGTGTTGCTGCCTTTTGCAGCGCTCCTGCCGCCGGCACGCCAGGCGTTTGCGGCATTGGGTGGATGGCAGCCTCGGGTGGAGACGCCGCTGACCCTGGCCGCGGCCCTGGGCCCACCCCGGCCGCCCCTGGGCGGCCAGTGCAGC